>CABQMF010000098.1 GCA_902465265.1 uncultured Collinsella sp. | reverse complement strand
CGTTGAATAGACACATTGCAAATCTTTATACTTCGTTTAATCCACAAGTGGGTATTATCACACACAAAGCACACGTGAAAGGATATACCCATGTCGCTTACACAGTCAGCAGAGCGTGCAGCGCTCAACAAGCTCATCGATTATCTCGACGACAACCCGCAAGAAAACATCGACAAAATCATGGACCTCGTGAACAAACTGGTCCCCAATCGCGTATTTCCCGTACAGCGCGAGGCGTTTACCAACGTCATCAAGAGTCGCGGCAATTGGTATGACCTGATCATGCGCATCTTCGACCTCAATCCCAAAATGCGCACCAAGTTGCTCAAGGCGCTTATAATCGACGGCAACCTGCTGGCTTGGCCCCAACAGGAAAAGAACCGCGAGAAATACCAGTGCAATATTCCGTGGGCAATCCTGCTCGACCCCACAAGTGCCTGCAACCTGCATTGCACGGGCTGCTGGGCCGCCGAGTATGGCTATAAGCAGAATCTGTCCTTCGATGACATCGACTCTATCGTCACGCAGGGCAAAGAGCTCGGCACGCACATCTACATCTATACCGGCGGCGAGCCGCTCGTCCGCAAGCACGACCTGATCAGAATTTGCGAAAAACATCAGGACTGCGTGTTCCTCTGCTTCACCAATTCCACGCTCATCGACGAGGCGTTCTGTGACGACATGATCCGCGTTGCAAACTTTGTCCCTGCCATCAGCGCCGAGGGCAACGAGCACACCACCAACGCCCGCCGTGGCGAGGGTACGTACGAAAAAATCGAACACGCCATGAAACTTTTGCGTGAGCGAAAACTGCCGTTTGGAATCTCGACGTGCTGGACCAGCGCCAACGCCGATACCGTCGCCACCGAGGAAAACATGGACTGGATGATTCGCGAGGGCGCGCTCTTCTGCTGGTATTTCTACTTTATGCCGGTCGGCCGCAATGCCACCAACGAGCTTATGCCCACGCCTGAGCAGCGCGAACGCATGTATCATTTTATTCGCGAGATGCGAGAGAAAAAGCCCCTCTTTACCCTCGATTTCCAAAATGACGGTGAGTTCGTGGGCGGCTGTATCGCCGGCGGGCGACGCTACCTACATATCAACGCGGCGGGAGACGTGGAGCCGTGCGTTTTCATTCACTACTCCAATGCCAATATCCACGACGTAACCCTGCTCGACGCACTTCGCTCTCCCCTCTTTATGAAGTATTACGAAGGCCAGCCTTTTAACGACAACTATCTCAAGCCTTGCCCCATGCTCGAGAACCCCGATCTATTGCCCAAAATGGTCGCCGAGGCAGGCGCCATGAGCACCGACCTGGTAGAGAAGGAGTCTCCCGAACAACTGCGCGAGAAGACCCGTGCCGCCGCCAAAGCTTGGTCAACCGTGGCAGAGCGCATTTGGAACGACCCCAAAGATCCGCTCTACACCAAGCGCCATGACGATATGACACAGGGCATGGCCGATAGCGATATGCACAAGTTTGAAAAGCAGGGCCGCAAGCTTAAATCAAACTGCTAGTACCCCATCATCGATAGAATACAAACGCGCGGGCGCCTCAAGGCATTTTGGGGCGCCCGCGCCATATATGACATATATCCCCTAAGTTGCGGTGAAATAGTGTCTGATTAGGGGGTGCGGACGATTTCTTGGACCGCGCCTAGGCGTATCCAAGCTTCCTGCGGT
>CABQMF010000097.1 GCA_902465265.1 uncultured Collinsella sp. | reverse complement strand
TGAAGGGCGTGAGCGAGCCGGAGAAGAAGCGCAAGATCATCGGAGAGAAGTTCATTCGCACTTTTGAGAAGGCTCAGCGTCAGGTCATCGAGGAGGCGGGAGCTTCCGGCAAGGAAGTCAAGTTCCTTGTTCAGGGCACTCTCTACCCGGATGTTGTGGAATCCGGCGGTGGCGACGGCGCAGCCAACATCAAGTCGCACCACAATGTGGGCGGCCTGCCTGACGACATCAAGTTCCAGCTCGTCGAGCCACTGCGCACCTTGTTCAAGGATGAGGTTCGTGCCATCGGTACCGAACTTGGCTTGCCGGACGAAATCGTCTGGCGTCAGCCGTTCCCTGGCCCGGGCCTCGGCATCCGCATCATCGGCGAGATCACCAAGGAGCGTCTGGATCTGCTTCGCGAGGCCGACGCCATCGCTCGCGAGGAGCTTTCCAAGGCTGGTCTTGACCGCGATATCTGGCAGTGCCCGGTCGTGCTCCTTGCCGATGTGCATTCCGTGGGTGTGCAAGGCGACGAGCGCACGTATGGTTCGCCAATCGTGTTGCGTCCGGTTTCCTCCGAAGATGCCATGACCGCAGACTGGTCCCGCATTCCGTACGATGTGCTTGCCACGATTTCGACGCGTATCACCAATGAATGCCGTCAGATCAACCGTGTGGTGCTCGACTGCACGTCCAAGCCGCCGGCAACCATCGAGTGGGAATAGCGGTAACTGGCTTCTGAACTCGCGTTTTGGTGCTGCCGAGTACCGCCTGGTACTGTTTCGGCATCGCCGCAGGACAAAGCCACCAGCGAAATAGCGGGAATAACGGCCTCCGAACCCTCTGGTTCGGAGGCTTTCTTTTTGCATTCCTACCTGGGAAAACAGCTCAATTATTCTCGTATGCCCCTACTGGGCGGTACGGCGGAGCGCTCGACGGTACGGGAATAATGGAACAGCCCCCGGAAAACCGGAGGCTGTTCGCAAGGAAACGTCAATTTACCTAGGAAGATATCAGAAAGATGCCTTCCAGTCGGCGTAAGCGGCCTCGTCGACTTCTCCGCACTCAAGCTCAGCGCGCTTTTCCGCCCAGGTCTTGATCGACTGCGCAAGCTTTGGGGCATGCGGCGCCTTGGGGTCGACCGCCAGGCCCATGCCGTCCTCGCTGGGGACGAGGCCGTAACCCTCCTCCAGCTGTAGCAGCAGGGCCATGAGATCTTGCGCCGTCTCGACGCCGTAGTCCTTGAGCGCGCCCTCGGAGACCTCGAGCGCCTTCGCAATTTTATCCAGCAATTCGGGCTTCACCGCGCGGATGCCGCTCTCCTTCGTCATCGCGCGCTACTTCGCCTACGCGTTCGCGGCGCTCGCCGTGGCGTGGGCGGCAACGGGACACGCCCTGCAACCGGTGGCGGAGGCCGAGGCGCGGGAGCGCGCGTTCGTTTGCACCGCCTCGCACGACCTCGTCACCCCGCTCATGGCGGTGACCGCGAACTGCGACGTGCTTGAAGCGGAGGCATCCGATCAAGCCGGCCTTGCGTCCTAGGTCGCCAACATCCGTGCAGCGGCGGACGAGATGGCAACTCGCATCGCTGACATGCTCATGCACATGGGCGGCGACTAGACAGGGCGATCCCTGCAACGGGCATTATTATCCGGGAAGCGTTTGATTGCGAGGCACGCCAGTGTGAGGGCCTGAGTCATTAGGCCCTCACAGGGGGACCGCGATGGTAGCCACCGCGCCGCCCGAGGGGCTGTTGGCGAGCGAGACGGAGCCCCCGTGGGCGC
>CABQMF010000096.1 GCA_902465265.1 uncultured Collinsella sp. | reverse complement strand
TCGTGGCCACCATGGTCGTGGGCATCATCGGCGCGTTCTTCGGCGTGCTGGCGTAGGCTCCTGCGTTCTATTCTGCCCCCAAGGGAAACGGCGACCCATTGCGGTCGCCGTTTTTTATTACCGAAAGCTAGCTGGAGGTGCTTCGTGATTCGATCTGACAATCCACCCGATAATGGCGTGAGCGGGGCGATGTATCTATTTGGCACGGCGCTCTTGTGGAGTTTTATCGGCATCCTCGTTCGCGCCAATTCGCAGTCAGCTCTTTTGATCGGTGCCGTCACGGCAATATTTATGGCGCTCTTTATCCTGCTCGTCGGCAGGCCCGTCCTCCGCGTCAGTCGTCTTATTGTCCTTGTGGCCGTCTGTAACTTCGTAACGGGCACCACGTTTAACTTTGCCAACCAGCTCACGACGGTCGGCAACGCAATCGTCCTACAGTACACCTCGATGATTTTCGTTATCGTGTATCAATCGCTCGCAACTCGCACGTTGCCCTCGCCTGCGAAGATTGCCTCCGTGGTGGTTGCTTTCACGGGTATGGGACTTTTCTTTTTAGGCGATTTGAGTGCCGAGGGCCTGCTCGGCAACCTGCTTGCCGTCATTTCGGGTGCCACCTTTGGGCTGTGTTTCTTTTTGAACTCTCGCCCCGATGCGTCGCCCATGGTGTCCTCGCTCATCTCCTGCGGTATCTCGATGCTGCCGATTGTCTATTTTGCCGGCGCCCTAGACTCCGTGAGGCCATTTGAGTGGGGGCTCATGCTGGTGCATGGCCTTTTTTGCAGTGGCCTTGCGAGCGTGCTGTATGCCAAGGGGATTGCGCGCACCAACGCGTTTGCGGCCAACTTGGTTTGCATGAGTGAGGTCGTGCTCGCTCCCTGCTGGTCTGCGCTCCTCTTTGGCGAGGTCTTTCGCTGGAACGAGTTTTTGGGCGCGGCGATTATCGTTTTGGTGATTGTGGCCAACTTGGCATCCGATGCCTTTGGCGATGGCTTTCTGGTGACGCTTGTCCGCCATCGAAACAAAGAGCGCGCCTGACGGGATACGTCTGCCGTTTACGGTAAAAAACACCCCGCTGAGCGAGTGGTATTAAATAGTAAGAACCTGCATACCTATAATTGGTATCAAATCATTTGTGCCTGGCATGGGTGTTAGCAGCACACCAGGTACGCTTCGAGCTGTGTAATCGAACTCCCGGAATTGATATCAACAACGCGCGCGACGGGAGGGATGACGGCTCGAGATTCCTTATTGGGAGGAATTATGCTTGTCCAAGCAATCCTCGTCGGCTTAGTCGGAGCGTTTGGATGCCTCGACTACCAGCTCGGCACCCTTTACGCGTTCCGCCCCATCGTCCTGTGCCCGCTCGTGGGCCTGGTGCTGGGGGACCTGCAGACTGGCCTTGCCGTTGGCGCCAGCCTGGAGCTGCTGTTCATGGGTTCGGTTTCCATCGGCGCCTACGTGCCGCCTAACGAAACCATCGGCGGCGTACTCGCCTGCGCGTTTGCCATTCAGCTCGGTCAGGGTACCGAGACGGCCATCGCGCTCGCCATGCCCATCGCCGTCCTTTCGCTGACGTTCGACAACATTACCAGTGCCTTGTTCCCCGTGTTTGTCGATATGGCAGACAAGTTCGCCCTCAAGGGAAATCTCAAAGGCATTTACGCCGTCCATTGGGGACTTGGAATCTGGGGCTGCGTCGAGTACTTCTTGCTGTGCGGCGGCGCATTCTACTTGGGGTCTGACGCCATCCAGGGCCTGCTCGACTTCATCCCGTCCTTTGTGATCGACGGTTGCGGCGTTGCCGCCAACATCCTGCCGGCCATGGGCTTCGCCATGCTCGGCCGCCTGGTGCTCACCAAGCAGCTCGTGCCCT
>CABQMF010000095.1 GCA_902465265.1 uncultured Collinsella sp. | reverse complement strand
GTTTGGTTGCAAAATAATGTGACTAGCTTTGCAACAGTACTCATATTTGGCATTTTTTGCCCACCGGGGTCAGCGAAGGTCGAAAATGGAATGGGTATTTCCCAAAACAGCCGACTTGATGCTCCGCGAATCGCATTTTTTGATTGCGGCAACGACTTCGGAGGTTCTTGCGAGCGAATCGACGAGTTGTCGTGCAGTGGTTTCCTTATTTTGCTCGGCTGGCGCATCGGTTTCGAGCAACAAGCGGTTGAGTGGAATCTGTCGTGCGTATTCACGCCCGCGTTTGGTCGCAAGCATGCGTTCATTGATGGAAAAGAAGCTGCCTGCGTGGCGCGCACGGACGAGCTCATCCGAGGTACCGCTAAACCAGTGGAAGATGATGGTGGGGGAGTTGGGATCGTTCTTTAGAAGGCCGCTCGACTCCAAAATGTCCAAGGTTGTCCCCGCTGCGCGAACGGCGTGAATGGACAGGACGCGCCCAGCGAGTGGGTGCTGCGATAGAGCTTGGCAAAGCCGTTCAAATGCCTGCGTCTGGACTCCCTCGGCGCCCGCAAAGCGTGATGAAAAATCGAGTCCGATCTCGCCGATAAAGCGCTCTCGGCTAGCGAGCTCGCAAAGTAGGTTGACCTCGGCGGCTCCGCACCGGCCGTCGGCGATCCACCAGGGATGGAGGCCGGCGCCCGCGATAATGTTTGGGTAGCGGCTGGCACGCTCGTTTGCGGCCGAAAAGTCGCGTGGATCGATGCCGCAATCAAATAGGCCCAAGCCCAGTGCCGTCGCCTCATCGGCAACGGCGTCCGGGTGAGCCATTAAATCAAGATGGCAGTGTGCATCAATTAACTGGGGCCCCATCTCGGCACGCTCCACTAGTCCAGGCGCTGGCCATCGGCGCGCACGCGCTCGGTGCCGCGCCCACTGATCTGGCGGATAACCTCGCCGGCGATCATCTGACCCATGATAGGCGGCATAAAGCTGGCGGTTCCGAGCTCGGTACGCTCGTGGATGTTGGAAGGGTCGCGGGGCTGTGTCTTAACCGATTCCTCGCAGCTAAACAGTACATGCAGGCTCTTGATTCCGCGCTTCTTGCATTCTTTGCGCATGATGCGGCTCATGGGGTCACGTACCGTATCGAAAATGTCGGCAAAGCGGAGGCACTCGGGATGGAGCTTGTTGGCCCCGCCCATGGAACTAACCAAACGAATGTCGTGGTCCTGAGCATATTTGGCAATGGTGAGCTTGGCCGAGATGGTGTCGATGGCGTCGACGACGTAGTCGATCTTGCCCTCCGTCTGCTCCAAAACGCTCGCGAAGAAATCATCGATGTTGTCGCTCAGCAGGTATTCGGTGCGTTTGATGACGGTAGCGGTAGGGTTGATGTCGTGAATCATAGCCTCCATGACGTCAACCTTGCGCTTGCCGACGGTGCTGTGAAAGGCGATGGCCTGACGGTTGATATTGCTGGGCGCGACGACGTCCTTATCCAGAATGACGAAATGTCCGATGCCGCCGCGGGCGAGTGCCTCGCAGCAGTTGGAGCCCACACCTCCGCAGCCGAGCACCAGTACCGTGGCGGCGGCGAGCTTGTCGAGTGCCTCGCGGCCCATGATGATCTCGAGCTTGGTGTCGCGTGTCTCGATGGGGGCTGCGGCTGCAGTTTCGGTCATAGATATCCTCCGATGGGGAGTCGGTCGTGTTTTAGCTATCGCCATTATAGGTATTATTGCGATTCCATTTGAGCCCTTGGAGCTTGTTGAAATGGGATCGGGATTCGCATAAGATTGAAGCAGATGGCACCCGTTGCAGCGGGTTGGCCAGCTCCCAAACACGTTTGTAGCGTGAGAAGTGGCCGTCTTCGCATTACGCGGGGGCGGCTATTTCATTCGACCTCCAATGTGGATGCCGAGCTCCACAGCCGCGATTACAAGCAACAACAACGTCAGGACATCGTCAATACTCATAGTCCATCTCCTTCTCGGGTAGAGGGAGCTGGC
>CABQMF010000094.1 GCA_902465265.1 uncultured Collinsella sp. | reverse complement strand
AAGGCACAACCTCAACCCCGCACTGCGTCACAATAGAGCGTTAGATGCGAAAACAACTATTTCGAGGATTGGTGGTCAAATGACCCAGGAGACGGTTACGAACGGCACTGAAGCCCTGTTCACTCGCGAAGGCATGCCTCCCGTTAAGGAAATGATCCCGTGTGCCCTTCAGCATGTACTGGCATCGTTTGCCGGCATCATTACCCCGGCGGTCATCATGGCCGGCGTCTACGGCTTTAATAGCCAGCAGAGCACCGACATCATTCAGGTTGCGCTCATTCTTTCGGCAATCGACACGGCCCTTCAGGCCTTCGCTCCCTTCCGTCGCATTGGCGGCGGCCTGCCCATCGTCATGGGCGTTTCGTTCGCGTTCCTGCCGGCCCTGCAGGCCATGGGCGCCTCGGGCTTTAGCTTTGGTGCGCTGCTGGGCGGCGAGATTGTCGGCGGCGCCGTTGCGGTCCTCTTTGGTCTGGCCTACAGCAAGATTAAGTGGCTGTTCCCGCCCGTCGTGACCGGTACGGTCATCTTCTCCATCGGTGTTTCGCTGTATCCCACGGCCGTCAAGTACATGGCCGGTGGCATGGGCACGCCGCTGTGGGGTACCCCGCAGGCATGGTGCGTCGCCCTGATCACCTTCGCCGTGGTCTTTGCGCTCGCCAACTTTGGCAAGGGCACGCTCAAGTTGGGCTCTGTGTTCTTTGGCATGATCGTTGGCATGATCGTCTCCATCCCCTTTGGCATGATCGACTTCTCCAGCGTCGCCACCGCCCAGGTCTTTGCCCTTCCCAAGCTCATGCCCTACGCGCTCGAGTTTGATCCCGAGGTCTGCATCACCCTCGCCGTCGTGTTCCCCATGGTCGCCATCCAGGTTATCGGTGATGTCTCCGCCGCCTGCCTGGGCTCCATCGACCGTATGCCCACCGAGCGCGAGCTCTCCGGCGCCATCGTGTCCCAGGGCCTCACCTCCATGGTCGGCGGCCTGCTGGGCGGTCTTCCCACCAGCGCCCTTGGCCAGAACGTGGGCATCATCTGCTCCAACAAGGTCGTCAACAAGTGGGTCTTTGTGATCATCGCGGCTGTCTTTGCCATCGCCGGTCTGTTCCCGCAGCTCTCTGCCGTGCTCTCCGCCATCCCGCAGCCCGTCATCGGCGGCGCGACTGTCGGCGTCTTTGGCACCATCACCATGAACGGTGTGCGCATGTTCACCCGCGAGGGCCTCACGCAGCGCACCACCACCATCGTCGGTACCTCTGTTGTCTTTGGCCTGGGCATCTGGATGGCCAGCGGTTGCCTTGCCGGCGAGGGCATGCCTACCTGGGTGTCCACCGTCATCGGCTCCAACGCCGTGACCCCCACCGCCATCATGGCCATCGTGCTCAACCTGATCCTTCCGCAGACGCCGGTCGTGGCTCAGCACATCGATGCCGCCAAGGATGCCGCTGTGGATCTGGTCCTGCCCGAGAGCAAGAAGTAACCGATTCGGTGCCATTCGTCGGCGGACGCATCGCCTCGTCCGCCGACGTCATGCGGCGATAGGCCGCACTTCAAAGGGCTTGTCCCTTTGGTGAAGCGTTGACGGGAGAGGGCCCGTTTCCGGTGTAGGCCGGCGCTTCGCACTTCCGCTATGTCAGAGGTGTCAAACCCCGCCTCTGATGTTGAAGGGAGCATTTATGCTTCTGGTCGCTAACGGTTCCGTCTTTACCCGCAACGCTCAGACTCCGTTCATTCCCAACGGTGCGGTCGCCATTGACGGAGATACGATCGTCGAAGTGGGCCCCGAGTGCGAGCTCAAGGCCAAGTACCCGGATGCCGAGTACGTCGACGCCCGGGGCAACCTCATCATGCCCGGACTCATCAACTGCCACACCCACATCTACTCGGGTCTGGCCCGCGGCCTTGCCATTAAGGGCTGCAACCCCACCAACTTTCTGGAGAATCTTGAGCAGCAGTGGTGGAAGATCGACGACAACCTGACGCTCGACGGCACCAAGGCCAGCGCCTATGCCACGATTCTGG
>CABQMF010000093.1 GCA_902465265.1 uncultured Collinsella sp. | reverse complement strand
AGGGACCCCTGTGTCTCGTTCTGCAACATCTAGATCCGGATTCCGCTCCCACCTGTTACGGATTGAGATGTTTGTGTCCGCGCCGGCCCCGTACCCAGCCGTGGTCCCATATAAACAAACCCCGTGGTAAACTTGACCGGACTGTAATTATTCCGAAAGGTACACCTCAATGTCCAAATACATCAACGAGCTCATGTCACCGCAGCTTATGGGCGTCATCTATGCCTTCGTGGGCTTTATCATCGCCCTGTACGTGCTGTCGGTCGTCTATGTGTTCATCGACGCTCGCCGCCGCGGCGCCAGCGCCTACGTGGCATGGGGCATCATCGCTCTCATCCCGTTTGTGGGCCTCATCGCCTACCTGGTCCTGCGTCCGCACTCCTACGCGGCCGACCGCGAGGAGCAGGAGCTGGACATGGCCCTGCGCGAGCGCCAGCTTGCCCAGTACGGCACCTGCCCGCAGTGCGGCGCGCCCATCGAGAAGGACTTTGTCGTGTGCCCGGTGTGCGACACCCAGGTTCGTAACGTGTGCCCCAGCTGCCATCGCCCGCTCGACGCGCACTGGAAGGTCTGCCCCTACTGCCGAACTCGCATTCAGTAACGCATCCATCGCCGGGCCGGCCGCAAGCCACGGGCACCGCGCGCCGCACGCGCGCCCCGCACCCCGCCCCCACACGATGAAGCATGCGTAGAAAATCGCCCGCCGTGCCATTAAGGTGCGGCGGGCGCTTGTATACCAAGGCAACCTGCCTATAATGATGCAAGTCAAAAACGCCGAGCGCATCGCACGCACTTGCATCAGGCATCCGAGAGGAGAAAACATACCCATGAAGGCACTCTACAATGACGGTTCGGTGGCCGAGCTTCCGCAGGACGAGGTCACGCACGTCATCCGTCACTCCGCCGCGCACATCATGGCGCAGGCTATCAAGCGCCTGTACCCCCAGGCCGACTTTGCCTACGGCCCCGCGACCGACAACGGCTTCTACTACGACGTCGACCTGCCCGAGGGCGTCAAGATCAGCGAGGACGACTTCCCCGCGATCGAGGCCGAGATGAAGAAGATCGTCAAGGAGAACCTCAAGTTCACCGTGTACGAGAAGCCCCGCGCCGAGGCAATCGCCCTTATGGAGGAGCGCGGCGAGAAGTACAAGGTCGAGCATATCGGCGACCTGGATGACGATGCCCGCATCACCTTCTACCAGCAGGGCGACTACATCGACATGTGCGTTGGCCCCCACATCTGCTACACCAAGGCGCTGAAGGCCTTTAAGCTCACCGGCGTCTCGGGCGCCTACTGGAAGGGCAACAAGGACAACAAGATGCTCACCCGCATCAACGGCGTCGCCTTTGCCACCAAGGAAGAGCTCGACGAGCACATGCACATGCTGGAGGAGGCCAAGAAGCGCGACCACCGCAAGATCGGCCGCGAGATGGACCTCTTTATGATGCGCGACGAGGCCCCCGGCTTCCCGTTCTTCCTGCCCAACGGCATGATCCTTAAGAACACGCTGCTGGACTACTGGCGCGAGATCCACCATAAGGCCGGCTACGTGGAGATCTCCACGCCGCTCATCATGAACAAGCAGCTATGGAAGACCTCGGGCCACTGGGACCACTACAAGGACAACATGTACTCCACCGTCATCGACGACGAAGAGTACTGCATTAAGCCCATGAACTGCCCGGGCGGCGTGCTGGTGTACGCCTCCAAGCCGCACTCCTACCGCGAGCTGCCCATCCGCGCCGGCGAGATTGGCCTGGTGCACCGTCACGAGCTGCGCGGCGCCCTGCACGGCCTGTTCCGCGTGCGCTGCTTTAACCAGGACGACGCCCACCTGTTCGTGCGCCCCGACCAGCTGACCGACGAGATCGTGGGCGTGGTCAACCTCATCGACTCCGTGTACCAGAAGTTTGGCTTTAAGTACCACGTTGAGCTTTCCACCCGCCCCGAGGACTCCATGGGTTCGGACGAGGACTGGGCTCGCGCCGAGGAGGGTCTGCGCACCGCTCTGGAGCAGCTGCACATGGACTACGAGGTCAACGAGGGCGACGGCGCCTTCTACGGCCCCAAGATCGACTTCCACCTGGAGGA
>CABQMF010000092.1 GCA_902465265.1 uncultured Collinsella sp. | reverse complement strand
CGAACCCGTCCATCAAGAACAGCCTAAGAACCAGCTTGATGACATATCCCGGTTTGACTTCAGCCGCGTCAAAGACATGGCGCTCGGCGAGCTCGCTGCAGTATGTATAGATGTCGCGGATAAGGTCCGCGCCCGAAAGCGTAAACATGTAGCCTGCGTCCGAAAGCGCATTGGGCGCGGCGGGCAACTTGGCCATGTGGCAGAACGTTTGCAGGTCGGGCGCCATAACATTCTGGTAGTCGAGGTGGCCGCTGGCATCCTGTTCGGCAAGCTCCAATTGGCGCACGAAATCCAGCGCCGCTGCCAGCACAAAGCTCGGCGTAGGCGCGTTGACGTCCTGAGTGGTCGCCACGAGCCTGCCCGCCGCCTGCGTGACAAGCCAAGCGACCTCGCGCTGGCAACGCACGGCCTTGCGCGTAACCGGCTTGATGGACGAAGAAGAAACGCTCCCCTTAGGCGGATTCGAAGCAGCCATAAGACCCTCCCATGAACAATCCGGCCCAACAAGCCCGGATGAAACACGTGTTACATCAGTATACAGGGGAGTGGGGTAGCGGGGTACGAGCGCGCCAGCGGCAAACCGAGAGCATCAACGATGTGCCGATCACGGAATGAGATCTCGTAATAATTGACTCTCGGTCATATTATTGAGGGGCATGACTCGCGTTCGTATGGTTGTAGGTGCTGGCGATGAACGACATTGACCTTGCTGTTCCGTTGATGGATGGACCAAGCTATGACCGTGCCTGCAGTCTCGTGCCTTCTGAATACGTTGAGGCATGGGAGTGGTTTCTGGGTGAGGAGCAGCGCGGCGGCGTTTGGACCAGCCTTCCGCACCACACCAAGGAAGATAGCCCTCAGTATCAGTATCGTTTGAGAATTGGCTCGGACTTCTTTCCCGTAACGCGGGATTCAGGGATCTTCTGGCCGGGCCAGGATCGGGTGAAGCAAGATCCCAATAAGATCTTTGCGCTCTCGGTCCATAACTCTAAAAAGAGCTTCTACACCGATGTGCCTCCGCTCTATTTGGACGATGGTACGTGGGTCATTAAGTATTCGGTTCAAGCGCCGGGTACCGTTGGTTTTCGAGGCCAGAATTACAACCGTAAAATGCTCAACTGCATGGAATGTGGCGTTCCAGTCGGAGTCATATTTGCAACCGAGGTGGGCTATAAGGTGCTCGGCCTTGCGTTTGTTGAGCGGTTCGAGCCCGAAAACGGATGGTTTGTTCTGCACGGTCCTGTTCATAAAGGCGGGCCGGACCCTCGTTTTGCGCCCGACATGAGTTATCTGAAGCGCACGCCCGTCGATATTGAGTTTGCCGGACAGGGCGCGACCGACGACGAAAAGGTCCGCTATGCGTTAAGGCGCGAGCGATTGGGGCAACAATGGTTCCGCAAGCAGCTCGTTGCCGCCTATGACGGCCGTTGCGCGGTGTCGGACTGCGGCGTCAGCGAAGCTCTGGAGGCTGCGCATATCGAGAATTACTCGGGACCCAAATCGCAGGTTGCCAGCAACGGCATTCTGCTTCGGCGCGACCTTCATTCCCTATTTGATGCTCACCTGATTTCGTTTGAGCCTGTTTGCGGCGAATATCGGCTGTGCGGATCGTACCTGCTGGATAAGACTGACTACGCTTCCTTTGCGGGTGCGACGCTAAGGCAGCCGAATGAGCGTCAGTGGCGACCCAATACGGTGTTTCTTGAGGCCCATCGCATTGAGTTCGATCGCTCGGAAAAGAAGCGTGAAAAGGCGGGGCTTCTGCCGTATTAGCGTATTTGGCTTTGGCATTCTTTGACGATCGTGTTGTTTGATCGGATCGCGTGGCGATGCAATCTCGCGCGCGCCCGCCGGTGCATGCTCTTCCTGATTTGTATAGCGAGAGGGGAGCGTGTATGAGCTGGCGAGGCGATATTGCGATGGGGAAGTACGGAAAACTGCCGTGTGGCCTTATCGACAACAATATGTTTCCGAGCGTAGAGGTTGATTGCGGGTCGTTTGTCGTCGCCTGCCCTTGCTGCGGCTCGCAAATACCGTGTCTCGACATTCGGTTCATCGATGCGTGCGACAGGCTCAGCGACGAAGTGAGAAAACGGACAGGCGTTCATATGCCGGTGTATCCGGAGAAATGCCCTGTTTG
>CABQMF010000091.1 GCA_902465265.1 uncultured Collinsella sp. | reverse complement strand
CCATGAGTTGACCAGCATGAAACGAGCTGCGCTAGAAAAGGCCTTAAAACTCTTTGAATCTGACAATTATATAGATTCATTTTCATCATTTCTCAATTCAGTACTTTCAATTCGCGACTAGTTATTTCGATCATCCAAAGGAGCGATATGTCAAATAAAATTCTCGTTACCGGAGCGGCCGGCTTCATCGGTGCCTTCCTCGTCAAGAAGCTGCTCGAGGAGACCGATGACACAATCGTCGGCCTCGACAACCTTAACAGCTATTACGACCCCGGCATCAAGGACGCGCGCCTGCGCATGCTGGCCGAGGCCGACACCGACGGCCGCTTCACCTTCGTGCGCGGCGACCTGTGCGATGCCGCCCTCATCGAGCGCCTGTTCGCCCAGAACGGCTTCGACGTCGTGGTGAACCTCGCCGCCCAGGCGGGCGTGCGCTACTCCATCGAGAATCCGCGTGCCTACCTCGAGAGCAACCTCGTCGGCTTCTTCAACGTGCTCGAGGCCTGCCGCCACCACCCGGTCAAGCACCTCGTCTACGCCAGCTCCAGCTCGGTCTACGGCGGCAACAAGAAGGTGCCGTTCTCCGAGGAGGACCGCGTGGACTCGCCGGTGTCACTCTACGCCGCCACCAAGAAGTCCAACGAGCTCATGGCCGCCGCCTACTCCAAGCTCTACTCCATCCCGGCGACCGGACTGCGCTTCTTCACGGTGTATGGTCCCATGGGCAGGCCCGACATGGCCTACTTCGGCTTCACCGAGAAGCTGCGTCGCGGCGACACCATCAAGATCTTCAATATGGGCGACTGCCGCCGCGACTTCACCTACGTCGCCGACATTGTCGAGGGCGTGAGGCGCGTAATGGACGCCGCGCCCGAGGTGAAGATGGGCGAGGACGGTTTGCCTCTCGCCGCTCACCGCGTCTACAACATCGGCAACTCTCACCCCGAGAACCTGCTCGACTTCGTCGACACGCTGCAGCGCGTGCTGGTGGAGGAGGGCGTGCTGCCTGCGGACTACGACTTCGAGGCCCACAAGCAACTCGTGCCCATGCAGCCAGGCGACGTGCCCGTCACCTACGCCGACACCACGGCGCTCCAGCGCGACCTGGGCTACAAGCCCGCGACGCCGCTCGAGGACGGCTTGAGGGCCTTCGCCAAGTGGTATAAGCGCTACTACAACATTTAGGAAATCATGGCCCTGTAACAGGGGCCATTTTTAATGTGAATTATTGTTCTTTGACAATTGGAGAATGACATGAAGATCGCTGTCGCCGGTACCGGCTACGTCGGCCTGTCCCTCGCCGTCCTGCTCTCGCAGCACAACGAGGTCCACGCGCTTGACATCGTCCCCGAGAAGGTCGAGAAGATCAACAGCTACGTATCGCCCATCCAGGACGACGAGATCGAGCGCTTCCTGGCGGAGGCCAAGTCGGGGGAGCGCGAGCTCGACCTGCACGCCACCGTCGACGTGGCCGAGGCATATACGGGCGCCGACTACGCCGTGATCGCGACGCCGACGAACTATGACTCGGACAGGAACTTCTTCGACACGAGCTCCGTCGAGGCCGCCATCTCCGCCGTTCGCTCCGTGAACCCGGACGCTTGGATCGTCATCAAGTCGACCATCCCCGTCGGCTACACCGCGGGCCTTCGCGAGAGGCTGGGCGACAGCAAGATCTTCTTCAGCCCCGAGTTCCTGCGCGAGAGCAAGGCGCTATACGACAACCTGCACCCCAGCCGCATCGTGGTGGGCGCGCCGAAGGAGGACCCCGAGGCCGTCGCGGCTGCCGAGCGCTTCGCCGGCCTGCTCGCTCAGGGTGCCGACCCCGCCGAGCTCGATCGCGTGAACGCCGACGGCACCAAGGGCATCCCGGAGCTCGTGCTGGGCACCACCGAGGCAGAGGCCGTCAAGCTCTTCGCCAACACCTACCTGGCGCTGCGCGTGGCGTACTTCAACGAGCTCGACACCTACTGCGAGGTGCGAGGCCTCAACACCCGCGACGTCATCGACGGCGTGTGCCTGGAGCCGCGCATCGGCAGCCACTACAACAACCCCAGCTTCGGCTACGGCGGCTACTGCCTGCCCAAGGACACCAAGCAGCTGCTGGCAAATTATAAAGACGTGCCGCAGAACCTGATCGAGGCCATCGTGGACGCCAATCGCACCCGCAAGGACTTCGTGGCCGACGAGGTGCTGCAGATGGTGTGGGACCGCGTGTACGAGGGCAAGGAGAAGCCGGTCGTGGGCGTCTACCGCCTTACGATGAAGTCCAATTCGACAACTTCCGCGCGAGCTCTATCCAGGGCGTTATGAAGCGCGTGAAGGCCAAGGGCGTGCCCGTGGTGGTCTACGAGCCCACGCTGGACGCGCCGGAGTTCTTCGGCTCCGAGGTCACGCACGACCTGGAGGCCTTCAAGGCCGGCTGCGATGTGATCGTGGCCAACCGCTGGAGCGACGAGCTCGCTGACGTTGCGGACAAGGTGTACACGAGGGATTTGTTTAAGAGGGATTAGGGGAGAGGGGCAGCTTGTGTTGGGTGGGCTCAGCTTCAACAAGTTCTGCCGCAATGAAAGTGGGGTGGTATCGGCTAACGCCGATGCCACCCCACTTTTGTTCAAGACTTTAGTCTGCTGGCCGCGCAGCGGCCAGCTTTAAACCACCCGCTACG
>CABQMF010000090.1 GCA_902465265.1 uncultured Collinsella sp. | reverse complement strand
CAAGCACGGCTACGGCCCCGAGATGATCACCGGTCTTGCCAAGATCGACGGTCTGCTCGTCGGCGTTGTCGCCAACTATCAGGGCATGCTGATGAATTACCCCGAGTACAAGATGGCCACCTACGGCTCCGCGATGGGCGTCGGCGGCAAGCTGTACCGTCAGGGCCTCATCAAGATGAACGAGTTCGTCACCCTCTGTGCCCGTGACCGCATCCCGATGCTGTGGATCCAGGATACCACCGGCATCGACGTCGGCAACGACGCCGAGCGCGCGGAGCTCCTCGGCCTCGGCCAGAGCCTCATCTACTCCATCCAGTCCAGCAAGCTGCCGATGATGGAGATCACGCTCCGCAAGGGCACCGCCGCGGCGCACTACGTCCTCGGCGGCCCGCAGGGCAACGACACCAACGCCTTCTCCATCGGCACCGCCACCACCGAGATCTACGTCATGCACGGCGAGACCGCTGCGGCCGCCATGTATGCCCGCCGTCTCGTGAAGGAAGAGAAGGCCGGCGAGGATCTGCAGCCCACCATCGACAAGATGAACGCGCTGATCCAGGACTACGCCAAGAAGTCCAGCCCGAAGTTCTGCGCCAAGGCAGGCATGACCGACGAGATCGTCGACATGAACGACATCCGTCCCTACATCCAGGCCTTCGCCAACGCCTGCTATCAGAACCCCGAGAGCATCTGCCCGGTCCATCAGATGCTGCTGCCGCGCGTTATCCGCGACTACGACGCCCTGAACGCGCAGTAAAATATCACAACAATGCTTTTCTCGGCGCTGCGCGGAGGCAAGAACCGCGCAGCGCACGGGAAGGCAAACGGAGAGTACAATGAGCATTTATACCATGGGTATCGACGTCGGCTCCACCGCGTCGAAATGTGTGATCTTAAAAGACGGCAGCGAGATCGTTGCCAAGTCCCTCGTCGCTGTCGGCACGGGCACGTCGGGTCCATCCCGCGCGATCGCTCAGGTGTTGGAAAACGCGGGCATGACGCGCGAGCAGATGGACTTCGTCCTTGCCACGGGCTACGGGCGCAACAGCCTTGACGGCCTTGCCGACATGCAGATGAGCGAGCTTTCCTGCCACGCCAAGGGCGCGGCGTTCCTGTTTCCGAACGTGCGCACGGTCGTCGATATCGGCGGGCAGGACGTGAAGGTCATCGAGATCGAGAACGGCATGATGAAAAATTTCGTCATGAACGACAAGTGCGCAGCCGGTACCGGCCGCTTCCTCGATGTCATGGCCCGCGTGCTTGAGGTGAAGGTCGAAGAACTGGGCGATCTTGGCGACAAGTCGACCAAGGAGGTCGGTATCAGCTCGACCTGCACGGTGTTTGCCGAGAGCGAGGTCATCTCGCAGCTCGCCATGGGCACAAACAAGTGCGACATCATCCACGGCATCCACAAGTCCGTCGCGGGCCGCGTTTCCGGCCTCTGCCACCGCATCGGTGTGCGCGACGACGTGGTGATGACCGGCGGTGTCGCACAGAACCACGGCATCGTGAAAGCCCTTCAGGAGCAGCTCGGCCACGAGATCCACACCACGCCCCTCACGCAGTATAACGGTGCGCTCGGCGCCGCTCTGTTTGCCTACCAGAAGGCTTTGAAGAACAAATAATCCCCATCATTCGTTATCAAATTTTTCTATATCGCATTAGGAGGAATCAATCATGGCTAAACAAGTCAGTCCCGGCGTGCTTGCTCTGCGCAAGGTCGTCGATGACGTCTATGCCGACGCCCGTGAAGCGAAGAAGCAGGGTAAGCTGGTCGGTTGGTCCAGTTCCAAGTTCCCCTGTGAGCTTGCTGAGGCCTTTGACCTCAACGTGATGTATCCCGAGAACCAGGCTGCCGGTATCGCCGCCCAGCGCGACGGTGAGATCATGTGCCAGGCTGCCGAGGATCTCGGCTTCGACAACGATATCTGCGGTTACGCACGTATCTCCCTGGCTTATGCCGCCGGTAAGCGCGCCAGCCGCAAGTTCGACCCCGAAACGCTCGAGTTCATCATCGACCCCAACAGCGGCAAGCCCCTCAAGGACGAAAACGGCAAGGTCGTCATCGATCCTGAGACCGGCAAGCCCAAGAAGGACCCCAAGACGCAGGTCCCCTACACGGTTCTGGACGATATCCACGAGATCGAGGCTCTGCCCGAGACCACTGAGAAGGAGATCGCCTACAAGAACTTCCGCCGCGAGGCCATCAAGCCCTACAAGCAGATGCGCATCCCCCAGCCCGACTTCGTGCTGTGCTGCAACAACATCTGCAACTGCATGACCAAGTGGTACGAGAATATCGCCCGTATGTGCAACATCCCCCTCATCATGGTCGATATCCCCTACAACAACACCGTGGAAGTCAGCGATTCCGCTGTCAAGTACGTCCGCGCTCAGTTCGACAACGCCATCCATGAGCTCGAAAAGCTCACCGGCAAGAAGTTCGACGAGAAGAAGTTCGAGCTTGCCTGCAAGCACGCGAACCGCACCGCGCAGAACTGGCTGAAGGTCTGCGACTTCCTGCAGTACAAGCCCGCGCCGATGAGCGGCTTCGACCTGTTTAACCACATGGCCGACGTCGTCACTGCCCGCGGCAAGGAAGCTGCTGCCGACGCCTTCGAACTCCTGTCCAAGGACCTGCAGAAGAACATTGAGGAAGGCACCTCCACGCTGCCCTTCCCCGAGCAGTACCGCGTCATGTTCGAGGGCATCCCCTGCTGGCCGAAGCTCCCGAACCTGTTCAAGCCCCTCAAGGAGAATGGCATCAACGTCACCGCAGTTGTGTACGCGCCCGCGTTCGGCTTTGTTTACAACAACATGGACGAAATGGCCCGCGCCTACTACAAGGCTCCGAACTCCGTCTGCATCGAGCAGGGCGTTGCCTGGCGTGAGGGCATCTGCCGCGACAACAAGGTCGACGGCGTGCTCGTCCACTACAACCGCTCCTGCAAGCC
>CABQMF010000089.1 GCA_902465265.1 uncultured Collinsella sp. | reverse complement strand
ACCTAAGTGCAGGATGCTTAAGACCGGTCACCGCACAAAGAAAATTTGATTGCAAGGAGGATATCTTTATGAGCACACCCCAAAATGAAACGCTGAAACGCACGCTTGGTATGCGCGAAGCCGTTACCATTACGGTCGGCACTGTTGTCGGCGTCGGCCTGTTCACAACCGGCGCGCAGATCGTCGGCTCTATGGGTTCCGCCGTCATCCTCGCAACCTTTATGGCCATGGTCATCAGCGTATATCCCTCTCACCTTTATGCGGAGATGAGCGCAGCCCTCCCGTTCGCAGGCGGCACGTACAAATACGCGCAGCTCGGACTCGGAAAGGCCGCAGGTATGCTGGCAGGCTGGAACTTCATCGCATCGCTCGTCGCCGTCACCTCCGGTGAGGCGCTGGCATTTTCTTTCTACTTCAAAACGCTGTTCAGGGCGTTCGGCGTGGAACTCCCGATCAGCGATGTGCTGCTCGCGGCCATCCCTATTGTCCTTTTCATCGTCACGAACATCCACGGCACAGAAATGACGGGCCGCCTCCAAAACGGCTTCATGTTCTTCTTCTGGGGCGTTGCCATTATCTGGGCTCTGATGATGATCCCCAACATTCACCTTCCCTCTTATATGGTGTTGCCCGAGAGTATGAACGGTCTCTCCGGCTGGAGCTTTATCGGCATGGTCGCCATGATCTGGTGGTGCTTCGCAGGTTTTGAGACCTGCTGCGCACTAGGTGAAGAGATCAAGCACCCGCGCATCAACCTGCCGCGCGCATTGAAGCTCTCCCCCTTCATTGTCTTCGCAGTCAACGCCATCTTCCAGTGGTTCCTCGTCGGCATTGTCCCGCCTGAGCATCTCGGTGAGCTGGCGGATGCCTCCGCCCCATTCGCCGACGGCATGGCTATGGCCGGCATTCTCGGTCTACCGATGGCATTTCTCGCTGCGGGTATCGCTTTCGGCGGCGACTTCTCTACGCTGAACTCCAGCATCGCCGTCCCGCCGCGCTACCTCTTCGCTATGGCGCGCGAGGGTTCAATGCCCAAGGTCTTCGCCAGACTTCACCCCCGTTATCAGACGCCGTGGGTGTCCATTCTGTTCCTCGGCGCGCTCTCGCTCGTTCTCGTATTCTATCCGATCACATTTGTCGCCTCGGTCAGCCTGTTTGCCGACCTTTTCTACTACATCATCGGTATCGCCGCCGCGCTTGGTCTACGTAAGCGTCACCCCGAGCTGGGCCGTCCGTACAAGGCACCGCTCATTGAAGTCGGCGTGCCTGTCAGCATCCTCATCTACGCGATCATGCTCTTCCAGCTTGACCGCTATGCCATTGTCTCCGGTATCATCTGGTGCGTGGTCGGCCTTGTGGTCTACTACATCTGCCACGCTAAATATGGTGACAGCAACATCCTGAACATTAACGACTCCATTACCGATGAAGCGCCTCCCTCCCCGGAGGAACGTGCAAAAATGGACAAGGAATACCTCCTGTGGAAGAGCATCGTAGCCGCATTCTGTATTATCGCGGTTCTGCTGTACGTCATTCCCCTCATCTTCTGACCACCGCTAACAAACCTGCAAATCGTAAAAGGAGCATATATTATGAAACATATCAAAACCGGTAAAGAACGCACGAAGGAAGACCTCAGCGCACTGCGCAAAACCGTTTCCGAAATCATTGAAGACGTCGTCGCCAACGGTGATGCGGCACTTCGTTCCTACAGCGAAAAGTTCGACGGTTTTGCCCGTCCTGTATTCCGCGTGAGTCGCGAGGAGATCGACGATGCCTATTCCCACGTAAGCGAACAGGAACTCAACGATATGAAGTCTGCGCTCGCCAACATCCGCACGTTCGCCGAGGCACAGCGAGCGACCATCCATGACCTGCCCGAATTCCAGCCGCGCCCCGGCATCTTACTCGGCCATCGCGTCATCCCCGTGCAGTCTTGCTGCTGCTATGTCCCTGGCGGGCGCTTCCCGCTCTACTCCTCGGCCATGATGCTCATCACTCCTGCCAAGGTTGCGGGAGTCAAGCGTATCGTGACTTGTTCGCCGGTCGCGCACGGCACCGGAACGATCAACGACAAAACACTTGTCGCCATGGATCTCGCCGGCGCGGACGAAATCTACGCTCTCGGCGGCGTGCAGGCCATTGCAGCGTTCTCCTATGGTACCGAGAGCATTCTTCCGGTCGACGTGATTGTCGGTCCCGGCAACCAGTACGTCGCTGAGGCCAAGCGCCAGTGCTACGGACAGGTTGGCATCGACTTTGTTGCCGGTCCTAGCGAAGTACTGGTCATCGCCGACGAGAACGCCGACCCGAAGACACTCGCAGCTGATCTTCTTGCTCAATGCGAGCACGATCCCAACGCGAAGGCTATTCTTCTCTCAACAAACGAGGCCTCCGCAAACGCGGTTATCCGTGCGGTGGAGGATGAGCTCTCCTGGTTGCCGACGGCACAGATCGTCCGCCAGTCTTGGGACACCTTCGGTGAGGTAATCCTGCTCGACAGTCTGGATGAGGCTATTGACATGGCTAACCGCTATGCCCCGGAGCACCTTGAGATCAATCTGGCAGACAATGAACGTGTCATTGAACGACTGCATAACTACGGCTCACTCTTTATCGGTGGAAACACAGCGGAGGTCTTTGGCGACTACGCCTCCGGAACGAACCATACTCTGCCGACCGTAAAGGCCGCGCGATACACGGGCGGCGTCTATGTTGGAACCTTCCTCAAGACCTGCACGCACCAGAGCATGACGGATGAGGCTTCCCACCTCATCGCTCCCCTAGTCAACAGAATGGCGCATGGCGAAGGGCTCGAAGGGCACGCCTTTGCCGCCGAGTGTCGCTTCTGAAGACACTCTATCTCTCTCATCAAGGTAGTGCGGCGAAAGCTTTCTAGACTTTCGCCGCACAAACCTGAATTGTTAAAGGCAGCCAACAGTGAGATAAAAAGCTATGCCTATTAGTCGGAAGCAGCAGGCCTCCCAAGCCTCAACTGAAGCTAATTTGTGGCCATCCGCACTTTGGCGGAAAGCAGGTATATCAGAAACTTACTTTCATTTATTTGTACGGCGGTTCAATGAGAACCGCCGTACATTTTGTTGAGCAAAGGATTACAGTGTGAGGCCAATAATCAAATACCCGATGCAGCCAATTGCAGCACAGGTTAGAGCATAGGGAAGCTGTGTTTTTACATGTGCAATGTGGTCCGATCCTGCAGCCAAGGAGGAGAGAATGGTGGTGTTCGAAATGGGGGAGCAATGGTCGCCAAAGGTTGCGCCGCCGAGGATTGTTGCAACGGCGGCATAGACTACCGTGCTTAGCTCGCCGCCGCTGACGGAGAGGGCAAGGGGCGCGATGATGGGAACCATGATTGCAATCGTTCCCCACGAGGTTCCAGTCAGGAAAGAGATGATATGAATGCCGCGAACGCCCTTTGCGTAGCCCCGGAACCGGTATGCCTCCAGGA
>CABQMF010000088.1 GCA_902465265.1 uncultured Collinsella sp. | reverse complement strand
GGCTAACGGAAAGTATTTTCAATATGAAGGAATTATGAAGGGGGCATGATCAATAAAAAACGGGGCCCCATTTTAATAAAAATCGAAAATTTGGTGTCACTTTTGGTGTCACCCTTGGTGTCAAAAAGAAAAAGGTCAGAGGCTTAACACCTCTGACCTGCGCTTTTGATGGTGGGCGATACAAGATTCGAACTTGTGACCCCATCCGTGTGAAGGATATGCTCTACCCCTGAGCCAATCGCCCGTCGCCTTTCGGCAAAAGAAATACTAACATAGCCGCGCGCGGTTTACCAAGAACTTTTTGCTCTCGATTATAAATTCGTGGGCGCTAGCCAAGCCAAAGCGACCAAAACAATCGGCAAACCCGCAGCTAAACCACCATTTACCGCTTAATCCACGAAGTCTCGGGGCGGCAAATGAGTCGCGCGTTGTTGTAGGCCATGTCGAGCGTGAGGCAGGTGCGCGCGGCGTAAAAGCCGTCCTCGCGCTGGATGGTCAGCGCCAGCTCGGGCTTGTCGCCGGTCAGGCACAGCGGCAGGAGCAGCTGGATCCGGCCGCCGTAGAACTGCGGCACCGCGAGCGTGTAGTTGGCTGCGGCGCGGCGGGCGGCCTCGACGACGGCGCCCTCAAAGGCGCGGCGCAGCAGCAGCGAGTTGCCCTCCCCCATCAGGCTGGCGGGAATGCGCGTCAGGTTCTCCTCGTCGCCCAGAATGTGGTCGATGTTGGAGCGGATGGGCAGGCGGTAGTCAAAGACCAGCTCGGAGGGGTCCTCGGCAAAGCGCACGCGGCACGGTAGGTACTCAAACGAGACCAGCATGGGGTCGCTTTCCTTAAAGAAGCCCTTCAAAAACCAGCGCTGGCGCGCGTCGGGCTTGGTGTTGGGCTCAAACAGGCCGTAGATGGTCTCGTAGCGGCGCGTGTACAGGCCGGTGTTGAACAGGCAGCGGTCGTCGTCGAACACCAGCGGCAGGTTGGACGGGGCGGTCTGGTCCACGTCGCGCTCGGTCAAAAACACCGCGCGGCTAAACGAAAACGACAGGTAGTTTTTGAGGATGCGGTTGCCGGGACCCCAGTCCTCGGGGTCGGCGAGGTCGACCAGGCGGTCGTAGCAGGGCTCGGGGCAAAACGCGAAGTCGTACACATTGCTGCACAGGGTGCTGGGGATTTCCATGTGGTGCCCAATCCATTCAATTACCAGCATGCGGATGCTTATATTCTATACGCGCGATGCAATACCGGGGAGCACAACACAGTGGCACTAGGAGTCGTACTCCAGGGTGATCGGTTGCCAGACGAGGTCTTCGATGGCGCAGCTTAGGGTGTTTGCGAGCGCCAATGCCGAAGAGACCGAGGCGCGGCGCAAATCCAGCTGATTCTGTTCGTAGAGCTGTATAGCGCGAAGTTTAACCCCCGATTGGGCGGCGAGCTGTTTTTGCGTTAGGCCGGCCGCCTTTCGTGCCGCTTTGAGGCCCTTTTTGTCTGCCTGGGCTTTGTTCCATTTATCGATGACTATCTCTACGAATGTATCTTCCGACGCCTCGTGAAGCGGGGAATACGAACCGATAATCCAATCAAGCGGGGCGACTTCAAAGAGCTCGTTAAAGCTCAAGCTGCTCGCCCATTGCGAATAAGCCAAAACCCAGCCCGCCCAATACTGAGGCGAACGATCAAGCGGATAGCTCTCCCTACATTCTGCGGGTTTCAGTCCTGCACTGGCAATTATTTCACGCGCGAGTTCGTCGCCCGACATGCCGCAGACAACGCGCGCCACACCACGCTCGAATTGCCTCATCTCGAGAGAATTCAATAGGATTGTCGTTAGTTCGACAGGATTCAGCCCTTGATCGCAGAGGGCGAAATCGACTGCCTCGCCCAGCGTTCTCATGGCATCCTCGAGATACATCTCACTGTAGGCGTGGGTCATTTTCTGTCATCCCCTCTCGAACGATATCGACGATACGAATTCCCTCAAACGGGTTTTCGGTAAGCAATTCCCGATACTGCGCCCTTGCCAACTCATCTCGGTCCTTGGCCAATGGGCCATATAGAGCTTGTGGCGCACGTTCAAATCCAGCAAAACGAATGCTCTTGAACGCGCGCTCGCTTTTGAGCACAATCTGTTCTCCAAGGTTGCCGAGCCTCATCGCTCGACCGAGCTGGTCAATGGTGATCGTATTGTTTACAAACGCCCTGGCATAGCTGAAGTACGAGTCATCCGCACGCCACCCTCTAATCACATCGTAAGCGTTAGCATCAGGTAAAAAATGATCGCGAAGGTATTCGCATGCTCCCACAGCGACGGCGGTGTCCTTTCGGAATGAACGATGCTCTACAAGCAACGCTATCCAATGCAGAACTGAATATTGCGGCTTTAGCAGGTCGAGTACCTTGAGATCGGCCATGTCGAGTTCATATCGATTTGCAAAGCCGTCGGCATCACGCGAGCACGCCCATTCCCTTGCAAGGTCGAGGCTCTCTGTGCAATAGAAACCCTGTCCATAGTCGTTACGGACTTTCCCCAGGCCAAGCTGGGGAATCTCAATGATCTTCTGAGAACCATGCCACAGTTCCACGCGAGTCTCCTAACAGGTATCGCTCTAACGATAGTTTAGCACACCATCGCTAGAGCGATACCTGTTATCAGGCGCATTCGACTGCCGCCCTTGCTCCAGGCTCTCCGGCAGAATAGATATCGCTTGGTATTAGAGGCGCCTCCAATCAATGCGATTGAAGGCGCCTTCTCCGCGAGCATTGTTTTGATTGCGTTGGTCGTGCTCTGCGACCAAGATCTTCTCTGTAGGCTTTCTTTTGATTCCGTTGGTCGCGCCTTACGACCAAATTCTGGGACAAGCATATAAATAAACGGAAAACGATGCAAGACGAGTCAAGAAGCCCCGCAATCGCGCTCGTTAACCCAAGGTGGCGAGCCGTTCTATCTAACCCAAATGCAGCAAGTAAAAGCAAGGCATGTAGCTAGCGGGATAGTTCCGATGTCCGCAGACGTACAAAAATGGCGAGGTACGAACCTCGCCAGTCTGACACTTCCGAGACAATTGCCTCTTCGGTGATTGAATTTTCTCACACTTTAGAAGTTTTTAGGGCTGGGTTAAGAAGATCAGTTGCGTTCGGCGAGCTCGAAGATAAACGGGGCGTTTGATCTAACAAATTCTGTCAAGAAATTGAGGTCATCAGCAGCAAATCCTTCGACGTTGAACTATTTGACCGCAGGCAAGAAGCATTCCGCATGGTCAAAGCCAAAGTCAACCGGGCGCTCGACGGCTACGCGAACGGTTCCGTCTTCTCTTGTCGCTGAGTAGGCAAACTGGGCGCCATCATCAAGCTGAACATAGCTCCAAAACATGACTATCCCCTTAGTGTTGATATCCGAGTATAAAGAGCAGACTAGATGTAACGCGGCGTGAATTGAATTATTCCCATAAGACACGAACTCTGACAGCCGGCCCTGTCTGTTGCC
>CABQMF010000087.1 GCA_902465265.1 uncultured Collinsella sp. | reverse complement strand
ACGGCCTGATGGTCGGTACCTTCGATGACCAGGAGAACTTCAACCGCGCTGCCGCGCTCGGCGTTGCCAACTACGGTCAGATGACCGCCGGCGGCTGGATGTACATCGGCCCCCAGGGCATTGTCCACGGCACGTTCAACACGCTACTCAACGCCGGCCGTCTGAAGCTCGGCATCCCCAACGATCAGAACCTCGCCGGTCGTCTGTTCGTCTCCGCCGGTCTTGGCGGCATGAGCGGCGCTCAGGGCAAGGCTGCTGAGATCGCCGGCGCTGCCTCCATCATCGCCGAGGTCGACGATTCCCGTATTGAGACCCGTTACACCCAGGGCTGGGTCAGCCACCGCACCGACTCTCTCGAAGAGGCCACCAAGATCGCTCTCGACCACCAGAAGGAAGGCAAGCCCTGCGCTGTCGCCTATTGCGGCAACATTGTCGACCTGCTCGAGTACCTGTACAACAACAACGTCCATGTCGACCTGATGAGCGACCAGACCTCCTGCCACGTTCCCTACGACGGCGGCTACTGCCCGCAGGGCCTCACCTTCGCCCAGCGCACCGAGATGCTGGACAAGGATCCCGAGGGCTTCCGCAAGCTCGTTGACAAGACGCTGCAGCATCACTATGAGATGATCTGCAAGTTCCACGAGCGCGGCACCTACTTCTTCGACTACGGCAACAGCTTCCTCAAGGCTGTTTACGACTCCGGTGTGAAGAGCATCTGCAAGAACGGCGAGAACGACCTCGACGGCTTCATCTTCCCCTCCTACGTCGAAGATATCCTTGGTCCCTGCCTGTTCGACTTCGGCTACGGCCCGTTCCGTTGGTGCTGCCTGAGCCGCAACCCCGAGGATCTGCACAAGACCGACATGGCTGCCGCCGAGTACATCAAGGCCCATAACCGCCGCTATCAGGACTACGACAACTATGTCTGGGTCCGCGACGCCGAGAAGAACAAGCTGGTCGTCGGCACCCAGTGCCGTATCCTCTATCAGGATGCCATGGGCCGCATGAACCTCGCGCTCAAGTTCAACGAGATGGTCCGCAACGGTGAGATCGGCCCCGTCATCCTTGGCCGTGACCATCACGACACCGGTGGTACCGATGCGCCCTTCCGTGAGACCTCCAACATCAAGGACGGTTCCAACATTATGGCCGAGATGGCGACCCAGTGCTACGCTGGTAACGCTGCCCGCGGCATGAGCTACATCGCCCTGCACAACGGCGGTGGTACGGGCATCGGCCGCGCCATCAACGGCGGCTTCGGTATGGTTCTCGACGGCTCCGAGCGTGTCGACACCATCCTGCGCATGTCCATGCCTTGGGATACCATGGTCGGCGTTGCCCGCCGCAGCTGGGCGCGCAACGAGAACGCCATGACCACTGTCGCCGAGTACAACAAGATGTACGAGGGTCAGGATCACATCACCATGCCTTACGTCGCGGACGAAGAGCTCTGCGAGAAGGCCGTGAAGGAATACATGCACTAAAATTTACTTCAAAAAAGGGGCATAGAAATATGCCCCTTTTTTGAGCTGGATACACTCCGCTGCGCGCACTCGCTTTGCTCGCACACTTGCGGAGCGCAAAGAATCTTTCCGACGCACATGTCGTCGGAAAGATGATCTCAATTTATTTGCCGCCTGCGGGCGGCCTGGGCAGCCGCTGGCGGCTCTGCCGCCTTGCGGATGCCGCGTACCCCTTGCGGGTAAAACTCTGCGAGGCTTTTTTGACAAGCCATCGAACAGAATGCTCTTTCCAACAGTGAGAAAGGACAACATTTACTATGAAAAAGTTACTGGTCAAAAACATCGGCCTGCTGGCGACGCCTGAGGGCAGATCCGCCCATCGCGGCGAGGAGCAGGGCAAGATCAAATTCTTAAAGGATGCGTGGGTGCTCATCGAGGACGGCATCATCGCTTCCGTCGGTACCGGCGCGGTTCCCGCTTGTGAGGGCGCGGAAGTCGTCGACGCGGAGGGCCACCTCGTCACCCCCGGCCTTGTCGACGCCCACACCCACCTCATCTTCGGCGGCTGGCGCCAGAACGAGCTGGGTCTCAAGCTCCACGGCGCAAGCTATCTCGACATTCAGAACGCGGGCGGCGGCATCCAGTCCACGACGAACGCCACCCGTCAGGCCAGCGAGCAGGAGCTCGCCGCCAAGGCCTCCAAGGCGCTCGACGAGATGATGGGCTTCGGCACCACCACGGTCGAGGCCAAGAGCGGCTACGGCCTTGCCACCGAGCATGAGCTCAAGGCGCTCGAGGTCATCAAGGACCTCAACGATCACCACCGCATGGACCTCGTCGCGACCTTCATGGGCGCGCACCTTGTCCCTGCGGAATATAAGTCCAACCGCGAAGAGTACGTCCGCCTTGTGTGCGAGGAGATGATGCCCAAGGTCAAGGAGCAGGGCATCGCCAAGTTCTGCGACGTCTTCTGCGAGGCCGACACCTTCACCGTCGAAGAGTCCCGTCAGGTGCTCGAAGCGGGTCTCAAGTATGGCCTGCGTCCCAAGATCCACGCCGACGAGATCGAGGCCATCGGCGGCAGCCAGCTCGCCGGTGAGATCGGCGCGATCTCGGCTGAGCACCTGATCGTCTGCCCGCCGGAGGGCATTGCCTCCATGGCCAAGGGCGGCGTCATCGCATGCCTGCTGCCCGCGACGAGTTTCAACCTCGGCGCGGTGTTCGCGCCCGCGCGCGACATGGTCAAAGCTGGCGTGCCCGTTGCAATGGCGACGGACTTCAACCCCGGCTCCTGCCCGTGCCTGAACATGCAGTTTGTCATCAACCTCGGCTGCCTCAAGTACAAGCTGACGCCGGAGGAGGTCCTCACGGCTGTCACGCTCAACGGCGCCGCGGCGATCGACCTTGCCGACAAGGTCGGCTCTGTCGAAGAGGGCAAGCTGGGCGACCTTGTCATCTGGGACGCGCCCGACCTCGACTACATCTGCTACCGCGTTGGCAGCAATCTTGCAAAAACCGTCATCAAGCGCGGCGAGATCGTGTGAGAGAACGGTAGAGGGAGAACATGATGGATCGGACTGACTACCAAATCCTCAACCTCCTCCAGGACGACAGCCGTTGCACGCTGCGCCGCATGGGAGACCTTGTGGGGCTGACGCCGCCCGCCGTGTCGGAACGCATTCGCCGGATGGAGGAAAGCGGCGTGATCCGCGGCTATCACATCGACATCGACCGCACGAAGCTCGACTGTAACATCACAGGCTTTATCTCCGTTGCGCTCGAGCCGGACAAGTACGACAAATTCTGCGATTTCTGCGCCTCGCAGAGCGCCATCATCAGCCACTATCACATGGTGGGTGAGTTCAACGCGCTGCTCCGCTTCGCCGTGCGCGACACGCAGCAGCTCGACCAGCTTCTCTCCCTCATCAAGAAGTTCGGCGACTCGCGCACCTCGATCGAGCTCAAGACGCTCTTCGACAGCAAGGAGATCCCGCTGCCGTAACACAACATTCCCTTTGCACCAAGCAGGGCGGCTTTGGCCGACTCCGCATAAGAAAACATGCGCCGTAAAAGGCAAATTTTGCACGGACTCCTTCGTTGCGCCGTCTTGCCATGCGTCAGTATGCCTGCGCCGTCGCGCCTCAGCTCCGCACAAAATTTGCTCTTTTTCGGTGCAAAGCAGTTTTGCCAATGAATTTT
>CABQMF010000086.1 GCA_902465265.1 uncultured Collinsella sp. | reverse complement strand
ACCACTCGATGATTGCTGAACCCCCGCCCCTCAAACAGATTAGGTTAGTTGCGCTTGAGGTGGACGACGGTTTCGCAGTGGAAGGTTTGCGGGAATAGGTCGACCGGCGTGATCTTGACGGGGGAGAAGGTGCCCTCCTCGACAAAGCGCTTGAGGTCGCGGGCCAGAGTCGCTGGGTCGCAGCTCACGTAGGCGACATCGCGGGCGCTCGTGCTCGCGATGAGGTCGATCGCCTCGGGCGCCAAGCCTGCGCGCGGCGGATCGACTACCAAGACATCGGCATCCTGATCGGGGAACTCGCGCACCGCGTCGCCGCCGATGACGTCGACGTTGTCGAGCTTGTTGATCTCGAGGTTACGGCGTAGATCGCGCACGGCCGGGCCATAGGCTTCGACGGCGGCGACAAAATCGCAGCGGCGGGCGAGCGGCAGGGTAAAGGTGCCGGCACCGCAGTACAGGTCCACGGCCAGCTCGTCTTCCTGCGGGTCGAGGGCGTCCATAACGAGCTCAATCAAAATCTCGGCGCCCTTGGTATTGACCTGGAAAAACGACGGGGCAGATAAGCGCATCTGGCCTTCGGCGATATTCTCGGTCCACGAGCCCTCGCCGGCGAGCATCTCTACCTTAGAGACGCGGCGGGCCTTCTTCTCGCCCTTGCTCATCACGCGCACCACGCTTGTGGGGTGCGCGGCGTCTGCCAGCACGCGCGAGACTTGCGAGCGCGGGAAGGAACCCGTGGGCGTCCAGAGTGCGACTTCGAGCGCCTTAGTGCGGCGCGAGGCGCGAATGCCCACGCGCTCGAGGCCTAAATCATGGCTGCCGCTTAGATAGTTGAGTGCGCCGACGACCGATTTGAGCGCCTTGGGAAAACGCTTATCGAACAGCGGGCACGCATCGACGGTCACGATCTTGCTGGGGTCGACACCGTGCATGCCAAGGCGCACGCGACCGTTGACGACGGTCGGTTCGAGCTCGATTTTATTGCGGTAGCCCCAGTCGTCCTTGGTGTGGCGGATGGGCTGCACCAGCTCATCGACCTGCTCAGGAGCGAACTTGCCAATGCGTTCGAGCGTGGAGCGCAGGTTTTGCTCCTTGGCGGCGAGCTGTGCCGTGCGTGAGAGATTGCCCCACGAGCAGCCGCCGCAGATGCCCACGAAGGGGCAGGGAGGCTGAATGCGATCGGGGCTTGGCTCCGGAATCTCGGTGGTGCGGGCACGCATGAATGACTTGCCGTCCTGCACGACCTCGGCCTCGACGGTGTCGCCTGCCACGGCGCCCTGCACAAAGACGGCCTTGCCGTTGTCGGCGTGCGCCAGCCCATCGGCGCCGTAGGTCATCGATTCTATAGTGAGCTTCATATCCCTGCCTGTCATTCGCGTTGTTGTCCGCACCATGGTAGCAGGGAAAAGCGCCCCGCATCCGAGGCTTTCCTCAAATGCGGGGCGCTTCTACAAACGTCTATTTCGTCTTGCCGGTAATGAGCGTCTTAAGACCCAGGCCGATCAGACCCAGTCCCATGCGCACGCGACCGGGGCGATGGCGCTCGATGGCCTTGGTCTTGCCAGCGGGCTTCTCGCGGCGGGCACTCGTCTCGGGTGCGGGTTTGGTGACCTGCGGCTCGGGCTGAGGTGCAGGTGCAGGCTCGGGCTCAATGACGGTCGCCTGGACCTTCTGAACCTCGGGCGCTTTCTCCACGGCGGGCTCTGCGGCAGCCACGGGTTCATTCACCGGGGGAGCGGCAACCGTTTCCGGTTTGGCAACTGCCCCATGTTCAACCTCGGCCTGAATAGCTTCTTCGGCCACGCGTTCCTTCTCCTGTGCGCGCTGCTGCCCGGCGGACTCGGCGTTGCGATAGGCACGCTCCAGCAGAGCTTCCTGCGAGTTGAAGGGCTTCTCGTCCTCTTTGCGCTCCACGGGGACCCAGGTGCCGTCGCTCGTGAGGCTGCGTGCCTTTACGTTGTCGCGCAGCTGCATGCCCATGTATTCGTGCACCAGGGCGCGGCAGGTGGGGTCGAGCACGGGGAAGGCGATCTCCACGCGGTGCTCGGTGTTGCGCGTCATCATGTCGGCCGAGCTCAGATAGATCATGTCCGAGTCCACGCCAAAGGCGTAAACGCGCGCATGCTCCAAAAAGCGTCCGACGATAGAACGGACATGCACGTTCTCGGTCTTGCCCGGAACGCCCGGCTTGAGGCACGAGATGCCGCGGATGATCATGTCTACGCGGACTCCTGCGCACGATGCCTCAGCGATCTTGTCGATGACCTCGCGGTCGGTGAGCGAGTTGAGCTTAAAGAACACACGGGCGGGCTCGCCAGCGAGGGCACGCTGGATCTCGCGATCCAGGCCGCGCATAATGAGTGGCTTCAGGCCGACCGGCGCCACGCCCAGGAAGCGGTAATCGCCGCGCAGGTTGCCCAGCGACAGGTTGCGGAAGAACAAGTTGGCGTCCTCGCCGATGCCGGGATGGGCGGTCATGAGCATAAAGTCGCTGTAGAGCTTGGCCGTCTTCTCGTTAAAGTTGCCGGTGCCCAACAGCGTCAGGCGTGTAAGCGCCATGCCCTCGCGATAGGTGAGCTGGCAGATCTTGGAGTGGCACTTAAAGCCTTCGGAGCCGTAGATGACGGTGCAGCCTGCCTCTTCCAGACGCTCGGCCCACTCGATGTTGTTCTGCTCGTCGAAGCGGGCGCGGAGCTCCATGAGCACCGTGACCTCTTTGCCGTTCTCGGCGGCATCGATCAGCGACTCGCACAGGCGGCTCTGCTTGGCCACGCGGTAGAGCGTGATGCGCAGCGAGATGCACTCGGGGTCGTAGGCGGCCTCGTGTACCAGATCCAGGAAGGGGTTCATGGCCTCATAGGGATAAAAGAGCAGTTTGTCGTGCTGAAGCACCTGCTCGCGGATGGAGCGGGACATATCGATGGTGGGGTTGGGCTGCGGCTTAAATGGCGTAAAGAGCAGCTCGTTGCGCAGGTGCTCGGGAATCTTGCCCTCAATGCCAAAGACATAGCCCAGGTTGAGCGGGATATCGCAGGTAAAGACCGAGCGACGCGAGAGCTCGAGCGCCTTGCGGATAGTCTTGAGCGTCTGCTTCTCGAGTGAGCCCGAGACGGCGAGCACTACCGGCTGCAGGCGCAGGCGCTTCTTGAGGATGCGCTTCATGTGCTGGCGGTAATCCTCTTCCTCCTCGACGCCCTCGCCGTCCGGATCGATGTCGGCGTTGCGGGTGACGCGGATGAGCGCGCGGTCGAGCGGCTTATAGGAGCCAAAGCAGCTGTCCAGGCAGGCGAGGATGACGTCCTCGAGCAGAATGTAGGAGTAGGTGCCGGTGGGCGAGGGGATCTCGACCACGCGGTTCATCGAGGCGGGAATCTCGATCAGGCCCAGCAGACTTTCCTCGTCGGTGACGCCGTCCAGGCCGCATGCCAGGTAGAGTGCGCCGTTGCGCAGGTTGGGGAAGGGGTGGCGCGGGTCGATCACCAGCGGTGAGATGACCGGCGACACGTAGGCCTGGAAGTAGCGGGTTACAAAGGTGCGCTCCTCGGGCGTAAGCGAATCGATGCGGGCGCGGTGAACGCCTAGGGTGTCGAGCTTGCCCTCGATGCTCTTAAAGATGGACTCCCAACGGGTAAGGAGCCCGGGCATTTCGGCCATGACAGCATCGACCTGTTCGGAGGCGGTCATATTGCTCTTGTTGTCGACAGGCTGTTTTTTGAGCTCGGCAAGGTCGGACAGGCCACCCACGCGCACCATGAGGAACTCATCGAGGTTTGACTCGAAGATCGAGACGAACTTAAGGCGCTCGAACAGCGGCACGGACTCATCAAAAGCTTCGTCGAGCACACGGTTGTCAAAGCGTAGCCAGCTGAGCTCTCGGTTCTGCGTGTACGAGAAGTCGCGCGGCGGTTTGCGCAGCTTTGCGGCGGCTTGCTTTTTTTCGATTTTGCTCGGCATATGCATCTGTCCGTTCAGTCCCCGCAGGGGACGGTAGCCTAACCCTATTCACTATTGTCTCAATTTAGTCGACTTGTGGCACGGACGTATTGTGCGAACGGT
>CABQMF010000085.1 GCA_902465265.1 uncultured Collinsella sp. | reverse complement strand
GACGTCATCGGCATCCGCGACGACATGTACATCGGCAAGGGCGACGCCTACATGGCCGAGGTCTCCGAGTCTGTCCAGCAGGCTTACGAGGACGGCGTTCTGGATCACCGTCCCACGCTCATCTCCCTGCAGTCCGACTCCGATCACCCCACGCAGTCCTCTGCCGACATGCTCTACCTCATCAACGAGTTTGGCGGTCTTGAGAACCTCAAGGGCAAGAAGGTTGCCGTCACCTGGGCCTATTCGCCCTCTTACGGCAAGCCGCTGTCCTGCCCGCAGTCGCTGATCAGCCTACTGCCCCGCTTTGGCATGGACGTCACCCTGGCTCACCCCGAGGGCTACGACCTCATGCCCGAGGTCGTCGAGCGCGCCAAGACCTATGCCGCCGAGTCCGGCACCACCTTTAAGCAGGTCAACACCATGGCCGAGGCCTTCAAGGGCGCCGACATCGTGATCCCCAAGAGCTGGGCTCCGTTTGCCGCCATGGAGAAGCGCACCAACCTGTATGCCGAGGGCGACGACGCCGGCATCGCAGCGCTCGAGAAGGAGCTGCTCGCCCAGAACGCCACCCATCAGGACTGGTGCTCCACGACCGAGCTCATGGAGAAGACCGCCAACGGCCAGGACACCATCTTTATGCACCCGCTGCCCGCCGACATCTCCGGTGTCTCCTGCGAGCACGGCGAGGTCAACGCCGACGTCTTCGACATGCACCGCGTGGGCATGTACAAGGAGGCCAGCTACAAGCCGTACGCCATCGCAGCCATGATGTTCCTGCAGAAGGTTGCCGATCCCGCCGCTACCCTCAAGGCCCTCGACGAGCGCAACACCGCCCGTTGGTTCCAGGCCTAAAGCTGGGCTGAGAAATGGCTAAGCGTATTGTTGTCGCCTTGGGCGGAAACGCCCTCGGCGCCAACCTTCCCGAGCAGATGGAGGCCGTCAAGACGACTTCTAAGGCTATCGTCGACCTGATCGAGGAAGGCAACGAGGTCGTCGTCGTGCATGGCAACGGCCCCCAGGTGGGCATGATCGCCAACGCGATGGCCGAGCTCACGCGTTCTAATCCTCAGAAGTACATTCCCTGCCCGCTGTCCGTTTGCGGCGCCATGAGCCAGGGCTACATTGGCTATGACCTGCAAAATGCGCTGCGCGAGGAAATGCTCGACCGCAATATCGACAAGGGTGTCGCGACCGTGCTCACCCAGGTCGAGGTTGCGGCGGACGACCCGGCCTTTGCCGACCCGGTCAAGCCGATCGGTCCGTGGATGAGCGAGGCCGAGGCCAAGGAGCTGGAGGCCGATCGCGGCTATCAGTTCATCCACGACGAGAAGCAGGGCTTCCGTCGCGTGGTTGCCTCGCCCAAGCCCGTGAACATCGTCGAGCTCGACACCATTAAGTCGCTCGTCGAGTCCAACCATGTGGTTATCTCCTGCGGCGGCGGTGGCATTCCCGTCACCAAGGCCCAGGGCAACCACCTTAAGGGCGCTGCCGCCGTCATCGATAAGGACTTTGCGGCCGAGAAGCTTGCCGAGCAGCTCGACGCCGATGCCCTGGTTATCCTGACGGCTGTGGAGAAGGTTGCCATTGGCTTTGGCACCGACCACGAGCAGTGGCTCGACACGCTGACCGCCGCCGATGTTAAGCGTCTGTCCGAGGCCAACGAGTTCGGTCGCGGCTCCATGCTGCCCAAGGTCCAGGCAGTCTCGACGTTTGCCGAGAGCAAGCCGGGCCGCACGGCGCTCATCACGCTGCTCGAGAAGGCGCGCGATGGCCTTGCCGGCAAGACCGGTACCACGTTTACCGGCGACGCTGAGTAGGCATATCTGCACCATTGAGGAGGGTGCCCTGCGTCGCGGGGTGCCCTCCTTTGTGCTATGGAGAGCCAAGGGGCGTTCGCTGGAAAACGAGCGCATGCCTGTTCTGACGGAGTGCGAGCTTGGTATGGTGGGTATAGCAACTATGGTGTCCAAGGCGGCCAGGGGAGGTTTGCGGAGATGAAACTCGGTTGCGTCATTATGGCTTCGGGCGAGGGCAAGCGGTTTGGCTCTAACAAGATGCTCGCCGATATCCATGGCGAGCCGCTGATTGCCCGGACCATCGATTCGGTTCCCCGGGGCTTTGACGTCGTGGTTTCGACGCGTTGGCCCGAGGTCGCCCAGATTTGCGAGGACAAGCATTGTTCGTGCGTGTTGCACGATGGCGAGCTGCGCAGCGAAAGCGTCCGTGCGGGCCTTTCGTGGGGAGTCGAACGCAACTGGAAAGGTTGCCTCTTTTTGCCGGGCGACCAGCCGCTCGTGAGTTCGGATTCTTTTGATGCCATGGTTCGTGCATTTGACGAGCGTGGCCGCAAGCATCCGGTGCGTCTTGCGTGCAACGGTGAGCCTTCGAGCCCGGTGCTCTTTCCGGCGGAACTGTTCGATGCGCTTATGCGTCTTGAGGGCAAGGACGGCGGCGGTTCGATCCTCAAGGACCGTACCGACGTGGTGCTGGTCGAGGCGCGTGCCTATGAGCTGTGGGACGTCGATACCACCAAGGGACAGCGACGCATAACGGAGCATATCGCCGCCTGCTCGTATTTTGATCGCGTGGCCAACAGCATCAATCAATAAGGAGCAATTATGATCATCATCAAAAACGGCGCGCTCGTGACGCCACAGGGGCTTCGCCGCGCCGATCTTGCCATGGATGGCGATAAGATCGTACGGATCGCCGCGGCGATTGAGCCGGCCGAGGGCGATACCGTCGAGGATGCCACGGGCTGCTGGGTGTTTCCCGGCTTTATCGACGGCCACACGCACATGCAGTGCTGGACCGGCATGGATTGGACAGCCGATAGCTTTGAGACCGGCACGCGCGCGGCTGCCTGCGGCGGCACGACGACCATCGTGGACTACGCGACGGCCGATCGCGGCGTGACCATGCCCGATGCCTTGGCCGAGTGGCATCGCCGCGCCGACGGAACCTGCACGGCCAACTACGCCTTTCATATGGCACTCGCCGAGTGGAACGAGCGCAACCGCGCCGACCTTTCGGCCATGCGCGAGGCGGGCGTATCGTCGTTCAAGACCTACTTTGCCTACGATCACCTGCGCTTGGACGATGCCGAGACGCTCGAGGTGCTCGAGGAACTCAAGCGTATTGGTGGCATACTGTGCGTGCATTGCGAGAACGGTACGCTGGTGAATGAGCTGCAGAAGCGCGTGTTTGAGCAGGGTATCCACGGGCCCGAGGGCCACGCGCTCAGCCGTCCGGACGCGTGCGAGGCCGAGGCCGTGAGCCGTCTGCTATATCTGGCGCACCTGGCCGGCGACGCACCGGTTAACGTGGTGCACCTTTCGACCAAGCTGGGGCTCGAGGCCATCCGTGCCGCCAAGGCGCGCGGGCAGAAGAATATCTATGTCGAGACCTGCCCTCAGTATCTGATGCTCGACGATACTTGCTACTTGGAGCAGGGTGAGGACGGCTTTGCGGGCGCCAAATATGTGATGAGCCCGCCGCTGCGCCATGCGGGTGACCGTGCGGCCCTGCGCGAGGCGCTTGTGGCCGGCGAGATCGATACGATTGCGACCGACCACTGCAGCTTTAACCTGCACGGGCAAAAGGACCGCGGGCGCGACGACTTCCGCGCGATTCCCAACGGCGGGCCCGGTGTGGAGCATCGCCCCGTCGCGATCGCTACGAGTTTTGAGGGGCAGCTGGGCCCCGAGGATCTCTGCCGCTTGATGAGCGAGAACCCGGCGCGCGTCTTTGGCATGTATCCGCGCAAGGGCTGTCTTGCCGAGGGCTCCGATGCCGACGTGTGCGTGTGGGATCCCAAGGCGCGCTGGACGATCAGTGCTGCGACGCAGCATCAGGCTGTGGACTACACGCCGCTCGAGGGCTTTGAGGCGCACGGCCGCGCCAAGGCCGTGTTTGTGAATGGCGTGCTGGCTGCGCGCGACGGCGAGCCCACTGGAGCCCAACCCGGCCGCTACGTCCCCCGCTAGCAGGAAGATCACCGGATTCCCCTCCGCAGTTGCGGTGGAATAGTTCCTGTTTAGCCGCCAAATAGGCCGTTTGGGGGTGCGGACGATTTCTTGGACCGCGCCTAGGCGTATCCAAGCTTCCTGCGGT
>CABQMF010000084.1 GCA_902465265.1 uncultured Collinsella sp. | reverse complement strand
CCTTCCAAGCCGAATGTCTCAATCTGCAACAACTGGGGCCCAGAAACCCTTCCATCTGTTACAGATCGAGATGAATGGTGAACCCGACGGGCTAACGTCTCGATCTGTAACACGTAGGACCGCAATTCCCCTCCTACTGTTACGGATCAAGACGAACGCGCGTCTGTTGACGCAACACCTCAATCTGTAACAGGTAACGGCGCAGACCGCGAGGTTGGGCGGGAGAATCTCGCTGCCTAACGTGGCCTGCATCCGTGCTGGGTCGGCCCTCCCCTGCCGTTGGCGGGTGTTGCGGGGCTGTTCGCCGCATTGCCGCCGCACTGTGGGCGTGCAGACCGTAGGATAGTCTTATTGACAGCCTGTCAACTCGTCTGGGAGGCACCGTGACAGAAACGTTTGATATCGCGATTGTGGGCGCGGGCATCACCGGGTGCGCCATCGCGCGGCAGCTCGCGCGCTATGACTTGTCCGTTTGCGTGGTCGAGGCGGCCAACGACATCGCGCTGGGCGCCTCGAAGGCCAACGGCGGCCTGGTGCACGCCGGCTACGATCCGGCACCGGGAACCGTAAAGGCGCAGGTCAACGCCCGCGGCTGCGAGCTGTATGGCACTTGGGCCCAGGAACTGGGCTTTTTGTTTTGCCGCACCGGATCCATGGTGCTGGGCTTTAACGACGAGGACCGTGCGAACCTGGAGCAGCTGCGCAGCAACGGCCTTGCCAACGGCGTGCCCCAGCTGTCGATTATCGGCCCCGAGCGCATCCACGAACTGGAGCCGCGTGCGAGTGCCGACGCCACGTGTGCGCTGTGGTGCCCCTCGACCGGTTTTGTCGATCCGTTTGAGGTCGCCATCGCCGCGTTGGAGAACGCCGTGGCCAACGGCGTGACGTTTATGCGCTCCGCGCCGGTGGTAGCGATTGAAGTTGCTGGCGGCGAGGCTACCGACGGAGCCGCGCGCTTTACGCTGGCCACACCCGCCGGCGACGTGCGCTGCCGCTACCTGATCAACGCCGCGGGCAACGGTGCCGCGGACATCTCGCATATGGCCGGCGCCGAGGAGTTCCAGATGGTCTGGCGCCAGGGGAACATTGTGGTGCTGGACAAAGAACCGCGTGCGCTTATGCCGCTCTACCCCGTTCCCACGCCGGTGTCCAAGGGCGTTATCGTCACGGGCACGGTCCACGGCAACGCCGTGATTACCGCGACGGCCGCCGAGCGCGAGCCCGGCGACACGCAGACCTACGCTACCGATGTCGACGCGCTCCTGACCGGTGCGCGCAGGCTGGTGCCCGATCTGGACACGCGCCGCGTGGTCCGCGCGTTTGCCGGCGGTCGCCCGGTCATTAAGGGAACGAACGACTTCTTTATTGGGCAGTCGGCTGTAGTGCCGGGGCTGTTCCAGGCGGCAGGTATTCAGTCACCGGGCGTGGCGAGCGCGCCGGCCATCGCCGAGCGCATGGAGCACGTGATGCGCGAGGCGGGCGTTGCTTTGCGCGAGCGGGCCGATTGGAATCCGATTCGCCGCGCGCCGGACGACTTCGACCGTGCGCCGCTTGCGCGCAAGGAGGAGCTCATTGAGTCCGACCCCGCGTGGGGACAGATCGTCTGCCGCTGCGAGACGGTGCCCGAGGCCGAGATTGTTGCCGCGATTCGACGCCACCCGGGTGCGGTTTCGGTCGAGGGCGTCAAACGCCGCTGCCGCGCCGGCATGGGTCGGTGCCAGAGCGGCTTTTGCCAGAGCCGCGTGGTGGCGATCCTAGCCCGCGAGCTGGGGTGTGACCCCAGCGAGGTGCTGCTGGAGGATGCCGGATCTTGGCTGGTCGAGGGACCTTTAAAGGGGGTGCGCTAGGATGGCGGAATTCAAATCGAGCGCGATTGATAGCGGCGCCGTTGAGGCAGTACCCACGCAGGCGTTCGACGTGGTCGTTATCGGCGGCGGACCTGCCGGTATGGCAGCCGCGCTTGCCGCGCATAAGGCTGGAGCGCACGTAGCCATCGTGGAGCGCGAGCAGCATCTGGGCGGAATCCTCCGCCAGTGCATCCACCCCGGTTTTGGCCTTTCGCACTTTAAGCAGGAGCTCACCGGCCCCGAGTACGCGCAGCGCTTTATCGACCAGGTGCGCGCGACCAACATTGCGCTGTTCTTGGACAGCATGGTGCTTGGGATTGATTCGAGCGAGGGCGAAGCCGCGGGGGATGCCGCGGTCCATACCGTCACGCTCATGAGCCGTGCCGGCATGTTGCGGCTCACCGGACGCGCGGTCGTCCTTGCTATGGGATGCCGCGAGCGCACCCGCAGCGAGATCAGGATTCCCGGCAGCCGACCCGCCGGCGTGTTTACGGCGGGCCTGGCGCAGCGATACATCAATATCGAAAACCTCAAGCCCGGCTCGCGCGCCGTCATTTTGGGCTCGGGCGACATCGGGCTTATCATGGCGCGCCGCTGCACGCTCGAGGGGATTTCGGTCGAGGGCGTGTACGAGCTCATGCCGTACGCCAACGGGCTGCGCCGTAACGTCAAGAACTGCCTGGACGACTTTGGCATTCCGTTGCACCTGTCCACAACCGTCACGCGTGTGATCGGTCACGATCGCGTGGAGGCCGTCGAGGTGAGCCAGGTCGACGAGCATCTGGCGCCCATTGCCGGGACGGAGCACATCGTTCCATGCGATACGCTGCTGCTTTCGGTGGGCCTGATTCCCGAGAACGAGCTTTCGGTGGGCGCGGGCGTTGAGCTTGACCCGCGCACGCGCGGCGCCGTGGTAGACCAGAGCTTGCAAACGGGCGTGCCGGGCATCTTTGCCTGCGGCAACGTGCTGCACGTGCACGACCTGGCCGACAACGTGACGACCGAGTCCGAGCGTGCCGGTGCGGCTGCGGCGGCGTGGGCGTTGGGGAGCGGTACGGATGCCGACGCGGGTGCCCCGGACGCGGGCTGCGAGCTCACGGTCTCCCCCGCCGGCATCGCAGGCTACGCACTGCCAGGCCGCATTACGACCGTGGCGCTCACCAAACTCAACTTCCGTGTACGCCGACCGGTCGACGCCGCCCGCGTGCGCATTCTTGCAGGCGACAAGGAGCTGTTTGCAGGAAAGGTCCGCCCGTTTAAACCGAGCGTAATGGAAAGCTTCCCGCTGCCGGCAAAAGTGATTCAGCGCGCGCTCGACCTGGGTGTTAGCGAGATTGTCCTGTCCGTCGACCCCGTTGAGGAGGCATAACTCATGAGCACGAATGCGACCGAGACATTGCAGTTCAACTGTACCACTTGCCCATCCGAATGCCTCCTGACCGTAGAGGTGGAGCGCGATGCCAACGGTGCCGTGGCAGCGGTGAGCTCCGTGACTGGCAACAGCTGCCCGCGCGGCGATAAGTTCGCGCACCAGGAGCTCACGTGCCCCATGCGCGTGCTCACCACCACCGTGGCTGTATCCAGCGGCGATGAGGCGCTGCTGCCCGTGCGCACGGCCGAAGCCATCCCGCTGGCACTCCACGCCCAAGCCATGGACCTCATCCGCGGCCTGGTTGTCGACGCTCCCATCCGTATGGGCGACATCGTGCTGGAAAACCTTCTCGGCACCAACATCGACCTCATCGCCAGCATGGACATCGACCCAGCCTAAGCAGCCAATTTGGGACGGGCCTCTTTTAGCTACCCCGCCATCCACCCCGTCCCTCCTCAATTGCGGTGAAATAGTTCCTGATTTCCGCCAAACCCCGGCATCCAGGAACTATTCCACCGCAACTTGCCCTGGGGGTCGGTATATAGCTTGTGCCTACTTTAGTGCCATTTCAAAACTATGCCGGATTACGGGGCCGATTCGGAGACCCCCATCCATACCGGCAATTTTCGATTTTTGATAAGCCGTCTACCTGCGGTTTTAATTTCGCGATTTTTCCCATGGTCAAGTAATACAGGTCCAGCCCCGTAATCCGCCATACTTTTGAAACCAGCCGATTTGGGACAGGCCTCTAATGACTACTTTTGCCCGAACGTTCGCTAGGCTCGCCATGCCAATGAGTGTCCCAAAGCGCCGGCATAAAAGGAACGTCCCTAACTGCCGGGCATGGGATACCATGGTGGCAACCTAGCGAAAGGACGATGTATGGTGTTAGCGTCGGAATAATTTAGCCAAATATAGTCGGCCGAGATTGACCAATCCCG
>CABQMF010000083.1 GCA_902465265.1 uncultured Collinsella sp. | reverse complement strand
TCGTGGCCACCATGGTCGTGGGCATCATCGGCGCGTTCTTCGGCGTGCTGGCGTAAGGGCCCGGCTGCATAGATTTTCGTTGCAACCTGGGAAGGGGATGGAGCAGGCCTATGCCCTCCATCCCCTTTTTGTATAGAAGGAGTTCGTATGTTCGCGAAGGATCGCGAAGCAATGCGCCTGACGCCGGCAGAGGTCAGGCTGATTCTTATTGAGTCCCTGCAGTGGTGCGCCAACAATGCGGTCTACTTTTTGGGGCTTATCGGTGCGGCCACGTATGATCTGGCCGGCACGGCCTTTTTGGTTGCCGCCATTACGCTCGTGCGCAATCTTATGACGTCGGTGGGCAATATGGTGTCGGGCTCGGTCATCGATCGCTTTGGACCGCGCCGGACGTCGTTTGTGACGTGCGTGATTACGGCAGTGCTATCGCTTGGCGTGGGGTTAGCGCCGTTGTCTGTCCCCGGGCTTGTGTTTGCCGCGTGCGTCTTGGGACTTGCGGGCGGCTTTATCAACACCTGCACGCATGCGTTTCCGGGATACCTGGAGTCGACCACCGAGGGCCGTACCCGCGTGAACGGTCTCATGGTGTTCTACAGCAATATCGCCTATACTGCTGGCCCGCTGCTCGGTGGTGCCATCGTGAGCTGTTTTGCCACGCAATCGGTCTATCTGCTCATGGCGGGCATGATGGGTGTGGCGGCCGTGCTCTCTCTGGGTTGTCATGAGTGTGTTGCTCCCGCAAAAGGGGAGAAGCCGAAGGGCGGTATTCTGGGCGGTATGGCCGAGGGTGCGCGACTTACGTTTCGCGACCACGATCTGCGCCTCATCTTTATCTCGGGCTTTTTGGGTTTCTTTGCGTTTGGCGCGTTCGATTCGCTGGAGTCGTTGTTCTACCGCGATGTGCTCAACGTGGATATCGTCTGGCTGGGCTGGCTGTCCTCGGTCGTGGGCCTCACTTCCTCGGTGGGCGCGTTCATCCTGACCAAGCTTTCTGCTCGCCATGTCAACCTGCGATTGCTGCTCGGCGCGCTCATGGCCGTGGGCATTGGGTCCATGGTGTACGTGGGCACCGATATGCTGGGGGTCGCGATTATCGGTCAGGCGATTAACGGTCTGGCCTGGGGGTTCCTGGAGCCGCTGCAGATGATCTTGATTCAGGAGCGCGCCGACATCAAATACCTGGGTCGCATTACCGGCTTTGTGCGCTTTGGCCTGATGAGCGCCGGCGTGGTGCCGCTGCTGGCGGCTCCGTTTTTGGCGGAGGCTTTGGGCGTCCAGACGGTACTGTTTGGAGCATCGACCATTATTGCGCTGGTAGGAACGCTGTTCTTTGTCACACAAGGGAGACGCCGGGGGCGTTAGCTATACATCAAATTCTAATTTAATACCACTCACCAGAGAATTTCGACCGTTCACCGAGGATTGGAACAGATTGAAAAGTGGTATTAAAAACACGTTTGGTGTATGTCTATAATTGGTATCGAAAAGAAACGCGATGTATAGATTCGCGTGCAGGACAGAAAGGAAAAGCCATGAAGGAAACCGAGAAGATCGAGATCATGCACTTTAGCCAGGAGGGCTACGTCGAGGACGGCAAGAACGTCTACGAGGCCGGCAAGAAGATGACCGCGCTCGCCGACAAGGTCGCCGACGAGGGCTACGACGCCGTGTTCCTGATGGGCGTCGGCGGCACCTGGGACGAGCTCATGCAGCTCGAGTACCTCATGAACAAGTTCGGCGACCGCGACCTCGAGGTCTACCTGATCCACGCCGCCGAGTGGAACGCCATGGGCCACAAGCGCATGACCGAGAAGTCCGTCGTGCTCACCGCCTCCGAGTCCGGCACCACCCCCGAGGTCCTCGAGGCCGTCAAGAAGATGAAGGACATGGGCGTGCGCGTCTACGCCATGACCAAGCCCGAGGGCCCCATCGGCCAGGCTGTGGGTGCCGAGAACTGCGTCGCCATGGCTTCCGACCATGGTTCGGGCGGCTGCGAGAAGGGCTACTACCTCGCCGACTGCTTCGGCCTGCGCCTGCTCAACCGCCGTGGCTGCTTCCCCAAGTTTGATCTGTTTATCGAGCAGACCAAGGACATCTGGAAGGACATGCTCGACATCCGCAAGCGCTTCGAGCCGCGCGCCGAGGAGCTCGCCAAGAAGTACGCCCTGGCCCCCTACACCATGTTCATCGGCTCCGGCGCCCTGTGGGGCGAGACGATCCTGTTCTCGATGTGCATCCTGGAGGAGATGCAGTGGAAGCGCACCCGCTACATCACCTCGGCAGACTTCTTCCACGGCACCCTCGAGCTCGTGGAGCCCGGCGTCCCCGTGTTCCTGTTCATGGGCGAGGACGAGAACCGCAAGCTCGACGAGCGCGTCCGCGCCTTCCTGACCCGCGGCGTGACCGGCGACACCGACATCAACATCATCGACACCGCCGAGTTCGCGATCCCCGGCCTTGACGACGAGTTCCGCGTCATCGTGTCTCCGTGGATCCTCTCCTCGCTGATCACCGATCGCCTTGCCGCTTACTACGAGACGGTCACCAAGCACAACCTCAACTACCGTCGTTACTATCACCAGTTCGACTACTAAGAGCAAATAACGTTTGTGTAATTGGGCCCCGCTCCTATATGGAACGGGGCCTCGTTTAGGTTGGAGAGTAATTATGAGCTATCCCCAGCTTGCCGTCATGAATATCAGCCATCGTTATTTTGACCTTGAGGAATTCTTTTCTTCGGCAGCGGCCTCGGGCTACACGTGTTGCGAGCTTTGGACCGGGGCGATGCATCTGTATGTCGATTGCCATGGATACGATTCGCTCGAGCAGGTGCGGGAGCTGTCGCAGCGGTATGGGGTTCGGATTGTGGGGCTTTGTCCCGAACAGAACAACCCCAAGCCGTGGAATATCGCGGCGCGTGGGAATGAGGCGCGTGCCCGCACGCTCGCGTACTTTAAGAACGTTGTGGATATCGCGGCGGAACTTGGAGCCGAGCAGGTCATGGTCTCGAGCGGCTGGGCATTTTTGAACGAGCCGATCGAGGACGCGTGGGGTCGCAGCGCCTCGATGCTGCGTGCGATTGCCGAGCATGCGGGAGAGCGCGGCGTGCGACTGGTGCTCGAGGCCCTACAGCCGGTTGAGTCGATGATCGTGAACTCGGCGGCCGACACGAAGCGCATGATCGAGGCAGTTGATCATCCGGCACTTAAGGCGTGTCTGGATTTGGGCGCTATGGCGGTGGCAGGGGATACCATCGACGATTATTTCGATCTGCTTGGCGATGATGTCGCCCACGTGCATTTTGTCGATGTTGCGGCAGATGGCACGACGCATCTTGCCTGGGGTGACGGCGACCGCGATATGCGCGCCGACCTGGATAGGCTGGTGGCGCGCGGCTATCGCGGAGTTGTTTCGGCCGAGACCTATGACGGGCGCTATTTCGCCGACCCCGCAGCTGCCGATGCGCAGGTAATGGCAGAGTATCGTCGTGCGATTGGCGCCTAGGCGGGTTTGGGTTGCGGCGATCTGCCCTATGTTTCCAAATGAATACGGCGTGAGCGGTTGCGATGGATTTTCCCCGCAAACACTCTAGTATGCTAAAGTACCCAGAAGACCGGCGGAGCTATGCCGGTCTTCTGTTCTATATGAAACACAGCATGAGGAGGCTCACCAGATGACGGCCACACCGTGGGGATTCCGGGACATATTGCCCGAGGAGGCTCAGGCGCGCGAGGAGATCGCATGTACGGTGAAGGGCTGCTTTAGGGAGCATCATTACCTGCCGGTCGAGACGCCGCTGCTCGAGGACAAGGGTTCGCTCGAGGAGGGCGGCCGCATTGCGGACACGCCGTTTAAGCTCTTCGATGACGACGGTCGCCTGCTGGTGGTCCGTCCCGACAACACGCTGCCGATCGTTCGCCTGGTTTCGACTCGCATGCGCGCGGCCGATCTGCCGCTGCGCCTGCGCTATGAGGCGCCGGTGGTCCGCGAGTGTCAGCGCAATGCCGGTGGCTCGCGTCAGTTTACGCAGCTGGGCTTTGAGCTTATCGGTGCGGGCGATACCACGGGCGATGTCGAGATCGTCTCGCTGGTGGCCGAGGCCGTGCGCAAGCTGGCACTGCCCGATGCGCGCATTATCGCAGGTAGCGTGCGTCCGTTTAAGGAGCTGCTCG
>CABQMF010000082.1 GCA_902465265.1 uncultured Collinsella sp. | reverse complement strand
CCGCGAACGGTAGCAATTGGTCGGTAAATCGACCAATCTATCTTTAATTTACAAATAGAACTTCAGTCGCTCGGTGCAGTACACCTGACGGGAGATGAAAAGCGGCTCGCCGCTTGAAGCATAACGTCTATCGACAAACAGAAGCAGCGGAGAGTCCAGCTCCACGTTAAGGTATGCCGCCTCGAGCCCGCTCGCATAGCAGACCTCGAGCGTACGCGTGTTGGGACCCATCTTGATCCCCTGGCGATCGAGTACCGCCATCAGCGAATCATCGAGGGACTCATGCTCCAAAAAGGAAAGCGCAGCGGAATAGCTATTGGTTTCCAGCATCGTGGGCTTGCCATCCACAAGGCGCAGACGACGACTACGCAATACCTTTTGGGTATCGTCTACGCCCAGGAACTTCGCGTCTCGCAGGCTTGGGAAGTCCCAGCCCATTTCGAGAACCCTGGTAGACGCCTGTTTTCCAGCAAGCTGGCACGAATGGGTAAAGCTCTCACGGTCGTCCGCGGCATACATCTGTGTGTCCGACGAAACGAACGTGCCCTTGCCGCGGGCCCTCTCAACAAGCCCAGCATCTTCCATTTCTTTAATTGCGGAGCGAACCGTTATTCGGCTCACGCCAAATTGCTCGATGAGCTCCGCCTCGGTCGGGAGCTTATCTCCCGGGCGGTACGTGCCGTTGGCGATCGAATCAGAAAGCGCACGGACAATCTGTTTGTACAGGGGGATAACGCTATTTGCTTCAACCATATCAACCATACCTTTGCAAGGAATCAGCAGCTTATAGATAGATGACTTATATTGTATTAGAACTTTTTAGGTGTCCATATATTTCCTAAATGATTCGGTAAACGGTGTGTTATTTCACTTTAGCGTGGTGCAGCGGCTACCCGCGGCATTCGTTATCAACCTAGCTAGGCTAGTCCACCCACATCGTCTTCAGTTCGCCGCAGAGCCGCGGCCCCATATGGGTATACTCACGAGGATTCGACTCGATTCGCCCCCGCTGGGGCGTCAAAGGAGACTGCATATGTCCACCACCTCAACCGACCCGCGCGCCGTTGCCTCCACGCTGCTGGTGCCCGGCACCACCTGTCACGGCTTTGCCGTCGAGCGCTGCGAGACCGTGCCCGAGCTCGACTCGGACGCCTACGTGCTGCGCCACACTGCCTCGGGCGCTCGCCTGCTGTACCTGGCGTGCGACGACGAAAACAAGGCCTTCGCCATTGGCTTTAAGACGCCGCCGGCCGATTCCACCGGCGTGTTCCATATTCTTGAGCACTCGGTCCTGTGCGGATCGGCCAAGTTCCCCGTCAAGGAGCCATTCGTCGACCTTATCAAGAGCTCCATGCAGACGTTCCTCAACGCCATGACCTACCCCGACAAGACTATCTACCCCGTTGCCACCACCAACGAGCAGGACCTGTACAACCTGATGGACGTGTACCTGGACGCGGTGTTCAACCCGGCTATCTATACCAAGCCCACCATTTTTGAACAGGAGGGCTGGCACTACGAGCTGGACCTGCCGGAGGGCGCCGAGAGCGAGGGCGACGGCAGCGCCGCCAGCCTGCGCAAGGGCACGCTGCGTTATAACGGCGTGGTGTTCAACGAGATGAAGGGCGCGCTGTCCGATCCCATGAGCGTGCTGGACGACGCCGTCAACGCCGCGCTCTATCCCGACACCGCCTATGCGCACGAGAGCGGCGGCGACCCGCGCGCGATTCCCGCGCTCACCTACGAGCAGTTCCTGGACACACACGCGCGCCACTACAACCCCTCTAACTCTTATATAACGCTCTACGGCGACCTGGACGTGGACCGCGCGCTGGCGTTTTTGGACGAGCGCTATCTGTCGCAGCCAAGCGCCGCGAGCCGCCGCATGGACGCCGCCGTTGCCGCCGGCGAGGACCCGTCCACGCTGGCGCCCAATCCGCTGGGCGTGCAGGCGCCCGTGACCTGTGAGTATAAGCGCGTCGAGATGGCAACCACGCCCGAGAACGCCCTGGTGGGTCTGGGCCTGGTGCTGGGCAGTGCGCTCGACCGCAAGCGCACGATCGCGGCGGATATCCTGTTCGAGGCACTGTTGGGTTCCAACGAAGCACCAGTTAAGAAGGCCATTCTGGCCGCCGGCCTGGGCGGCAACGTGGTGAGCTATACCGCGGCCGAGAGTCTGCAGCCCTACGAGCTCATCATGCTGCAAAACGCGCAGCCCGGCGTGGCGCGTGAGCTGCGTCGCGTGTTCCAGGACGCCTGCCGCGACCTGTGCGAGCACGGCGTTCCGCGCGAGCGCCTGGAGGCCATCATCAGCAGCAACGAGTACGACCTGCGCCAGCGCGACTATGGCATCGCCGACGGCGTGGCCATTGCGTGCGACGCGCTGAGCACGTGGCTCTACGATGACGACGCTGCGACGCTGGCGCTCAAGTATGGCCCGGTGTACGAGGAGCTGCGTGGCGAGCTGGACGGCAGCTATTTTGAGGACCTGCTGCGCGAGCTCGTACTGGAGAACGACCACATGGCGCTGGTCGAGCTGGTTCCGGTAGACGCTGCCGAGGGTTCGGAGGGTGCCGAAGCCGCCGAACTGGCTGCCAAGCGCGACGCCATGACCGATGCCGAGCTGGCCGACGTGGTCGAGCGCACGGCCGTACTGCGTGCCGCGCAGGAGGCCGAGGACACGCCCGAGGACAAGGCCACGCTGCCGCGCCTCCGCGTATCCGACATTGGCGAGGCGCGCCCCGAGCCGCCGCTCGTTGTGGACACGACCGCGCCCATCCCCTGCCTGCGCCACGGCATCCCCACCAACCGCCTGGCCTACGCCATGCAGTACTTCGACCTGAGCTGCGTCGCATTTGAGGACCTGCCCTACGTGACGCTGCTCTGCCGTCTGCTCAAGCAGCTGCCCACGCGCGAGCACTCGGCCGAGGAGCTCGACAACTTGCTCGCCGGCAAGCTGGGCTTTTTGAGCTTTACGACCGAGGTCATGACCCAGCCCGACGTGGACGGCGTGCGCCCCTACCTGCTGGTGAGCGCCGGCGCCCTGTCCGAAAAGATCGATGCGTTGGCGAGCCTGCCGCGCGAGGTGTGGTCGAGCACGCTGCTGGCGGATGCCGACGCCGACCGCGTTCGCGACGTGCTCACGCAGATTCGCATTGGGCTTGAGCAGGGCTTTATCAACAACGGTCACTCGGCGGCGCTCGGTCGCGCGATGAGCTACAGCTCGCCTTCGGCCGTGGTGCGCGAGCAGCTTTCGGGCGTGGATTTCTACCTGTTCCTGCGCGATCTGCTCGAGCACTTTGACGAGCGCCTGGACGACCTGCGCGCCAAGCTTGCCGAGCTGGCAGGCCGCATCTTTGTGGCCGATGGCTGCATGGCGAGCTTTACCGGCAGCGACGAGGACTTTGACGCGTACTGGGACGCCGCGGGCGACCTGGGGCTGGGCGCCGGCGACGGCGCCGATGCCGGCCGCAACGCGCTCGTGGTACCGGAGCCGCACGACCGTCACGAGGCTTTCGTCATCCCCAGCGACATCTGCTTTGCGGCAAGCGCGTGCGATCCGCGTCGCTTGGGGCTCGACGTGACGGGCGCCTGGGCGGTTGCCGCCAACGCGCTCTCCTACGACTACCTGTGGAACGAGATCCGCGTGAAGGGCGGTGCGTACGGCTGCGGATTCCGCGCTGCTGGCGAGCGCCAGACGGCGTTCTACACCTACCGCGACCCGGCAATCGACCCCTCGATTGAGCGCGTGGCGCGCGCAGGCGAATGGCTCGGCGGCTTTGAGCCCGACGAGGCCGCCTTCGAGGGCTTTATCGTGAGCTGCGTGAGCGGCATGGACGCGCCCGTGAAGCCGTACGCGCTCACCAAGCGCCGCAACACGACCTACCTTGCCGGGCTCGATCCGCACGCGCGCGAGGAGCGTCGTGCCCAGATGCTCGCCGCCACGCCCGGTGAGCTTCGCTCACTCGGGGCCGACGTGACGCGCATTGCGGCCGCGTCGCCCACCTGCGTCTTTGGCGGCCGCGACGTCATCGCCAAGAGCAACGCCGGCTTCAACGTCGTCGACCTGCTGGGCTAACGCACAGCAAGGGTAGATTTTTGGGACATGCCCGAAAATCTACCTTTTCTTTTCCGCCGCTTGGGCGGGCCAGCTCAGACCGTCCCACCAGTTTTGTCTCGATCTGTAACATCTAGGCGGCAATATCGGCTCCA
>CABQMF010000081.1 GCA_902465265.1 uncultured Collinsella sp. | reverse complement strand
CAGGTCGTACTTGTCGCTACAATGGGCTTTAGAGTTCTAATGACTTGGAGTTTGGTATGGCTGTTATTAATGTGCTGCCTTCGGATGGGAAGGTTATTGACGAGGGTCCTGTTGGTTGCTCTGTTGATGTTTGCTGTGATGACTTTCGTCATCTCGATGTTGGACTGCCGCCCGAGATTCTTCGTCTTAAGGATGCCGGGTATTTGACGCAGGCTGTTGCTGCCTGCGATCGCCTTTTGGAACAGAACCCCGAGCCTTCGCTGGCCGCCTGCGTTCGCGCCGAGCGGTATCGCATGCTCGAGACGCCGCTTCATTTTTCGGTGTCGCGTGATCGAGCCATTGCGATGATTCGCGAGGAGTGGCCAGAGTTTACCGAAGAGCAGTTTGACGACCTGATTGATCGTAAGCGTATTGACTGGCGCTTTATCGATGGCGAGCTGTTTGTTCTCGATAACTTCCTCGATTCGCTTCGCGTGTACCCCAAGGAGGTTCCGGGCCTGCGTCCCGATTCTACGGACGGCATTGCGCTGCGTAACCAGATGCTCAGGGAGATGGAGTCGCAAAACGGGTTGACTCGCGTCATCACGCTTAAGGCATCCGTGTCTGTCCCCGGGACTCTGGAGGGAGAGACTGTTCGCGCGTGGCTACCCGTTGCAGCCGCCTGTCGTCAACAGTCTCATATCGAGGTTCTCGATATGACGTCGGAGGGCACCGTTGCCTCTGAGAACATTTCGGCTCGTACAGCCTCCTGGACATCTTCGACCGAACATTCATTCTCGGTGACCTATCGCTATCACATCGATGCCACCTATTGCGATATCTATGGTGGCGCGCTCCCATCGCATCCCTGTATGGACGCGCCACTGCCCGAGGACACCTCCGAGGACCGTCCGCACATTGCGTTCACGCCGTGCCTGCGACAGTTGACGGAGCGTGTTATTGACGGGCTCGAGAATCCGCTCGATCGCGCTCGTGCTATCTATGATTACCTGACACAGCATATTGACTATCGCTATCAGCCACCGTACCTGCTTTTGGGATCTATTGCCGATGACTGTGCACACTCGCTCCGCGGCGATTGCGGCGTTATGGCGCTCACGTTTATCACCATGTGCCGCATTGCGGGCGTGCCTGCCCGTTGGCAGAGTGGCCTGTATGTTGCGCCCGATTCGGTGGGACCGCACGACTGGGCCGAGTTCTACACACCCCAGACCGGTTGGCTTAACGCCGACGTATCGTTTGGTTCCTCGGCACGCAGGATGGGGGAGGAGTGGCGTCGTCGTCACTACTTTGGCAATCTCGACCCGTGGCGTATGGTGGCCAACAATCGATTCCAGGCTGAATTTGTGCCTGCTTTCGATGGCATGCGTGAGGACCCCTATGACAACCAGATGGGCGAAGCCTCGGTTAACGGACGTGGATGTCGTAAGCGGGAGATGTTGCGCAAGGTTGAGCTTATCGAAATGCTCGAAGTTCCATTTTCGGACTAATCAACAGAAAGCTGTGATAAACTAACTCACGCATTACGTGCCCGAGTGGCGGAATTGGCAGACGCAGTGGACTCAAAATCCACCGTTGGCAACAACGTGCGAGTTCGAGTCTCGCCTCGGGCACCATACATGCAAGTGAGCGTTCAAGGGGGTCAAGGCCCCCTTTTTCGTGCCGAACTCGCGTGAGCGCGCGGAGCGTTAAGCAAACAGGCCTGTGGCCTGTTTGTAGCGGAGCGTGACGAGGGCACCATACATGCACCTGCGCTTCAAGGGGGTCAAAGCCCCCCTTTTCGTGTACGTAATGTGATAACGCGCGGTACGTGTTATTATTCGCAAGGCGTTGTTCCCGCAATGCCCTAAAGAGGAACCCGAGGGTTCCCACCTTTTGGCGCCAATGAGCAGCTGACTGGTCATACAACCTAGATTCCCTTCCTCATACTGAGGATGTCTATGTGTACGACCTGGTTGCAAAGAAGCGCCGGGTTATTTTTTTATGAATGGAGGTAGGGAAAATAGCTAAGTCTGATGACACCCGCATCAACGACGAGATCACTGCATCTTCGTGCCGTTTGATTGGCGTCGATGGCTCTCAGCTCGGCCTGTTCGCCATCCGCGATGCCCAGCGCGTCGCTGACGATCAGGGTCTCGACTTGGTCGAGATCGCTCCCAACGCGGAGCCGCCGGTCTGCAAGGTCATGGACTACGGTAAGTTCAAGTACCAGCAGGCCATGAAGGCCAAGGCCGCTCGTAAGAACCAGTCCAAGGTCGAGGTTAAGGAAATGAAGTTCCGACCCAAGATCGACGTTGGCGATTACGAGACCAAGAAGGGCCACGTTCTGCGTTTCCTCAAGAAGGGCGCACGCGTTAAGATCACCATCATGTTCCGCGGCCGTGAGATGGCTCACCCGGAGCAGGGTCTTAACGTTCTCGAGCGTCTCGCCGAGGATCTCAAGCCTTACGCTACGGTCGAGTCCAAGCCTAAGATGGAAGGCCGTAACATGCTTATGCTGCTCGCCCCGATTAAGGGCGCCTTCGATGAGGATAAAGCGGCAAGCGATACCAAGTAACTAGTGTTCTGTAACCGATTAAGGAGTATTTCATGCCTAAGATGAAGTCCCACAGCGGCACCAAGAAGCGTTTCCGCAAGACTGGTACCGGCAAGCTTATGCGCGCCAAGGCTTTTAAGAGCCACATCCTGAGCAAGAAGTCCACCAAGCGTAAGCGTGGCTTCCGTCAGGAGACCGAGATCGCCGCTGCCGACCGCAAGGTCATCAAGTCGCGTCTCGCCTAAGTTCGCGTTCCCGTTTTTCGTTTTACCGTCTAGGAGTTGATAGAACATGGCACGTATTAAGCGCGCTGTTGCCGCCAAGAAGAAGCGCCGTACCGTTATGCACCGTGCGAAGGGTTACTACGGTGCCGCTTCGCGTACTTACAAGCATGCTAAAGAGCAGGTCCAGCACTCCCTGCAGTATCAGTATCGTGATCGCCGCAACAAGAAGCGCGAGATCCGTTCTCTCTGGATCACCCGTATCAACGCTGCTGCTCGCCTGAACGACATCTCTTACTCTCAGTTCATGCACGGCCTGAAGGTTGCCGGCATCGAGCTCGACCGTAAGGTCCTGGCTCAGATGGCTTACGAGGACATCGAGTCCTTCAACGAGCTGGCTGCCATTGCCAAGAAGGCTCTCGAGGCCTAATTGCTTCTTGCATCTTAAAGGGGCGCTTCCAATCCGGAAGCGCCCCTTTTTGATTGATTAGGGATGTGATCGATTTGGGACGTAGCCAAACCGATCAATTCGATAGCGTCCGAGTTGCAAGAAAGAGCAGGTAGCGTATGCGTCAAAGATTTTTGACACTCTAATCTGCGCGCAGCCATCCGTATGGGTTTGATTTTGGGATTACGCTTTGCTTGCCGGCTTCTGTTGTGTAGCCGCCCAATAAGAGTTGAGATGCATTCGAAGGGAACGCCATGCAGCTGCCAAAACACCTTAAACAGTATCGACTCGATGCTGGTTTGTCCCAGGAGGATCTTGCAAGGCGCATTTTTGTAACACGTCAGACCATCAGTAATTGGGAGCGCGGTAAAACGTACCCCGACATCCAGAGTCTCCTACTGCTGTCTGAACAACTGGATGTAACGATTGACGAGCTTGTTAAAGGCGACATTTCAATAATTAGAGAAAGGGTTGAACGCGATAGGGGCACGCTCTATCGCTTGGGTGCGGGGATGTTGGCTGGGCTTCTTGCGTTTACCGTCTCTATGGCCTGGCTCATGTGGCAACAAAACCACGGGTGGGGGATGGTCCAGTGCGTTCCGACGATGGTGTTGGCAGGCGTCTTTGGTGCTGGCGCAATGTGCTGCGCGCTTGCAGCGGAACATATCAAGAAGAAGAATGATTTGGTGACGTATCAAGAGATATCCGACTTCTTGGACGGAAAGAAGGCGGACAGCGAAGAGACGAGGACGGGCTGGGCTTATGAGCATCCACAGCTTGCGAATGCCATCAAGTTTGCCGCAGCGGCTCTTATTGGACTAATCGTTTTTGAACTCGTTAACGCTGCTATGTCCCATTTCTAATGGGTATACAGCCACTAATGCGGCCGAAGCTTAACCGTTGGAAAACCGAAGGGCCGCTCTAATAGGGGGCCGCGGCCCTGTTCTTTCTAGGCTCTCACAGAGAGGGTCCCATCCTCATTTGTGTAGGAACCGTGGAGTACCAGATTCCCGCCCACGGGGCCCCTCCGGTCTGGCAATATATCTCCTTGCCGCGCGGCCCGGTGGAACCGGATGAGCTGCGAAGGCGTGCACCTTGAGAACCGGATACTGCGAGGATGGACACTTACTTCAGTGTCGC
>CABQMF010000080.1 GCA_902465265.1 uncultured Collinsella sp. | reverse complement strand
CATCGCCCGGGAACTCGAGCGTGGGCATGTGAGGCTCGCCGGCAACGAACAGCGCGAACTTGTCGTCGGCAAGATCGCCGGCGATCGAGGCGTCTGAATCGACCAGATCGTAGTCGTCCTTCTCGTCAAACTCCTGGACCAGAGTCAGGCTGCCCGTGGCGACCTTAAAGGCCTCGCGACCCTCGACATCGATCTGCAGGTCGTGATAGCGCTGATGCGTCTCGTAGTGGGCCTCGGCCTCCGAACGCGTCGTGGGGGCCATGACGTTCGCATAGACCTTGTCGCCCAGAATCGGATGGCTGCCGACCTCGAGCTTCGCCGGGTCGTTCTCCTCGAGCCAATCGATTAGCACGTCGAGGCCCTTGAGCATTCCGCGGTACTCCTCGATATCGCCCAATGCACCGTAAATCATCTAAATCCCCTCTCGGATCGTTTCTTTGGCGGCTACTCGGTAAACGCGTTACCGACGCTGTTGCCACCCACATACGTCTCGACCAGGGTAAGGTCGGGATTGAACACGACAAAATCGGCATCGCGGCCAGGCATAATGCTGCCACATTTATCCTCGACGTGAGCGGAGCGCGCGGGTACCTCAGTCGCCATGCGAATTGCGATATCGGCGCTCGCAAGACCCCAGTCAACGATGTTCTTGACGCCCTGTGCGAGCGTGAGCACTGAGCCGGCGATAGCAGAGCCATCGGCGAGCCAGCAAAGGTTGTCCTTCATAATGACATCCATGCCGCCGCTGGTGTACTTGCCCTCGGGCATGCCGCCGCAACCCAGGCAGTCGGTAATCAGCACCGTGTGCTGCCAGCCCTTGGCCCGCAGCAGGGCCTTGATAGCAGCAGGGTTCACATGTTTGCCATCGCAGATGATCTCGGCATAGGTGTTGGGCGTGGTCATAGCGGCGCCAACAACACCGGGCTCACGGTGATGGAGGCCGCGCTGGCCGTTGTAGGTATGCGTAAAGCAGCTGGCGCCAGCATTGATGGCGGCGGCACACTCATCATAGGTGGCATCGGAGTGGCCAATACAGGTCACGACGCCCTTTGCGCTCAGAGCCGCGGCGTAAGCGGCAGCGCCATCGCGCTCGGCCGCCATGGCGCTCTTGACGATACGACCGCCGGCGGCTTCCTGCCACTCGTCAAAAACTTTCTCGGACGGGTCGATCAGATAAGCAGGGTTCTGGGCGCCCACATGCTTCATGGTAAAGAACGGACCCTCCAGGTAGATGCCCTGAATACGAGCACCGCAGAACTCAGGTCCACGCTCTTCGTCCGCCTGTGCAATGGCAGCGCAGGCGTCCTTGATCTGCTCCACACCGTCGGTAAAGGTCGTAGGCAGCCAGCTGGTGGTACCACGACGAGCGAGCTCGGTCGAGCTGATGTTGATACCCTCAGCATCGTTATCGGTCGTGGCATGGTTATAGAAGCCATGAATGTGGGTGTCCACCATGCCCGGCGCAATCCATGTACCCGAATAATCTTTGATCTCGCAAGCGGGCTCATCGGCCTGCCAAGCGCCAAAGACGCCATCTTCGACCATGAGGTAGCCGCCCAGCTGCGGCCCCGCCGGCAAAAAGAACTTGTCGGCCTTGATAGCATACGTGCTCATCTATGCTCCCGTACCCGCAGTGCGTTTTAGGGCGGATCAAAAACCACTGCATTGTTAATTCGAGCGATTGTTCGTTGCCTTCTTGCGCTTGGCACATTTTGCACCCGCCGCAAAACACACCAAGCCGTTTATACCCAATAACTCTAGACTGCGCGGTTGTGGTAGACCTTGTACTTAAACTGGTCGGCGCGCGCAACCGAACGCGTATACTCGATAACCTCGTTGTTCATGTCATATGTGGTACGAATCAAATCCAGGACCGGTGCGCCTTCGGCAATCTCGAGCAAACGTGCGTCGGAATGGCGGGCAATACTCGCGTAGAATTCCTCCTCTGCCACGCGAACTTTCTCGTGAAAGTCCTGCTCGATCATGTCGTACAGCGATTTGTTCTCGATCATGGGGCGCTTAAGCGCAAAGAACTTGCGACTCGGCAGATATGTACACTCAATCATCAGCGGCACACCATCGGCAATACGCAGGCGCTTGATCTTGTACAGACGCTCGCCAAGACGCGCGTTCATCTCTATGGCAATATTCTTGTCAGCCTCGACCTCGGTAAACTCAAGAATCGTCGTCTTGGGCACACGGCCGATCGCCTTCATCTGCTCGGTAAAGCTATAGATTTGCGAGAGGTTTGCCGTTTGCAGAGAGCGGTCGCACACCATGGTTCCACGGCCGCGCTGACGAACCACCAAGCCTAGGCGCTCAAGCTCCTGCAGGGCAAGGCGAACCGTCGTACGCGAGAGCCCGTAGCGCTCCGACAAGTCACGCTCAGACGGTAAATAGTCGCCGGGTCGAAGCTCGTGATCGATTTTATCGGTCAGCAAATCGACGAGCTGATCGTACAAAGGTTGTTTGCGCGCTCCCATTGCCATAATGATACCTGCCGGATAAATGACTCGAAATTGGTTGTAACCAGACACCACGTACTATAGCAGTTTTAATGGAATAACAGCAGGTCAACACGTACATTTCGATATTGTTTGCCGGTTGATAGCCTGTGCGCTGTAATACCAATTACACCACTACATCAAGTATCGAGGTAGCAAAAAGGGCCGCCCCCGCGGAGCGGGACGACCCTTTGCAAGACAGATACGTCTTTAAGGCTTAGAGAAGCTTCTTGAGCTCCTCGGCAACAGCCTGGACCTGCGTGCCGATGATGACCTGGGTAGCACCCTTGTCCATCTTCATGACACCCAGAGCGCCGGCCTTCTTGCAGGCAGCCTCGTCGACCAGAGCGGAATCGCCGAGCTCGAAGCGCAGGCGAGTAGCGCAGCAGTCAACGGTCTTGACGTTCTCCTTGCCACCGACGGCAGCAAGAACAGCGGCGGCCAGAGCGGCGAACTTGTCGTCGCCAGCAGCGGCGGAAGCGGAGGCCTCCTCGACATCCTCATCCTCGCGACCAGGGGTCATGAGGTTGAACTTGGTGATGGCGAAGCGGAACACGAGGTAGAAGACCACGAAGGCAGCGATGCCCAGCGGGATGATCATCCAGGTGTTGGCGGCAGCCGGGAGGCTGGAGGAGAACAGGAGGTCGGTAGCACCAGCGGAGAAGCAGAAGCCAGCACGGAAACCAACATAGTAGGTGACGATGGTGAAGATGCCGTACAGGGCAGCGTACACGACGTAGAGCGGGAAGCACAGGAACATGAAGCCGAACTCGAAGGGCTCGGTGACGCCGCAGACGAAGGCGCAGATAGCAGCGGAGACAACCAGGCCGATAGCAGCCTTCTTGTTCTTAGCGGTCTGAACCATAGCCAGGGCAGCGCCCGGGATACCGAACATCATGCAGGGGAAGAAGCCGGACATGTACATACCGAGGCTCCACTTGACGTCAGCAGAGGTCTCGCCAGCCCAGAAGTGGGTCAGGTCGCCCAGACCGATGGTGTCGAACCAGAACACGTTGTTGAGTGCGTGGTGCAGACCGGTCGGGATGAGCAGGCGGTTGAGGAAGGCGTAGATGCCAGCGCCGATGCCACCCATAGCAGCGATGCCCTCGCCCAGAGCGACGAGCGCACCGAAGATGAGGGGCCAAGCAAAGAGCAGGACGACGGAGACGACGATGCAGATGACGGCGGTCATGATGGCGACGCAACGCTTGCCGGAGAAGAAGGCCAGCCAGTCGGGAAGACGGGTGTCCTTGAACTTGTTGTAGCAAGTGCCACCGATGACGGCGGACAGGATGCCGATGAAGGAGTTACCAGCGATCTTGGAGAACGCGATGCCCTCGGTCGTGGCAAGCCAAGCGGTCTGAGCATCGGCGTCCATACCACGAATGGTGCCAACAACAGCGGGGTTCAGGAGCTGCTGGATCATCAGGAAGGCAACGAGGCCAGCGAGGCCAGCGGTGCCATCGTGATCGTCGGCAAGGCCGACAGCGGCGCCGACTGCGAACAGCCAGGCCATGTTATCGATAAGAGCGCCGCCTGCCTTGATGAGCAGGAAGCCGGCGGTATAGGCAAAACCGGTAGTGTCACCGGCAGCACCCATGACTGCGGGAGCGAGCAGATAGCCCACGCCCATAAGAATACCTGCGACGGGAAGCGCCGCGACGGGAAGCATCAGCGCTTTGCCGAGCTTCTGGAGGTACTTCATCATATTGGTATCTCCTCCAACCTTTCTTTCGTTGTTCACCAACGAGTTCCATGTCCGCGCCTTGTGCATACCGGCTTCTCCGCTTGCCGGCATTAATGCGCAAACTTAGACAACCCAGTCCCTATTTGGGGTTGCTGGTATGTACGGTAGCACACACTCA
>CABQMF010000079.1 GCA_902465265.1 uncultured Collinsella sp. | reverse complement strand
GCCAACTACGATCCAAGCGTGGTCATCTGCGCGCTTGGCACCAACGGCCTCATCCGCGACCCTCAGCAGGTGCAGGACGTGATTAATGCCGTGGGCGGCAAGCCCATCTACTTTGTGACCGTGCGTGTACCGCTCGAGCTACAGGACCGCAATAACCAGATGATTCGTGACGTCTGCGCCCAAAACGACAACGCCGGCGTCATCGACTGGAACGGTGCCTCAGAGGGCCACAGCGAATACCTTGTCGACGACGGCACACACCTCACCCAGGCGGGAATCGACACCTACGCTGCCCTCATACGCCAAGCCATCTGCGGGCACTAGGCAACGCAAAATCGGCGCTTGCGCGGTGCCCACGTCACGCCCATACATCGAGCTTGCCGTTTTGCTACGCCCCCACTCGCGGGTTAGAATGGTTAACTGTTTGGAAATAATCCGTACAACCGTTATGGGAGGATACGTGAACCGCACCAAAATCGCGCAGCTCTATGCCGATGCCGAGTCACTCGGTGGCCAGACCGTCACCGTTGCCGGCTGGGTCAAGTCCGTCCGCGACATGAAGAACTTTGGCTTCGTTACGCTCAACGACGGCAGCTGCTTCCGTGACCTGCAGGTCGTCATGAACCGCGAGGCGCTCGACAACTACGACGAGATCGCCCACCAAAACGTCTCGGCCGCACTCATTTGCACCGGCACCGTCAAGCTGACCCCCGATGCGCCCCAGCCCTTCGAGCTTTCCGCCACCTCCATCGAGGTCGAGGGCGTCAGCGCTCCGGATTACCCGCTGCAGAAGAAGCGCGCAACCGTCGAGTTCCTGCGCACCCAGCAGCACCTGCGCCCGCGCACCAACCTGTTCCGCGCCGTGTTCCGCATCCGCTCTGTCGCGGCTGCCGCTATCCATCGCTTCTTCCAAGAGCAGGGCTTTGTCTACGTCAACACCCCCATCATCACCACGAGTGACTGCGAGGGCGCCGGCGAGATGTTCCGCGTGACCACGCTCGACCCCAAAAACCCGCCCCTCACCGAGTCCGGCGAGGTCGACTGGAGCCAGGACTTCTTTGGCAAGCATGCGAGCCTCACTGTGTCCGGCCAGCTCAATGCCGAGAACTTCGCCATGGCCTTTGGCGACGTGTACACCTTTGGCCCCACCTTCCGCGCCGAAAACTCCAACACCACGCGCCACGCCGCCGAGTTTTGGATGATTGAGCCCGAGATGGCATTTGCCGACCTCAACGACTACATGGATAACGCCGAGGCTATGCTCAAGTACGTCCTTAAGGACGTTATGGCCACCTGCCCCGACGAGCTCAACATGCTCAACAAGTTTGTGGACAAGGGTCTGCTTGAGCGCCTGGACCATGTCGCCAACTCCGACTTTGCCCGCGTCACCTATACCGAGGCCGTTGAAATCCTGGAGCAGGCCGTCGCCGCCGGTCACAAGTTTGACTATCCCGTGAGCTGGGGCATCGACCTGCAAACCGAGCACGAGCGTTTCCTGACCGAGGAGCACTTTAAGCGCCCGACCTTCGTAACCGACTACCCGGCCGAGATCAAGGCGTTCTACATGCGCATGAACGAGGACGGCAAGACCGTCGCCGCCGCCGACTGCCTGGTTCCCGGTATCGGCGAGATTATCGGCGGCTCCCAGCGCGAGGAGCGCCTGGATCTGCTCGAGGCCCGCATCAAGGACCTGGGCATGAATCCCGAGCAGTACAAGTACTACCTTGACCTGCGCCGCTACGGTTCTTGCAAGCACGCCGGCTACGGTCTGGGCTTCGAGCGCTTGGTCATGTATCTGACCGGCGTGGGCAACATCCGCGACGTCCTGCCGCACCCGCGCACCGTGGGCAACGCCGACTTCTAATCTCCACAGCGCACTCAGCGCATTGCAGCACATCGCGCCAGCGCCTCTCGGCAAGCCGAGGGGCGCTTTTTCAACAGTGTCCGTCAAGCTTTTGGCAAGGTTTTGGTCAGTTAGGCAGGGTTGTTGAAAACTCGACCCGCCGTTTGCCGGCAACCATCAACCGTCCAAGGCGTCACGCGTCCTTGGCCAGGCTCCGCACCCTAGGCTCTGCTCTGTCATCACCAAAAAAGGAAAGGACGTGGGCGCTATGACCGAAGCCGTTGTTGAAAACTACGAGACCACGACCAGGGGCTCCGCCTCGATGGCAGCCTATCGCGCCGTACGCATCCTGCAGCTCTTGAGCGAGAACACCGGCGAGGACAAGGCGCTGCTTTCCGACGAGCTGGTCGAGCTCCTCGCCCATCCCGACGACCCCGCCCGCATGCCCATCTCGGCGGCACGCCGCAGCATCTATACCTCGATATCTGCACTTCGTCACGCCGGATACGAAATCGACTATAAGCGCGGCGTGGGCTATCGGCTTCTCACCCGTCCACTTGCTGACGAAGAGATCATACGGCTCCACGGCATGGTCATGCGCAACCGATCGACGCCCATAGCCATTCGAAAGAGCATGGCGCAGCACCTGGTCGCCATGGCGAGCGCCGATGTTCGCGACTATCTCGATATGCCCGAACCGGCACCGGCCGCCAACGACGCACCCGTCAAGACAACGCGTCCGTACGCCAAGCGTATCGACACGTGCGAACTCGTCGAACAGGCCATCGACCATGGAACAACTGTCAGTTTTGATATCACAAACGTCCTGACCCGAGGCGAAATCGAGGTGGTACGGATGACGGTCCGGCCCTTTGCCATCAGGCAGCGCGATGGCGTCTCGTATCTGCTGGGAACGGTCTACGACACCCGAGGCGCCGACGACACCCTGCGCACCGTTGAGGTCAGCCGCATGAGAAACGTCAGCACGCGTTTGCTCGACGGCAAGAAACTCTTTGCCGCGCTAGACGAAGAAGACAGCCCCGCACCCGCAGCATAAGCCCCGTTACCGTCCGTCGTTCCTCAGCACCGCCCATCCGGTTCAGTATTAAAAAACCCGCCAGGTTATTGTAAAAATGGACATCGGCGTTACTATAGTCCCACTTGCACTTTTTCCTAGTGCAGTGTTTCCAGCCATTTTTATACTGGGGGTAATGATATGAAGGACATCACCATCAGCCGCAGGAGCCTTCTTGTCTCCGCTGGCCTGCTCGCGCTCGCTCCGCTCGCCGGATGCGGCGGCAACTCTGGTTCCGGCTCCGCTGCCGCCGGTTCCGACTACACCATCGGCGTTCTGCAGCTCACCGAGCACTCCGCGCTCGATGCCGCCAACGACGGCTTCGTCAAGGCCATCAAGAAGAGCGGCCTTAAGGTCAAGATCGACCAGAAGAACGCCCAGAACGACCAGTCCACGTGTAAGTCCATTGCCGACAAGTTCGTAGGCGACGGCGTCGACCTGATCTATGCCATCGCTACGCCCGCCGCGCAGGCTGCCGCCGGCGCCACCGCTGATATCCCCATCGTTGGCTGCGCCATCACCGACTACGCCGCTTCCGGCCTGGTCCAAGACAACGACAAGCCCGGCACCAACGTCACGGGCGCTTCCGACCTCACCCCGGTCGCCGAGCAGCTCGAGATGATGCAGAAGGTCCTGCCCGACGTTAAGAAGGTCGGCCTGCTCTACTGCACTGCCGAGTCCAACTCCGACGTCCAGATCAAGGCCGCCAAGAAGGAGCTCGACAAGCTGGGCCTCGAGTACACTGACTTCACCGTCTCGAGCTCCAACGAGATTCAGTCCGTCGTCGAGTCCGCCGTGGGCAAGGTCGACGCGCTGTACTCCCCCACCGACAACACCATCGCCGCGGGTGCCTCGCAGGTCGGCCAGATCTGCAAGGAGAACAAGCTCCCCTTCGTGACTGGCGAGGAGGGCATGTGCAAGGCCGGCGGTCTGTTCACCCTCTCCATCAACTATGAGGACCTGGGCTACGCCGCGGGCGAGATGGCCGTCAAGATCCTGAAGGGCGAGGCCAAGCCCGAGGATATGCCGATCAAGCACCTCTCGAGCAAGGACCTGGTCGTCGTCAAGAACGACGAAATGGCCGAGGCCCTGGGCATCGACCTCTCCGCTCTGGACGCGTAGCGGCATGCGCGGCGATGCATCTAGAGCCCGCGCTCGTGCCATAGCCGCGTTATTCAATATCTGAGCCACAGGGGCGAACGCTAAAGACCGGCGTTCGCCCTGCTTGTTTCGGATGAGACAAAACATCCGTCCGCAGCTCTTTTATGCAGTGTTACCGCTATTATGGAAAATCACGTGTCCACCCTATCCTAGGAGGTATGAAGCATGCTCATTGCATTGCAGGGCGCCATTTCGCAGGGCGTCCTCTGGGGCATTATGGTGCTCGGCGTGTTTATCACGTTCCGCCTGCTCGACATCCCCGATATGACCTGCGACGGCAGCTTTGCCCTCGGCGGCTG
>CABQMF010000078.1 GCA_902465265.1 uncultured Collinsella sp. | reverse complement strand
TCTGTAACAGATAGACCGGAAAATGGGTTCTAACTGTTACAGATCGAGACGTTTTGGGACCGCGGCTGAGCCATTGCGGCAAAACCACCACAAAGGTGCCTGTCCCTATTTGGCAGGTATTAGGGTTCCCAGGGGCAGGGGGCTTCGATGTGGATGTGCTCACCGGTTACGGGATGCGTAAAGGACACGCTGTGGGCGTGGAGCATGAGGCCGCAAGGACGCGGCGTGCCGTACAGGTCGTCGCCAACCAGGGGATGACGCTCGCTCGCCAGATGCACACGGATTTGGTGCTTACGGCCGGTGAGCAGCTCGACATCGATATACGAGCGCGTGGGCAGGCCACGACGGCTCTTAAGACGCTTGAGCACCTTCACGCGCGTCTGAGACGGCTTGCCGCTGGCGCCGACGCGCATCTTTCGGCTGTCGTGACGGTCACGGGCGATGGGCTTGTCGATGAGCTTTCCGTTCCAGTCGATCTTGCCCTCGGCGAGCGCCAGGTAGTGCTTTTCGAAAGCGCGGTCGATGACCATCTGGTCAAAGGCGGGCTGCGTCTGCTTGTCGAGCGAGAACAGCACCACGCCGGTAGTGTCGCGGTCCAGGCGGTTGAGCGGCTGCATGTCGGTCGCGGCAAAGCCGTCGCCCATCGCCAGTAGCAGATCGCTGGCGTAGTCGGTAAGCGTGCGCTCGCCGGTGCCGTCGCCGTGGACGATCATGCCGGCGGGCTTGTCGATGGCCATGAGCCAGGCGTCGCAGTAGAGGACTTGAGGTTCTTCGTTCACGTGTAAGCCTTTCGGTTAGCTGATTCCCACAAACATGCAGCCCGAGGTCGCCCCGCGTAGGCGGGCAGCGGGCTTGCGGCCGGCATGCGCTGCTTCGACGGCACGACGGACGCGGGCGACGGCACGGCCCACCTCATCCGTCTCGAGCAGCGTTCCGTCCACCATGAGACGACGCACGCCGGCATCGAGCAACTGAGGAACCTGCGGCGTGAGGTCGATGGGGTAGGCATCGTACAGGCGAGAGCGGCCGTGGATATCGGTGCGGACGGGCATGACCTTTCCGTCGATATTCTTGAGTGACAGCTTGCGGGCACGCAGGCGGCAGTTGGCACAATCGTGGATGCAGCCGTTGGCAACCTGCAGAATGCAATGCTCGCTTGTCATGACGCGCGGTCGGCCAAAGACGGTGATGCCCAGAGCCGCGGGCGCGGCGGTGCCAAGCGAGACGATCTCGTCGAGCGTGATCTCGGGCGAGAGCCAAAACGCACCGGCACCGCGCTCGGCAAGCGCCTCCATGCAGGGCGTGTTGTGCACCGGCAGGCAAGAGCGAATCTCGGCCGTGGCGCCGGCCTGCGCGGCTACGGCGAGCTCGGAGATATTGCCGACGGCGACGGTGGCTCCGGCATTGATCCAGGGATCGACGCGCTCATGGTCGACGGCGCGGCAGACCTCGTCGAGTATGGGCACAATGCCCTGCTCAAATGCATCGGCAGGGGAGAGTCCGACAGTCTCGAGTGCATCGGTGGTCATATAGATGCGCGCGGCGCCCTCGGCACGAGCGGCCTCGGCGGCTTCGAGCGTGGTGACGGCGGCGCAGATCTGCGGCTCCTCGCGGTAATGCTCGGGCATGGCGCTCGTACATTTGTCGAGCACCGGCAACTCGAGCGTCTTCGCGCGTTCCTCGTACGGCGCCAGAATGGCCTCCTCCAATGCTTTACAGGCGGCGGCGCGCACCTTGTGCACGGCAGAGAAGCCCATACCGCAGCCGGCGTCGAGCGAAACGTCAAAGCTCGCTGCCTCAAAGGTCGAGGAACCCATGCGACCCACGTGCTCAACCAGATCGGACGCCTCGACGGCGCGGGTCTTGGCGGCCTCGACGGTAAAGCCCGTGGCGGTGGCGGTGAGCGTGGGGTTGTCACAGCAGGTGAGTGTGACGGTAAACGGCTCGCCCAGGCGCGCCACGACGGACACATCAACTGCTCGGCGGCGCAACACGTCGCGCTTGAGCGCGGCGCCGGCGGCGTCGATGGCACGCTGACTGCGAATCACGCGGACGCGGCAGCCCTCGGGCATGCTGCGGGGAACGCGACATTCGATGATGTCGCCCGCGGCGGCATCATCGGCGGCGATGGTGGTCAGGAATTGGTCGAACTCGTCATCGTGGCGAAGTTCCAACAAGTCGCCCTTGCCCACGGGTTCAAACAGCTCAATGCGGGCGATGGCGGCGCGGCGACGGCGGTCGTCGGGCTTGAGGCCACGCACATCGCGGTTGGCCGGGCGGCTGCCCAGCACCGTGCCCACGATCTGGCCGCGGTTGTTGGAGCGCTCGTAGCTCATCATCTCGTCGCCCGAGGTGCCGTCCTGATAGGCGTGCGTAAAGTCGCGGTTGAAGCAGCGCTTGAGCTGGCGCTGGCGGGCGGCTTCCTCGTCCTTGGCAACGGCGACACCTGCCAGCATGTCGTCAATTTCGTGACGATACACATCGACGATTGAGTACACGTAATCGGGCGCCTTCATGCGGCCCTCGAGCTTGAGCGATGCGGCACCGGCGTCATATAGACGGCGAACAAGCTGTGAAGTGTTGGTGTCACGCGGACATAGCGCACGCTCGCGGCCGGCGGGGGAGAGCGTGCGGCCGTTCTCGTCGATTAGCTCGTAAGGCAGGCGACAGGGCTGAGCGCACATGCCGCGGTTGGCCGAGCGGCCCGCCATGGCAAAGCTCGACAGCAGGCACAGACCCGAGTAGCAAAAGCAGATGGCGCCGTGGCTAAAGACCTCAAGGTCCACATCGGGCGCGGCATCGTGAATGGCGGCAATCTCGTCGATGGAAAGCTCGCGCGAGAGGGTCACGCGGTCGGCGCCCTGCTCGCGGCACCAAAGGGTTCCGCGGTCGTCGTGGATGTTTGCTTGGGTTGAGATGTGCGTCTCGATGCCGGGCATGGTGCGCTTGACCTCAAAGAACAGACCCCAGTCCTGGATGATGAAGGCGTCGGCGCCCAGCGTGGAGCAGCGATGGATAAGTTGCAACGCATCGCCCATCTCGGACTGCTTGATGACGATGTTGACCGTGACGTAGACGCGCGACCCGGCTAGATGCGCGGCGCGGCAGGCCTGCTCAAAGGCCTCGTCGGTAAAGTTGGTGGCCTTGCGGCGGGCGTTGAAGCTGCCCATGCCGCAGTAGATGGCGTCTGCCCCGGCGGCGAGTGCGGCGGCAAAGGGCTCGGGCCCTCCGGCGGGCGCCAAGAGCTCGGGTCTGCGGTTGGTGGTTCGACTGGCGGTTGCGGTCATATCCTGCCTTTCAAAATGCTCAGATACTCAAAAGTATAGTGGTGCTGTTGCGGCGGGCGATGCCCGTGCTCCAAGCGGGATAAAGTCTTCAGCAGCTTGGGCTGGCTGCTCCACATAAGAACCGTTCAGCGGTCCTGGGAAACCGTTGGGCGATAAAATATTCTCGTAAGCTGATAATAATCTTGCATCGCACAAAATCATCCCTTACTATCCCAATCAAGCGCGGTGTTCAGACCGAACTGTGCCTCCCGGTGTGAACGCCGCGCTCACGCTCTCTCAATTGATCGTAAGGAGATAAACATGAGCAAGACCGTCGTGTCTTCCGATAACGCACCCGCAGCCATCGGCCCGTATTCCCCCGGCATCCAGACCGGCAACATGGTGTTCCTGTCCGGCCAGCTGGGCATCGACCCCGCAACCGGAAAGATGCCCGAGGGCGTCGAGGCCCAGGCTAAGCAGTCCCTTGCTAACGTCGAGGCCCTGCTGACCGCTGCCGGCGCCACCTTTGCCGATGTCGTCAAGACCACGGTCTACCTGGCCGACATCGCCGACTTCGCTGCCGTGAACGAGATCTACGCCTCTAAGTTCGAGGCTCCGTTCCCCGCGCGCAGCGCTTTCCAGGTTGCCGCTCTTCCGGCCGGCGGTCTGGTCGAGATCGAGGTCGTCGCCGCTCTCTAAGGCGTTGGCAACAACTAAACATGACATGCAAAAAGACCCTGCAGCGCGTGCGAGCTGCAGGGTCTTTTGTCACGTGACGGATCGCTTGTGGAGCAAAAAAGACTACCCGCGCTCCATGTTGCTCGTTAGCCTTCCTTGCGGACTTTTTGCAGGTAGCGGTAGACGCTGGGCTCCGAGATGCCCAGCGCGGTGGCGGCGCAGGCCACGGCACCCTTGAGCATGAACACCCCGTTGCCGTTGAGGTGGCGAATGACGTCCACGCGGTCGCTCTGACCAAGCGACGCCACATCCAACCCGCGCGCACTCAGCAGCTCGGCAATGCTGCGGTCGATGAGCTCCTGTGTAGACTCCGAAAGGCTTTCGACCTCGATAGGGGCGGGCTCCGTACGCGTCGGCGCCGCGTCGAAGCACGCCATGAGCTGCTGAGCCATGGCGTTGATGGAGCGCACGGTCGAGAGGTCGGTGTTGACGCAGAGCATACCGACGATCTCGTCATGCTCGCGGATAAAGAACGTCGCGGACTCCAACGTCTTGCCACCGGCACCGCGCCCCTCGTAGCCCGTAATAAACGGCAAGTCGCGATACTTGGGGTCGTGCA
>CABQMF010000077.1 GCA_902465265.1 uncultured Collinsella sp. | reverse complement strand
AAGTGAGTTAGGAGTAAGGGATGTTCAATTTCGATGAGCCTCGTTACGAGAAGGTTGTGAGCGATGCCCTCGCTCTCCGTCCTCAGATTGAGGCTGCCGTGGACAAGGTCTGCGAGCAGGGCTATTCCAACATCTTCTTCATCGGCTGCGGCGGCACCTGGGCCCACACGCTCCCGATGAAGTATTGGGTCGAGACCACCACGGCCGACGTCGACGTCCACTGCGAGATCGCTGCTGAGTTCCTCGCATGCCCGCCCAAGACCTTCAACAAGGACTCGGTCTGCGTCTTCTCCACCCGCACCGGCACCACCCCCGAGATCATCGAGGCCGCCAAGTTCTGCCAGGAGCAGGGCGCCCGCACGCTGATGTACGTCTCCAACGACAACACCCCGGCCACCGAGTACGCCGACTACAAGTTCTTCAGCTTCGCCGAGGACGACGTCCTGTGCGAGGCCATCTACACCTACCAGATCACGCTGGTCGCCCGCTTCCTCAAGAACGCCGGCGCCTTCCCCAAGTACGACACCTTCATGGAGGAGTTCGGCAACATCGCTCCGTACCTCATCAAGGCCAAGGACGCTCAGGACGAGCGCTGCGCCGCCATGGCCGAGGACTTCAAGGACACTGATTACCACATGGTGATTGGCTCCGGCATGCTCTGGGGTGAGGCCTACGACTACGCCATGTGCATCCTCGAGGAGATGCAGTGGATCAAGACCAAGTCCATCCACGCCGCCGAGTTCTTCCACGGCACCATCGAGCTGTGCGAGGAGGGCACGAGCCTCATCATGCTCTACGGCGAGGACGACACCCGTAAGCTCATGGACCGCGTGGACAACTTCACTCACATGCTCGCCGACGAGAAGGGCGTCAACGTCCGCGTGAACAAGTTCGACACCGCCGAGGTCGAGCTGCCGTTCAGCGACCCTGAGTTCCGCAAGATTGTCTCCCCGATGGTCACCTACACCATCACCGAGCGCCTGAGCTGCCATCTCGAGCACGTCCGTAACCACCCGCTCACCACGCGTCGTTACTATCACCAGATGAACTACTAATCCTCTCAAATTGCTGCGGTTGTCTGCAGGCGAGCTGCGCAGAATGCCTCGCCTGCAGACCTGTTTCTGGGGTTGATCGAAATGGTTGTCCAGTATCTTCTAGTTGCACTGGTCGCATTTATTGCGTCCATGGACGAGCAATTATTTGGCATTACGATGCTTGGTCGTCCGCTGTTTACGAGCCTGTTTGTCGGCTTGATCCTTGGCGATGTCCAGCAGGGCGTTATCGTTGGCGCTGCTTTGGAGTCCATGTTCATGGGCGCCATCATGGTCGGCGCGGCGGTTCCTCCCGAGGTCTATGCCTCCGGCGTGCTTGGCTGCGCGTTTGCCGTCATTACGGGTACGGGCACGGCAACTGCCGTCGCACTCGCCCTTCCCGTCTCCGTCTTCCTTCAGGTGTGGCGCAACTTCTGCTACGCCGTTCCGGGTGCCTTTGCCTGCAAGAAGATTGAGACCGCTCTGGCAAATCGCGATCTTGCTAAGGCGAATCTGTAGCATTTGACCATCGTGCCGCTGTCGATTGGCATTCCGTCTGCACTGCTGGTGTTTTGCTCGCTGTTCTTTGGTGCCGACCTCATCAACAATGCGCTCAACGCGATTCCGCAGTTTGTGATGGACGGCCTCAACGTTGCGTCCGGCGTCATGGTCTGCATCGGCTTCGCTCTTCTTATTAGGACCATGGGCGACAACAAGCTTCTTCCCTGGCTGTTCCTGGGATTCATTATGGTCATCTACCTCAAGATGGACGTTGTCGGTGTTGCCGCTGCCGCTATCTGCGTCGCGCTGCTCCTGGCCTTCCGCGAGGGCTCGGCCGGTCCGCAGGCGGTTGCCGAGGATGAAGAGGAGGACTTCTAATGGCTACCCAGAACACCGATCTCAAAGAGGCCAAGAAGGACGCGATTATGACTCCCGATATGTATCGGAGCATGTTCCTTCGCCAGTTTACGAGCCAGTGCTCGCAGTCGTACGACAAGATGATGGCAATGGGCTTCATGTACACCATTCAGAAGCCCCTGCGAAAGATCTATCCCAACGACGACGATTACTATGCGGCGCTTGATCGCCATACCGAGTTCTTTAACATCACGCCTCATGTGCTTCCGTTTGTAGCCGGCCTAACGGTTTCGATGGAAGAGCAGGCGGCTGCCGATAAGAACTTCGACACGTCCTCGATTAACGCCATGAAGGTCGGCCTCATGGGACCGCTTTCCGGCATCGGCGATTCGTTCTACTGGGGTACGTTCCGCGTGGTCGCCGCCGGCATTGGTATTGGCATCGCGTCGACGGGCAACCCGCTCGGCCCCATCGTGTACGCGCTCATCTACTCCGTGATTAACCTTGCAACGCGTATCGTCGCCGCCCATCTGGGATACGACCTGGGAACCAAGTTCCTGCAGCAGTCCGAAGAGAACAACCTTATGTCTCGCATGACGCATGCTGCCGGTGTCCTCGGAATGACCGTCATTGGCGCGATGATTGCGGCGCAGGTCTCGCTGTCCACGGCTTTGACCTTTGATGTGGGTGGTTCGGAGATTGTCCTGCAGGATCTGTTCGATTCGATCTTCCCCGGTCTGCTGCCCTTGCTGGCAACGTTCGCTTGCGTTGCCCTCTATAAAAAGGGTGTCAAGACCATTTGGATTATCATTGGCATCTTCGCGATCTGCATCATCGGAACGGGTTTGGGAGTGTTCGCGGCGGCGTAATGTTGACTGCTATGCTCGCGCGTTGGATAACTAGCTGACCGTTTGAAAACGGGGCTCGGCGTAAGGCCGGCCCCGTTTTTTGTTTGAGGGATTTTCCGACCGTCCAAAAAACCACGCTCGTCCATCACTCACGTATCTCTCATCTCTCATTCGTCTCTAATACGAGAGATAACAGAGAGACAAGAGATAATTACGAGAGATAACTGAGAGACGAAGGAAATCTATTCGCGGCATTCTCCGCCGGGCCGAGCGAAAGGACGTGCAGATGAACGAAAACGAGCTGACCGGTCTGCTCGAGTCTTTAAGGCGCATGGGCTCGGACGATCTTAACGTCGAGGTCAAGGAGAGCGCCACGACGCTTTCCCGCGACGTATGGGAAACGGTTAGTGCATTCGCGAATACCGCTGGCGGAATTATCGTGCTCGGCGTGAGCGAGCGCGCGGGCTTTGTCCCGGTTGAGAACTTTGAGACCGAGAAGGTGCTCAACCAATTCGTAGCGGGCATGGGTGATGCCGGCGGTCGCGGAAAACTGGCCAATCCGCCCAAATACACCATTGAACGCGTGGAGCTCCAGGGCACCGTGGTTCTGGTCATCACAATTGAGGAGCTCGACCCGTCGAGCAAGCCTTGTTATGTCATAGAGCGCGGCGCTCAAGGCGGCAGCTACAAACGCATCGATGACAAAGATGTTCCGCTCTCGTCGACCGAGGTCCTGTCCTTGTCATCGTATGAACGGGCGAGCCCCAGTGATCGCGATGCAGTGCTCGGCGCGGTCGCAGGCGATCTTGACGAGGCCCTGGTCGACCGCACGATAGAGCGTGCTTTCTCACTGACACCTCGTGCGATGCGCGGCGCGCCGGACAAGAAAACGAAGCTGGAGCGCCTGAATTTCCTCGACTCCCAGGGCAATGTCACTAAGGCCGGACTCCTGGCTGCGGGTGCCTATCCTCAGCAGTTCTATCCCAAGCTCTTTATCGATGTGGCGGTCTATGCCGGAACGCAGAAGGGCGCGGCGGGGTCGTTGAGGTTCATGGACCGTACGATCTGCGAGGGAACGTTGGGCGAAATGATCTCGGATGCCGTCGCGGCGGTCGCCAAGAATTTGCGACGAACCTCGATGATCAAAGGCGTCTCGCGTGTCGACTCGCTGGAGATTCCCGAGGAGGTCCTGCGTGAGGCGATTGCCAATGCGGTGATTCACAGGGAATACGGGGATCGGTTCTGCGGGCAGTCGATTGCCGTCGATGTTTTTGACGACCGTATCGAGGTGACGAATCCCGGCGGCCTTTATGGAGGGAAGACTCGCGAGAACTTGTTTGACGGCAGCTCCCGATGCCGCAACGCGACGCTCCTGAAGCTCATGTCGCTTGTCCCGTTGCCCGACGGCGCGGGCTCTCCTGCCGAGGGTAATGGATCGGGCATTCCGATGATGCTCGATGCCATGCGCGCGCATGGTCTGGTAGAGCCCCTGTTCTGCCCGGGGTTCGATCGGTTCAAGGTCGTACTTTACCGTTCAAAGGTTGAGCCGGTCGATCATGGCGGGGGCTTAATTGTGACGGCACTCAAACATTACGGCGAGCTGGGGACGCGTGAGCTGGCAGAGCGCACGGGGCTCACAATTTCCCAGGTTAGGTCGCGCGTCAACGCGCTCATTGCTCAAGGCGAGCTTGAGCCCACGGCGCCGGCGACGAGCCGCAACCGCAAGTATCGACTGTTGGAGCGCGTGGAATAAATGCGTTAGCGGACGAGGCGACCCAATAATCGACCCTCGATTGGCGCCCACTAAGGTTAAGCGGTTGTTGCCCAGTTGACGGTGATGCTAAAGACTCGGCTTACGCCGGCATGGCCGCGAACCCGTCCATCAAGAACAGCCTAAGAACCAGCTTGATGACATATCCCGGTTT
>CABQMF010000076.1 GCA_902465265.1 uncultured Collinsella sp. | reverse complement strand
CCTATGACGTTCTGATTCGTAGTCAGACCCTCTATCCAGCTGAGGTAACGCCGCAACGCACGGATTATTATGCACGTGAGCCCTCGATGGGTCAAGCAACAATTTGGAAAATTTTTACGGAGCGCTGATTAAGTTGTCGTGCTGATCCGCACCGGCTTCGCCCGCCTGCCGGCGGACTCGCCCGCTCGCTACGGACGCTCCGCGTCCGCTTCACGCCCGCGCCTCGACCGAGGTTCGAATCCATGCGGTGCCGGCGTAAAAGAAAAGCCCCCGTTGCCGGAGGCTTTAAGTTCGATTGGTGCGGCGTATAGGATTCGAACCTATGACGTTCTGATTCGTAGTCAGACCCTCTATCCAGCTGAGGTAACGCCGCAGCGCAAGACATATAAAACCACTTTAGTTCGTTAGAGTCAAGCAAAATCTCAAACTTTTTTCGCACGGGCCGCAATTTGTCACGCTGCACCACGAGCATCAGCGCTTTTCGTGCGATCGATTGGCCTTTCGATCACATCGAACCCGGCGCCAAGCTCCCCCAGAAGCGACCGCACCCGTTGGGCACAGTCGTAGTCGGCAAACGAGATGCTCAGCATTCGGGCCACCTGATTAGAAGTTCCAACGCCATAGAAGTGCTCAAGGACAACAAGCGCCTCATGTGTCACAAACGTCTCGACCACATGCGGCGACTCCTCATAGCACCATTGCGTCAATGGTCCCTCACTCGTCTGCCGAACCACCAAGCCACCCATACCCGACGGCTCGCACGTTACCAGCAGGTGCTCCCCACCCTCATCGCTCTGGAACAAAACAACCCGCTCATCGAACAGCTCCATCACATCCCCTTTCTCTTGCTCTTAGTTAGCAAAAGCATAGCAGGTAGATGCATGTACACAGAACACTTGTTCGTGTATTTTCTATCGAGCTGTCCGCACGGCATGGTATGGCCGTACACAAAAAGGGCACCCCTAAAAGGAGCGCCCTCGCAAATCGCCTATGCAGCCAACCTACGCGACCGGCTCGATCTTCTCGAGGCCGCCCATGTAGGGACGCAGAACCTCGGGGATCGTGATGGTGCCGTCGGCGTTCTGGTAGTTCTCCAGAATGGCAGCCATGGTGCGACCAGCCGGCAGGCCGGAACCGTTAAGGGTGTGCAGGTAGCGCGAACCCTTGAAATTCTCGGGGTCGCGATACTTGATGTTGGCGCGACGGGCCTGGAAGTCGCCGCAATTGGAGCAGGAGCTGATCTCCTTGTAGGCGTTGTAGCTCGGCAGCCAAACCTCGATGTCGTAGGTCTGACGGGCAGAGAAGCCCAGGTCGCCGGTGCACAGGCTAATCACGCGATACGGCAGGCCCAGCTGCTGCAGCAGGTACTCGGCCTCGGCGGTCATGCTCTCGAGCTCCTCGTCGGACTCCTCCGGCTTGGCGAACTTGACCATCTCGACTTTGTCGAACTCGTGCTGGCGAATGATGCCGCGGGTGTCGCGACCGGCGGAACCGGCCTCCTCGCGGAAGCAGGGGGTGAAGGCAGTGTAGCGGCGGGGCAGAGTGTCGGCGTCCAGAACCTCACCGGCATGCAGGTTGGTGAGTACGACCTCGGCGGTGGGGATCAGGAAGTTGTCGCCCGAGACGTGATAGGCGTCGTCCTCGAACTTAGGCAGCTGGCCCGTACCGAACATGGTCTGACGCTTGACGACGATGGGCGGCCACCACTCCTTGAAGCCACGGCTCGTGTGCGTGTCCAGGAAGAAGTTGATAAGGGCGCGCTCCAGGCGGGCGCCGGCGCCACCGAGAACGGTGAAGCGGCTGCCGGAGAGCTTGTTGCCGCGCTCGAAATCGAGGATGTCCAGATCGGTGCCCAGATCCCAGTGCGGCTTAAAGTCGAAATCGAACTCGCGCGGGGTGCCCCAACGACGGCGCTCGATGTTCTCGTCCTCGTCCTTGCCAAACGGGGTGGCCTCGCACGGAATGTTGGGCAGGTGAGCCATAAAGTCGTACAGCTCCTGCTCAAGAGCGCCTCGGCGCTCGGCCAGACCGTCAATCTTCTCGTTGACGGCGCGCACGGCCTCCTTGGCAGCCTCGGCCTCGTCCTTCTTGCCCTCCTTCATCAGGGCGCCAATCTTCTTGGACTCGGCGTTACGCGTGGCCTGGAGCTCCTCGACCTCGGTGATGACGGCACGGCGCTCGTCGTCGAGTTCAAAGAACTTCTCGCGATCCCAAGACGTCTGGCGATTAGCCATGGCGGTATCGATGGCATCGGGGTTCTCGCGAACAAACTTGATATCAAGCATTAGATCCTCCGGCGATATACATTCCATTTAGGTTGCAACCTTGTACATGTATGGGCAAGTATATACTTATGAGCGTTTACGACCCAACTCAACTACGCAAGAAGGCACCCAATGGACGCAGTTTTTTCCTTTTTGTTTGGCACCCGCACCGGTTTTGCCATCCTTTTCGCCGGCGGCATCCTGCTATTTGCGATTCTTGCCTTTGTGATGGAGAAGCGCACCCATAAGATGTATGTCGACCGCGGCCCCAAGTCCGAGGACGAAGAAGACAGCTTCTGGGACTAACCTGCCAAAAAGGGACAGGTTTATTTTGGTCGGTTTTATCTGGGCAAACGCAAGCGCCCCGCGACCGGTATCGATCCGGTTGCGGGGCGCTTTTCGCTATAGAGATAAAACCGCAGGAAGAACCTGCCAAAATAAACCTGTCCCTAAATGGCAAACCTGTCCCTAAATGGCAGGTTTTACTGGAGGGTAGCGTCAATGGCCTTGACTAGGGCGCTGCGCATGCCGGCATCCTCGAGCGCGACGACGCCCTTGATGGTAGCACCGCCGGGCGAGCACACGGCATCCTTCATCGCTGCGGGATGCTGGCCGGTTGCAAGCTGCAGCTTTGCCGTACCCAGCACCATCTGGCTCACAATGCGATAGGCATCGGCGCGCGGAATACCGTGTTTGACGGCCGCATCGCCCAGAGCCTCGATCGCCATGGCGACAAACGCCGGGGCGCAACCGCCCACGGTACCGCCCACAAACAGCAGACTCGTATCAAGCTCGACGACAGTGCCAAGCTTACCGAGCAGGTCGAGCACCGCAGCTCGCTGCTCGCTGTTAAGCGTGGAGGCCTTCTCGCAGGCGATGACGCCCTCGCCCACCGAAACCGGCGTGTTGGGCACCGTCGAGATATGCGCGACACCCGGCAGGGCCTGTTCCCACTTGGCACTATCCCAGGTCCAGGCGACCGAAAGGACGACCTTGTCGGCAAGCGCATCCTTGAGTGGAGCGAAGACCTTCTCAATCATGTACGGCTTGACCGCCGCAACCACGATATCGGACGCGGCAACAACCTCCGCTGCATCGTGGCAGGCAGCCATGCCCCGCGCCTCGCAACGCTCAACCAGAGCATCGTAGCGGCCTGCGCAGGCGCACATGTCGCCCGCGGCCACGCCGGCGGCAATCCAGCCATCGGCCATAGCGCTCGCCATATTGCCAAAACCGACAAATCCGATCTTCATATCACACAGTCCTCTCAGATGCGTTCCTCAAAACGAAAGCTATTGTCCCACGCCATTGTTTCGTATTGCCGACCTACTTGTGATACGGCTCGCCACGGCTAATCTTGCAGGCGCGGTAGATCTGCTCCAGCAGCACCACGCGCGCCAGGTTGTGCGGCAAGGTAATGCGTCCAAAGCTGAGCATCTCGTCGGCGCGGGCGCGCACGGCATCGCTCACGCCGTCCGATCCGCCGATTACAAAAGCGATGTCGCTGTTGCCTCGCAGCATAAGGTCATCGAGACGGGTCGAGAGCTCCTCGCTCGAACGCTCCTTGCCCTCGATAGCCAGCAGAATCACATGTGCCCGCGGTGGCAGGGCAGCAAGAATCGCCGCGCCTTCTTTGTTGCGCGCGGCATCCACACCGCCCGCCTTGGCCGGATCGATATCGGCAACCTCGCGCATATCTACCTTGGCATAGGCGCCTAGGCGTTTGGTGTATTCGGCGCATGCGTCCTTCCAAAAGCGCTCTTTGAGCTTGCCAACGCAAACAACGGTATATTTCACGCGCGTCTACTCCTTCGACTCGTTCTGAACTTTGCCGGCGGTCAACATCTGCTCGAACATCGAGGCCGACTGTGAGAAATCGCTCGGCAGCACGACCGTCGAGGTTTTGCCCGTGCGAGCAAACTCCGTCATCATCTCGGACCACTGCGTAAACATGAACAGCTGGTTGGCCTCATCGTTGCCGACGCCCGTCTCCTGGATAATCTCGAGCGAGTCCTTGATGCCCAGCGCGATGGCTTTGCGCTGGTTGGCGATGCCTTCGCCTGCCTTTTCCATCGCCTCGGCCTCGGCGGTCGCCTCGGTAACGCGCTTGATGCGATCGGCCTCGGCGAGCTCCTGCGCAGCGGCGCGCTTTCGCTGGGCGGCGTTGATGTCGTTCATGGAGTTCTCGACCTCGGTCGGCAGCGCGATCTTGGTGATAAGTGTCGACACGAGGGTGAAGCCGTAGGCGGCCATCTGCTCGGACACGGTGGCGTTGACGTCCTTGGCGATATCGTCTTTTTTGGCAAAGACCTCATCGAGCGTGTAGACGGGGATGGAAGAGCGCAGGGCATCGGTGATGAAGTCACGCATTTGGTCGACGGGCTCCTGCAGCATGTAATAGCTCTTATAGATGCCCGAATCTGCCGGGCCGGCGCCCATGTCATAGCTCACGTGGTACTGAGCAGAGACCTCAAGGCCGATAGTCACGTTGTCCTGGGTCTTAACGTCGATGCCAAAGCCGTTTTTCATGGTGCGCAGACTCACCGTGGCGGCTTTGCGGTCGATCACGGGCACCTTCATGTGGAAGCCCGCGTTGACGATGCGGTTGAACTTGCCCAGACGCTCGATGATCACAGCATGCTGCTGTTCAACGACATAGCAGGCGTTGGGGAGCAGTAGCAACAAAATGATGATGGGAAGTAGAAGGCTCGTAAGGGTAGCGATGATACCGGACAACAGCATGGTTTCTCCTCTGATAGGCACGCGTTGGGACTAGGATACCCGCACGAAGCAGCTGTGTGACACCAACAAGAGGACCCGTGGTCAAAAAAGGCCAAATATGAGTACTGTTACCAGTTTAGTAACAGC
>CABQMF010000075.1 GCA_902465265.1 uncultured Collinsella sp. | reverse complement strand
GTTGGTCACCTAGTAACATATCCGTCTAGCGAGATAATAGACAAAGTGATAAATATGTTCATTAACGTTGGCAGACAGAAGCCTGCTAACGGGCGTTTTGATTAATTTGAAGGCGTATAGGGGCCGCAAAGAGGTCGTTTGAGGTGGTTTTGGTTGTTACTAAAAAGGTGACAGTACTCATATTTGCCCTTTTTTGCCCACGGGGTCTGGAAAGCGCCATCAATGAGGTCTCAGGGAAGGCGTTTCGAGGCTCAAAGGACACAAAACGGGGGCGCAGGTTGTCCTGCGCCCCCGTTCTCGGGCGTCATCATTTCTCTGCGGCCGTATCTACGCCGCCTCGTCGAACTGCGAGTTGTACAGGTCGGCGTAGAAGCCGCCTTGGGCGAGTAACTCGTCGTGTGTGCCCTTCTCGACGATGTCGCCGTCGCGGATCACCAAGATCACGTCGGCGTTGCGGATCGTGGACAGGCGGTGCGCGATGACAAAGCTCGTGCGGCCCTGCATTAGCGCATCCATGGCACGCTGAATAAGCTCCTCGGTACGAGTGTCAACGTTGGAGGTCGCCTCGTCCAGAATCAGCGCCGGGCGGTCGGCCAAAATGGCACGGGCGATGGTCACGAGCTGGCGCTGACCCTGCGACAGGTTAGTGCCCTCCTCGTTGATCATAAAGTCGTAGCCGCCGGCGAGCGTATGGATAAAGTGGTCGCAGCGTGCGGCACGTGCGGCGGCTTCGACCTCGGCATCGCTCGCATCGGGGCGTCCGTAACGGATGTTCTCGCGGATGGTACCGTTAAACAGCCAGGTGTCCTGCAGCACCATGGCAAACTCGCCGCGCAGCGCCGCGCGGTCCCAGTCGCGCACGTCGACGCCCTCGACGCGCAGCGAACCGCCGTCCACGTCGTAAAAGCGCTGCAGCAGCTTAATGAGCGTGGTCTTGCCGGCGCCGGTGGGGCCGACGATGGCGATGGTCTGGCCGGGCTGCGCCTCGCAGCTAAAGTCGTGGATGATGGTCTTGTCGGGCGTGTAGCCAAACTTGACATGGTCGAACTCCACGTGGCCGGGACGCCTCTCGGGAATCTGCGCGTCGGCCTTCTGCTCCTCCTCGGGCGCGGCCAAGAACTCAAAGACGCGCTCGGTGGCAGCGGCCATCGACTGCATCGTGTTGCTCACGTTGCCCAGCTGCTGCACGGGTTGCGTAAAGTTGCGAACGTACTGGATAAAGCTCTGGATGTCGCCGGGCGTGGCATTGCCGGTCAGCGCGAGCTGCGCACCCACGACGACGACGCCCACGTAGCCCATGTTACCCACCAAGCTCATAAGCGGCATCATCAGGCCCGACAGGAACTGCGAGCGCCAGCCGCTAATAAAGAGGCGGTCGTTTTGGCGGTCGAACTCCTCGATCGAAGCCTCGGCGCGGTCGAACACCTGAATGACGTTCTGGCCGGCAAAATCCTCCTCGATAATGCCGTTGACGGTGCCCAGGACCTGCTGCTGCTCGCGGAAGTACGGCTGCGAGAAGTGAATCATCACCATCAAGATAATCGCGGCGGCCGGCAGCGTGAGCACGGTGACGCCGGTGAGCGGCAGGCTGATCGACAACATCATGACGAGCACGCCGATAATCTGCGTGACGGACGTAATAAGCTGCGTCACGCTCTGGTTGAGCGACTGGCCGAGCGTATCGACGTCGTTGGTGATGCGGCTGAGCACATCGCCCTTGCTGTGACCGTTGAAGTAGCTCATCGGCACGACGGCAATCTTGGCGGCGATCTCCTTGCGCATGCGGTAGCAAATCTTTTGCGTGACACCGGTCATGAGCCAGCCCTGGATGAGGCTGCAGATAGAGCTCGCCAGGTACAGGCAGAGCAAAAAGCCGAGCGTCTTGGCGATCCAGTTAAAGTCGACATCGCCGGTACCGTTGACTTTGGCAACCAGGCCCTCAAACAGCTTGGTCGTAACCTGGCCGAGCACCTTGGGCCCCACAATGTTAAAGATGACCGAGCACACGGCAAAGGCGACGGCGGTAAACACGGCAATCTTGTGCTGACCAATATAGCCGAGCAGCTGCCTCATGGTGCCCTTAAAGTCCTTGGCCTTTTCGCCGCGACGCATGCCGCCCATGCGGCCCATGGGTCCACGCTGACGGGTGGGCTTGGGAATTTGGGTCTTGGTCTCGTCTGCCATTAGCGCTCGCCTCCTTCCATAACGGCTGCAATTTCTTCTTGGGTAAGTCCCAGCTCCTCGGCGGAAAGCTGCGACTGTGCAATCTCCAGGTACGCCGGGCAGCCGTGCAGTAGCTCCTCGTGTGTGCCGGTGCCCACCACGTGGCCGTCGTCGAGCACGATGATCTGGTCGGCGTGCATGATGGTCGCAATGCGCTGGGCCACGACCACGAGCGCGGCGTCGGTAACGTTTTTGGCCAGCTCTTCGCGCAGACGCGCGTCGGTCTTGTAGTCGAGGGCGCTAAACGAGTCATCGAACACCACGACCTCGGGCTTTTTGGCTAACGCGCGGGCGATGGCCAGACGCTGGCGCTGACCACCCGAAACATTGGAGCCGCCCTGGCTGATAGGGGAGTCGTACCCGTCCTCGCGCTCGGCGATAAAGTCCTCCGCCTGGGCGACGCGTGCCGCCCGGTACATGTCCTCGTCGCTCACCATGTCGCCGGCAAACTTGAGGTTGCTCTCGACAGTGCCCGAGAACAGGCGCCCCTGCTGCGGGATGTAACCAATGCGGCGGCGCAGCTCGGAAAGGGTCATGTCGCGCACGTCGATGCCGTCGAGCGAAATGCTGCCGCCCGTGACGTCGTACAGGCGCGGAATCAACTGCACGAGCGTGGACTTGCCCGAGCCCGTGGAGCCAATGATGCCGAGCATCTGACCGGCGTGCGTGGTGAAGTTTACGCCGCTGATGACGTCGGCGCGGGCATCGGGATACTGGAAGCTCACGTCGCGGAAGGTGAGCTCACCGCGCGGCGCGCTGGCCGCGGGCAGTTTGGGCGAGACGGGGTCGTTGATGCTCGTGGGGCAGGTGATGACCTCTTCCACGCGCTCGGCTGCGACCTCGGCGCGGGGCAGGATAACCGAAACCATGGTGAGGATCATAAACGCCATGACGATCTGCATGGTGTAGGAGATAAACGCCATCATGTTGCCGACCTGCATCACGCCGTCGGACACGCCCTGCGCGCCAAACCAGACGATAAGTACGGTGATGCAGTTCATGACGAGCATCATGAGCGGCATCATAAAGCTCATGGCGCGGTTGGTGTAGAGCTGCGTGGTCATCAGGTCGAGCGAAGCCTTGTCAAAACGCTCGAGCTCATGCTCCTCGCGGTTGAATGAGCGGATGGGCATAAGACCGTCGAGCAGCTCGCGGGCGGTAAGGTTCACGCGGTCCACAAAGCTCTGCATCTTTTTGAACTTGGGCATGGTGAGGCCCATGAGCACGCCGACGACGGCCGAAACCGTGATGATGGCCACGGCGATGGTCCACTCCAGGCCGGTGTGGTTGGCCAGGACGCGCATGACGGCGACGATGCCCATGACGGGGGCCATCAGGCACATGCGGATAAACAGGGTTGCGGCCATCTGAATCTGCTGAATGTCGTTGGTGCAGCGGGTGATGAGCGAGGCCTGGCTAAACTTGCCCACCTCGGCCGGCGAGAAGTGCATAACCTTGTTGAAGGTCTCGCGGCGCAGGTCGCGGGCGATGGAGCAGGCGGTGCGCGAAGCCACGGCGCCGGTCAGGATGGTGGCGACCAGCGACACCAGACACAGACCAAACATCGTGGTCGCCATGCGGCCCAGGTAGGCGTTCTGCACGTCAGCGGGGTCGATGCCCTGTGCCTTGTACTCGTCCTGCACGTAGCTCACGGCGCGCTGGGTGACGATGGAGCCCGACATGGAGCCCATTTTGTCAGCCATATCGTTGGCGCCCTCGACAAGCTTGCCCTGATCGATAAGACCGCCTTCAACGCCTAGGCGCAGGCTCTTCATGGTGATCTTACCGCCGTCGGCGTCGATCTGCTTTTGCATGCTCTGCGCGGCTGCGGCCTTCTGCTGCATCTCGGCGAGCTGCTCGGGCGTCATCGCTGCCATCTGCTCGGGGGTGGGCATGGCCTGAGCGGCGCCGCCATCGCTTGCCTCGGTGGATGCGCCGGTCATGTCGCCCATGGAGTCGGCGTCAATGCCCTGGTTGAAGGCGAGCACGACGGTCTCAGGCAGGCTCATGATGTCGGCAATCTTGTCGCCGTCGCCGCGCTCCTCCTCGGTGCCCTTGTACGTTCGAATGCCGTTATGGTCCGCCTTACTAAACACGGCCTCCACAGCTTTGGCGTCCTTGGCGCTCATAAAGAGTTCGAGGTCGTCGAGCGATTCGGCGCGAATGGTGTCGGGCACGGGCGAGGCGATGCCGCCTTGCTGCACGCCCACGTCGACGATGTCGCTCATATAGGTAGGCAGCGCCAGATCGGCGTTGCAGCTGATTACGATAAGTACGATAGCTGCGAGCAGTGCCAGGACATGCTTTTTAAAGAGCTTGAGAATCCTCACTCGGCATCTCTCCTTTCTTGATTGTGGTCGATAATTTCGTTGGCACGCCTTAGAAGACGCACCATCTCTTGGGTATCTGTTTCGCCGAGCTGTTCGAGGAAAGCCGCGGTGCGGTCCTCGAATTCCCGGCGTTTGATTTCGAGATCCTGGAATCCCTTGTCGGTCACTATGACGTGTACGCGACGACGGTCGGTCTTTGAGTGCTCACGCTCAACCCAGCCCTTGGCTTCGAGAGCGCGTAGGATATTGGCAATGCGGGCGTTCGAGACCCAGGCGCGATCAGCGAGTTCGCTCGGCGTGAGCGAACCGCCAGCGAGCATAAGGGCGCGCATGACAGCCATCTCGCCGCTGAGAGCTTTGTCCACAAAGCGCGAAACGCGCTGGTGAATGCCGCCAAACTCGGTAAGGAGCTGACTCCCAAGCTCATGGAAATCGGTATCTTCCACCGAAAACCCCTAACACTAGAAACTATTTTCGGTGAAAGATGATACCCTTGCACGCGCGCCCTATACGGTAGATTTTGAGACATGCCTAGAAAACTACCTTTAGGCGACCTCCGTACACCGTCGGTGCCAGTAAAGTTTGGGGCAGATCGTTAGGCATGTCCTAAAGCCTACTCAGAGGCACTTTACCCTGCTAAAGCTGGCATAACAGCTAGAGT
>CABQMF010000074.1 GCA_902465265.1 uncultured Collinsella sp. | reverse complement strand
TCGCGCCCTTGAAGTTGAACGTCAGATTGTCCAAATGCGGCCCGCGCAGCGTCGACCGGTTACGCGGTTTGGTAAAACCGCGTAACTAAATGAGCTTGAAGCCCTTGCGCTTGCCTACGGAGAGGGTGTCGCCCAGCTTGAGGGCGCTGGGGTCGATGTTGTAGCTCTTGGGAGCCACCGCCTCGCCGTTGATCTTGACGCCGCCGCCGTCGATGTCGCGACGAGCCTGACCGGCGCTCGCCGAAAGGCCCAGGTCCTTAAGCAGGCCTGCGAGGTAGATCTGGCCCTCGTCGTTAACAGTCAGATCAACGTGCTTCTCGGGGAAGTCGGCAAGCTGGCCCTCCTTGAACACGCGGTCGAACTCGGCCTGAGCCTCGTCACCGGCACCGGCGCCGTGATAGGTGTCGCACAGGTCGCGGCCCAACGCGCGCTTGAGCTCATAGGGGTCGGCGGAACCGTCGGCCAGGGCGGCGTCGATCTTGTCGACCTCGGCCGGGGTGAGCGAGCTGGCCAGACGATAGTACTTGCCGATCATCTCGTCGGGGATGGACATGGTCTTGCCGAACATATCCTTGGGAGCATCGGTCAGGCCGATGTAGTTGCCGTAGGACTTGGACATCTTGCGCACGCCATCGGTGCCCTCGAGCAGCGGCATGGTAAGCGCGATCTGCGGCTCCATGCCCATCTTCTCCATGAGCTCACGACCAGCGAGCAGGTTGAAGAGCTGGTCGGTGCCGCCCATCTCCACGTCGGCCTTGATCTGAACGGAGTCGAAGGCCTGCATCACGGGGTACAGGAACTCGTGCAGGGCGATCGGCGTCTGGGACTGGTAGCGCTTGGTAAAGTCATCGCGCTCGAGGATGCGGGCGACGGTGAACTTGGAGCACACCTGCAGCAGGCCGGCCAAATCCATCGACAGGATCCAGTCGCCGTTGTGCACGATGGTAGTCTTCTCGGAATCCAGGATCTTCATGGCCTGGCTCACGTAGGTCTCGGCGTTGGCCTCGATCTGCTCCTGCGAAAGCTGCGGGCGGGTGGAGTTCTTGCCCGAAGGATCGCCGATCAGTGCGGTGCCGTTACCGATAATGAGGGTGACCTTGTGGCCCAGGTCCTGGAACTGACGCATCTTGCGCAGGGGCACGGCATGGCCCAGGTGCAGGTCGGGGCTGGTGGGATCGACACCGAGCTTGATGTTGAGGGGCTCGCCCTTCTCAAGCTTCTTGCGAAGGTCGGCCTCGGGGACGATCTGCGCTGCGCCCGAGGTGATGATACGCATTTGCTCGTCGACAGACAGCATTGGGTATCCTCCTTTTGCTATAGCACCCTCACCGGATACGGCGGTGCTCGAAGTTCATAAACCCACTAATAATAACCAAAACGGCGCGACCGAACACCTACGACAGGAAAATCCTCGTCCTGCCGCACGCGTCGATAACGACCGGCAAACGCGTGTCGTCACGTTCAACCAAAAAGCGCGCCTGCCGACGGCGCGAGCAGTCACGGCAACGGACCTGCCCCGTCGTAGCGGTGGCGCAGGCGCCCTCGGCAGTCAGCAAGCAGTGCTCGCATACCATGAGCTCGGGACGGTCGGCGTCGACAGCCCCCAAGACACCGGGGCAAGCGGCAAGCTCGGCAACGCGCTCCGCGTCGTCGGCGACAAGCTCGGCAGGCAAATACACACGGCCCGCGCCGAGTCTGCGTAGCCAGGCAAGCGTAACCCGGTTCGCGCAAAACACCGGTGCCGCAACGTCAAACGCCACGCCCAGCTCACGCGCCATCGCCACCTGTCCCAAATTACGGCAGACGACGCGACCGGCACGCCGCATAAGCGAACGGGTACGCGAGACATCGGCCGCGCGACAGACCTCGTCGAGCACCACGGTCGCATCGGACAGATCGCGCTCGCCACACGGGTCGGCATCCATCAGCTGCCAGGCAAAGACCATGCGAGCGGAAGCTTCCTTTTCCGTCGGCTCCGCCAACGCCGCCTCGGGCACGTCGCCAACAGTCACGGCGCCCTCAAACGGCAGCACTTCAACGGCGCGTGTAACAGGCACGACTGCATCGGCCTCGGCATGCATGCGCTCCAGGGCCGACGCCGTCTGTTCCAGCACGCCAGCACTGCGAATCAGGTACACCTCGCATCCCGCATCCACCTTACGCTTGCAGTGCACGACAACGCGCTCCCCCGCCGCGGCACCCACCGGGCAGGGCACCTGGGGCCAGCGCTTGGGCACATCGGGGCGTGCATCGGCACCCGGATAGAATCGGATCTCGAGCGTGTCGCCCGCGGCCACGGCGGCATCGAGCTCGACGGTCACCTCTTCGTGACCCACAGTCACCAAGTGGCCCACGCGCACGCCCTGGTTAATCGCACGCTCAAAGCTCATGAGCTCAGTACCCGATCGCCCCCGCAGATATGCATCGGTAAACCCGCGGTTGAACGACCTGCCCAGCTCGCGCTCGAGCGCCGACACGGCAGTGGCATCCCACGTGCCATCGCGCAGCATATCGAGCGCACGACGCCACACCCGCACCACGTTGAACACGTAGTCGGGGTTTTTCATGCGCCCCTCGATCTTGAGCGACGCCACCCCGGCCCCAACAAGCTCGGGCAGGTGCGCGATGCCCAGATAGTCGCGCGGGCACAGCAGACGATCGCCCTCCACGGAAACGACGCTCTCCCCCGCCTCGTCCACCAGGTCGTACGCCAGGCGACACGGCTGCGTACAGTCGCCGCGCATCGCCGATCGTCCACGCCGCAGGGCCGAAAACTCGCAGGCGCCCGAATATCCAATGCAAATCGCGCCGTGGCAGAACACCTCGATGGGCACGCCGGTAGCACACAGGGCGGCAATCTCGTCGACCGCCAGCTCGCGGGCGGTCGTCACGCGCTCGATCCCGAGCTCGTCGGCAGCCAGGCGCACGGCGCCTTCGCTATGGACGCCCGTCTGCGTAGACAGGTGAATCTCGACCCCGGGAATCGCCGCGCGCAACGCGCAGACCAGACCGGCATCCGCCACGATCAAGGCATCGGCACCCAACTCATGCGCATGCGCCCCCAGCGCCACCGCGTCGGCCAACTCGTCATCGAACACAAACACGTTGAGCGTCACGTATACACGCACGCCGTGCGCATGCGCCACGACACAGCCGCGCAAAAACTCGTCGTCGGTAAAGCCGTGTGCGCTCACGCGGGCGTTAAACCCGCCCAGGCCCGCATAGATGGCATCGGCGCCCGCTGCAATCGCCGCGAGCATCTGATCGAGTCCGCCGGCAGGCGCCAACAGTTCGGGCAGCGCCATCCCGGCAGCCCCCGGCTCGTTATCGCATTGTCCGCTCGGCCCCATCGTCCGAATCGCCATCGGCAAACTCCTTACCAACAAGGTATGCATTCACTCTGAAAAATGCCGTCATCCAGCATACACGAGGCCTCGCGCGCCTCGTTTGGTTTATCGTGTAATAACTTATGTCCATCCTGCCCCAGCGGCGCACCCGCCGCCCGGCACGACATACCTGGAGGTCAATATATGGGTCCTCGCCAACGACAGGGACGCAGTCGTTCCAAGACGCATGCCCTGCCCATGATCCTGCTCTCGTTCTTGGGCTTTTTGCTCATCGCGGGCGTAGCGTTTGGCATCGGCATGATCGGCAACGTCAACCGTTGGCTGTCCGATCTGCCCGACTATACCGACGCCAACGCCTATCTGGTGAGTGAACCCACCGAGATCGTCGATTGCAACGGCAACAAGATCGCGAGCTTCTACACGCAAAACCGCAAGTCCGTCACCAAGGACCAGGTCTCTCCGTACGTGCTGCAGGGCACCGTCGACGTCGAGGACGAGCGCTTCTACGAGCACGGCGGTATCGACCTGTGGGGTATCGCGCGTGCCGCCGTGGCAACCGTCTCCGGTGGCCACGAGGGTGCATCGACCATCACCCAGCAGCTGGTACGCAACACCATCCTGCAGGAGGAGCAGTTCGATTCGACCATCGAGCGTAAGGTGCGCGAGGCCTATATCGCCATCAAGATGGAGGAGATGTACTCCAAGGACGAGATCCTCATGATGTACCTCAACACCATCTATTACGGCCACGGTGCCTACGGCATCGAGGCCGCAGCCGAGACGTATCTGTCCAAGAGCGCCGCCGACCTCACCCTGAGCGAGGCCGCGCTGCTCATCGGCCTTCCCAACTCGCCTTCGCAGTACGACCCCACGGTCAATCCCGATCTGGCACTGTCTCGCCGCAACAAGGTTCTCGACAACATGCTGCGCCTGGGCCACATCACCCAGGAGGAGCACGACGCCGCGCAGGCAGAGCCCATCACCCTCAACGTAACCGAGATTTCGGGCAGCGGCGTCGACGTGTATTCGCAGCCCTACTTTGTCGCCTATGTTAAGCAGCTGCTGGAGCAGGAGTTCTCCACCGACGTGCTGTTTAAGGGCGGCCTAACTGTCAAGACCACCATCGACCCCACGATGCAGCAGACTGCCGAGGAGGCCGTGCGTGCCCAGCTCGACACGCTTTCGCTCGACGGCCTGGACATGGGCATGGTCGTCGTCGACCCCAAGACCGGCTACATCAAGTGCATGGTGGGCGGCTACGACTATAACGCCGACGAGAACCACGTGAACCACGCCACGGCCAAGCGTCCTGTGGGCTCCACGTTTAAGGCCTTTACGCTGGCCACTGCCATCCAAAACGGCATGAACCCCAACGTCACCCTCAACTGCAACTCGCCGCTCAAGGCCAAGGGCACCACGACCGAGGTGCAAAACTACGCCAACCAAAGCTACGGCACCATCACGCTCAAGCAGGCGACGGCATACTCCTCCAACACCGGCTATATCCAGGTTGCAGAGGCTATCGGCAATAACAAGATCATGTCGCTCGTCAAAAAGCTCGGCATCGATCCTTCTAAGGACAATATCGAGGACGTTCCCGTCATGACTCTCGGCACCGGCTCCATCTCGCCGCTCGAGATGGCCGCGGCCTATGCCACGTTTGCCAACGGCGGTTACTATCGCCAGCCGATCGCCATCACCGAGATTGATTCGCGAACCGGCTCGGTACTGTACCAGCACACCGATAACCCCACACAGGTGCTCTCCACCGGCGAGGCCGCGGCAGTGACCGACGTCCTGACCGGCGTCATGCAGGGCAGCGGCACGGGTGCCGCCGGCGCTCTGAGCGTGAACCAGCCCTATGCCGGCAAGACAGGTACCACCGACAACACCACCAACCTGTGGTTCTGCGGCTACACCCCGCAGCTGGCATGCGCCCTGTGGACCGGCTACTCCGCAGGTGAGATTCCCATCCAAAAGTACGGCACGGACCTGCTGGGCGACAGCACTAACCTGCCCGTCTTTAAGAAGTTCATGAACACCGTCCTTGCCGGCACCAACCGCGAGGAGTTCCCGACGGGCACTGCCCCCACGTACAAGAACAACAACGTCTGGAAGTTCTACGGCACC
>CABQMF010000073.1 GCA_902465265.1 uncultured Collinsella sp. | reverse complement strand
CGAACGAATGTTCTATAGATGTTACTGTATTAGATAGTTAGACAAACATCTAAATATCGAGTATAGTGTGCGCGTCGAACGAAATGATGAGAGGAGGTCTTATGCCGGGAGAGGGTTTTAAGGCGCTTGCCGATCCTACACGGCGTCATATTTTGGAACTGCTGCGCGATGGCAATCGCACGGCCGGGGAGCTTGCCGAGCATTTTGACATCAGCAAGCCGTCGTCGAGCCATCACTTGGCGACGCTCAAAAACGCCGGGTTGGTGACCGACGAACGTCATGGCCAAAACATCGTTTACAGCTTAAACACCACCGTCATGCAGGACTTGATCGGTTGGTTTATGGGCTTTACAAACACGGAAGGTGATAAGGATGAATAACGAAAACAAGGGCATTCACCCCACGGGGGTATCGTCGCGCGTGTAGGTTGCGCTGGTCGCTCTGTGCGTCGCCAATGTCGTAGCGCATCTCATGGTGATGCCGAGCTTGCCTGCGCAGATTCCCACGCACTGGGGCGCGAACGGCGCCGTCGACGGTTGGGGTCCTAGCTGGATGGCCTCCGCGCTCGGCGTGCTGCCTCTGGCGCTTCTCGCAATGTTCTGCGTGGTGCCGCGCGTCGACCCCAAAGGTGAGGCATATCGAACCTCGGGCAAGTTCTACCAGGGCTTCGTAATCGCCTTCACCTTGTTCATGTGCGCCATAAGCTGGTTGGGAGAGCTTACGGTCTGGGGCGTGGTGCCGGCGGTCGGTTCGGTTAACGTGCTGATTTCCGGTGTTGTCGGTTTGCTGTTCATCGGCGTAGGCAACTACTTGCCGCGTGTGAAGCAGAACTATACGCTCGGTATCAAGACACCTTGGGCGCTTGCCGATCCCGAGAACTGGCGCCGTACGCAGCGTTTTGGCGGCGCCTGCTTTATGGTGCTGGGTATTGGCCTGATTGTGATGGGCGTGGCAGGCAGCGTGCTTTCGAGTGAAGTCGTCGCCGCGGTGATTGCGGTTCTGGCGTTTGGTTCGGTCGGAGCCGTCTACGTCTACTCGTATCTGATGTGGCGCAAATCGCAGCGAGCCGCTCGCTAAGGTTGCGGAAAACTAGCGTACGCAGTTCATAGTGTGTTCTGGGGGACTTTTCCCAGGTAGTATTAGGGGGGTGTGGGCAACCATGCCCCTTTTCGTTAAGTTTCAGAGCTGATTTCCTCATTTCGTTTCCACTAAAGCGAAACAAGAATAGGAAAACGGCAGGTAGAAAGGATAAAACAGGCAAATGGCAGAGTTTATCTACCAGATGTATCAGGCTCGCAAGGCCCATGGCGACAAGGTAATCCTTGACGACGTGACCCTGAGCTTCTACCCCGGTGCCAAGATCGGCGTCGTGGGCCCCAATGGTATGGGCAAGTCGACCCTGCTCAAGATCATGGCCGGCATCGAGGAGGTCTCCAACGGCGATGCCAAGCTTACCCCCGGCTACACCGTGGGCATCCTGCAGCAGGAGCCGCCGCTCGACGACGACAAGACCGTCATCGAGAACGTGCGCATGGCATTTGGCGACATGATCGCCAAGGTCGATCGCTTCAATAAGATCGGCGAGGAGATGTGCGACCCGGACTGCGACATGGATGCCCTCATGGCCGAGATGGGCAAGCTCCAGGACGAGATCGACGCCGCCGACGGCTGGGATATCGATTCCAAGCTCGGTCAGGCCATGGACGCCCTGCAGCTGCCCGATTCCGACATGCCGGTTAACGTGCTTTCCGGCGGCGAGCGCCGTCGCGTGGCCCTGTGCAAGCTGCTGCTCGAGGCTCCCGACCTGCTGCTGCTCGACGAGCCCACAAACCACCTGGACGCCGAGTCGATCCTGTGGCTCGAGCATTTCCTGCACAACTACCAGGGTGCCGTGCTTGCCGTCACGCACGATCGCTACTTCCTGGATAATGTTGCCGAGTGGATCTGCGAGGTCGACCGCGGTCACCTTTATCCCTACAAGGGCAACTACTCCACGTATCTGGAGACCAAGGCCGCCCGTATCGAGGCGCAGGGCAACCGTGACGCCAAGCTCGCCAAGCGCATGGAGGCCGAGCTCGAGTGGGTGCGCAGCTCGCCCAAGGCTCGTCAGGCCAAGAACAAGGCCCGTCTGGCTCGCTACGAGGAGATGGAGGCCGAGGCCCGCGCAAGCCAGAAGCTCGACTGGACCGACATCCGCATTCCCGTTGGACCGCGTCTGGGCAACAAGGTGCTTGAGGCTCATCATCTGCACAAGGAATTCGATGGCCGCGTGCTCATCGACGACCTATCATTCACCCTGCCGCGCAACGGCATCGTGGGCGTCATCGGCCCCAACGGTGTCGGTAAGACCACGCTGTTCAAGACGATTGTGGGTCTGGAGCCGCTGACTTCGGGCGAGCTCGAGGTGGGCGAGACCGTCAAGATCTCCTATGTCGATCAGAACCGTTCCGGCATCGACCCCGACAAGAACCTGTGGGAGGTCGTCTCGGATGGCCTGGACCACATGATGGTCGGCGAGACCGAGGTTCCGAGCCGCGCGTACGTGGCGAGCTTTGGCTTTAAGGGCCAGGACCAGCAGAAGCGCGCTGGCGTACTTTCCGGTGGCGAGCGCAACCGTCTGAACCTGGCGCTTACGCTCAAGCAGGGCGGCAACCTGCTGCTTCTCGACGAGCCCACGAACGATCTCGACGTCGAGACGCTGTCCTCTCTCGAGGCGGCACTGCTCGAGTTCCCGGGCTGCTCGGTGGTCATTAGCCACGACCGTATGTTCCTGGACCGCGTCGCCACGCACATCCTGGCGTGGGAGGGCACCGATGAGAACCCGGGCAACTGGTATTGGTTTGAGGGCAACTTTGAGGCCTATCAGACCAACCGTATCGAGCGCCTTGGCGAGGACGCAGCCCAGCCGCATCGTATCCACCGCAAGTTGACGCGTGACTAGATTGTTACGCGGTTTTACCAAACCGCGTAACTGCTCGACGCTGCGCGGGCCGCAAGCACCCCATCTTGCCGTTCAAACCGTCGCTCGCGTACCGAAGTACGCGTCGCTCCTCTTTCACGGCAACCTGGGGCACTTGCGGCCCGCTCGCTGTTGGTCACGGAACATCAACAAATAAAAACGGCTCAAATCCTGATTTGGATTTGAGCCGTTTGTCGTTACTGCTCGGGTTCTTCGACTTTGTCGATGGCCCAGGTGGCTCCGAGACCGCCGGTGGTGTTGCGGCGGATGCGCACGGCAACCTCGCGGCGCTCGCCGGCCTGCGTGTAGCGCAGGGGGAAGATTGCGCGGTTTCGCGCGGCCTCGATGGTGCCGCGTTCGCGGGCGATCCAGTAGTACTCGCCAACGATGCCGAGGGTGTCGGCACCGTAGGGGAGATAGGTCGACAGCTGGTGCAGAAGCGGGCCGGGGCAGAAGACTTCGGTTGCGAAATCGATGGGGAAGTCCTCGGGGATGGCGGGCGCTGCAGGTGCGGGGGTTGGGGCCGCTGCGGGTACCGAAGCCGGTGCCGGTGCGGGAATTTGGTCGCAAGCAGAGGCGGGCACGGATTCGATGGCGGGTGCGGGCTCCAGCGTCGCTTCCGGCGTGATCGTGGAATCTGCGGGCTCCTCGGTGGCGGGTGCGTCTACAGCTGAGGTTTTAACCTCAACCTGCGTCGCGTTCTCATTCTCGACGCTCGACTTTGCCTCGATGGGCGTGGATGCCATGGTGGTGATGCCGGCGTTGGCGTTCTCGGGGTCATAGACGACCGTGAGCGAGATGGCGGGCTGCGGCGTCTCGGGCTCCGGTGTCGACTCGGTAGCGTCTTGATCGTCGGGCTCGTCGGGCTGATCGTCCTTGGCCTCGTCGCCAAAGACATCGCTGTTTTGGAATGCAGGCGTCTCGGGTTGGTCAGCGGCTTCTTCGGCTGTCGACTTGGGAGCCTCGTTGAGCTCGGCAGTGGCTTCTTGCCCGGATATGACTTCGGGATCGGTCGTGACGGCGGTTTCGGCTTCTGCCGTTACCTCAATAGCGACTTCGATCTCTGCCTCGGGCTCGGATTCTGGCACGGCTTCAACCATGGCTTCAGGCTCGGGACGCTTAACGTGCTTGGGGCGCACAGCCTTGAGGTCCTTCTCGCCGCGTTTTTTCTTTTTGTAGGACTGCTTGGCACCCTTGGCTGCCTTGGGCTTGTCCTCGCCCTTGGCAAGGGCGGCATCCCAGGCATCGTTGGCGATGACGGTGGCATACAGGCGACCGCCCTTAAAAACGGTCAGCTTAATGCAGTCGTCGAGCTCCTCGAGCAGCTCGCGCGTGGACTCGAAGCCCAGGTCATAAGCGGCCATGTCACCAGCGGCGAGTACCTCCTCGACCTGCGTCATAAACGTTTGCTTGCCGCACCCAATCGCATCGCGCAGCAGGCGATACAGGTAGATGTGGTTGCCCAGCGATAGCGTGGGCTTAACTATTGTCTTGCTCATGGCAAATCTCCTCTTTACACACCAAAGCATCTTACCATCGCGCGGGGCGTGCCACCTCGGCGCCCAAGGCAAACGGGCGCGACCGTTGCCGGTTCGCGCCCGTTGTACAGGTCGATTATCTATGAGAGGCAAACGTGCTTAGTTGCCCGATGCCGTGCCTTGGCTCGAGCTGTCAGATGCCGTGCCGGACGCGGTTCCGCTCGAGCTATTCGAGCTGTTAGTGCTGCTGTTGTCGGTAGATCCCGTGCTCGATGTATTGCCGCTCGTCTGGTCGCCCGTGCTTGGTTGAGAGCCGTCAGTCGTTTGGCTTGAGTCGGTCGTGCCGGATTGCGTGCCACTGTTGTTCGCAGAGGAATCGACGCCCTGCGATTGATCGGGGGTGTTCGGGGACGAGTCGGTGGATGCGGAGGTGCCCTGCGAGTTGTCCTGTTGGCTTTGCGATTGGCCGGAGCTATCCGCATCGCTCTCGGCCGTGCGCGACGAAAGGATTGGCTCGGGTCGCTCGCCCAGACCCTCACCGGCGGTGGTGATAAGGATGGCGCCGGCGCAGGCGATGACCGCGACGATGGCGATGGCGATCGAGAAGACGATGACCTTCTTTTGCGTCTGGCTGCGCTCTGCCGCCGCCTTGGCGCGCAGGCTGTCGGGGGCGACGCGCGCCGTGGTCGCGCGCCCTGCAATCTGGCGCATCTCCTGGGTAGTCGCGGCGCCGCCTAAGTGCTCCTCGGCATTTAACTCAACGGGTTCATAGGCGCCGGCGGGGTAGTCGACGGTGGCGTGCGTACCTTTGAGGGCTTCGGCGCTGGCAGAGATAAAGTGGCGGTAGACCTGCGAGGACACAACGGTGATGACCGAGCTCACGGCGGCACCAATTACTGAACCAGCGATACCGATCTTGGAGGCAAGCGCGACGCTCGTGGCGGCAGCTGCGGCGCCGGCGATGATCTGGGGAATGGAAATGTCGTCGAACAGGCCTTTCTTGGGCGCGATGGCCATGGTCTGTCCGATGGAATGGTTCTCGTGCACGCCGTTGTTGAGCGATGCCGGCGTCATGACGCGCGTGCGTGGCGCGTCGGTGTACTTGGTTGTCATACGGGGTCCTCCCGGTGTAAATCTACTTCGTTTCGTGTAGCCATCAGGGTACCCACCAGATGTGAATCGTACGTGACATTTAACAGATACCATCAACTCATCAAGGGGGGGCTTGCTGTCTTTGGTGCAATAGCTTGATGCTAAACTGGATTTATGATTGCGAGGTGGTTTACGTGATGTACCCGTATA
>CABQMF010000072.1 GCA_902465265.1 uncultured Collinsella sp. | reverse complement strand
TTTTGACAAAAAAAGGGGACGTGGAAACCACGCCCCCTTAGCATAAGCTCGAGTAGATTATCGAGCAACAATCACCACATGGCGATCAGGGTCAGAACCCTCAGAATGGGTATCGACGGCATCATTACCACGAAGTGCAATATGAACCAGTCGGCGCTCATAGGCATTCATGGGCGGAAGCGAAACACTCTTATGAGTACGGATGGCACGCTCGGCGGCAGACTGAGCCATAGAGGCAACCTTGTCCTGACGACGGCTCTTGTAGCCCTCAACGTCAACCACAACCGGATACCTAAAGCCAAGCTTGCGGCTCACCAGCAAAGAGAACATAACCTGAAGGGCATCAAGGGTACGGCCATGACGGCCAATGAGAACAGCAAGATCAGGAGCCGTAACATCCAAAATCAGCTCGCCCTCGTCGCCCTCGTACTCATCAATAGGAGAGTTGGCGGCATCGAAGTGCGAAAGGATGGAACGCAGAATGGAAATCGCAACATCGGCAATGGTGTCGAGCTCCTCATCGGTCAGCTCTTCACCGGCCTTGTAGCGCTGTGCAATCTCGGGATAATCGCCCGCAATCTGCGGGGCAACCTCCTCAAGCATATCCTCGATGATCTCTTCAGACATAACGTACTCCAAAAGTTAGGTACCTAAATAAGATTGATATCCCGACTACTTCTTCTTGTGCGGACGCGGCTTCTTCTCGCGGCGGGTAACCTCGACCTGCAGCGGAGCGTTCTTGAGGCGCTCCTCCTCATCGGCCTTGGCCTTGTCGATAACCTTCTGCGTCACGAAGATCTGTTGGATAACCTGCCAGGCAGAAGACACATCGTAGTAAAGCAGAACGCCGACGGGCAGGCTCCAGCCCATCCAAAGCATCATGACGGTCATGACGACGGCCATCATGCGCATGCTCTGGGCCTGCTGACCAGTCTGATTGCGAGACATATACAGCTGCGGAATCAGGGTCAAGACAGCGAACAGAATCAGGCAGACCAGCGCAGGCAGCGCAACCATAAAGCCATCGGCAAAGGAAGCGCTCGGCGTGGTGGTAAGGTCAGGCAGGATGTTGAAAAACGAGAACGTGCCGTCGCTAAAGTAGTTCGGCAGGTTACGCAGCAGCGTAAACAGGGCGAACAGGACAGGCATCTGGATCAACAGCGGCAGACAACCAGCCATGGGGTTGAACTTGTTCTCGCTGTAGAACTTCTGCATCTCCTCGGCCTGGCGCTGGGGATCGTCGGCATAGCGCTCCTGGATCTCGAGCATCTTAGGCTGCAGCACCTGCATGCGAGCCGTCGACTTGGTCGACTTGAGCATAAGCGGCGTCAGCAGCAGACGGATGATGACCACCAGAATGATGATGGACAGGCCCCAGTCGACCGCAAAGGTCTGGATGAGCTTGAGCAGCTCAAAAAGGATGTTAACGATCCAATCCCACATGTAAGTTTTCCTCCGATAGCGAGTGCCCGCTAAGGCACAGGGTCATAACCGCCGACGTGCAGGGGATTGCAGCGAACGATGCGCCTCACGGCAAGCCAGCAGCCTCTCAAAACACCGTACTTCTCAATCGCTTGGATAGCATATTGTGAGCACGTTGGGTAATAAATGCAGGCGTCAGGCAATAAGGGCGAAATAACCTGTTGATATATGCGAATAGGAGCGATGGCAACACGTCGCAAAACGTGATTGCTCATCGCTCCTCCCCGGCAACGCCGGCGCGTTTCATAAGCGAACGCAATGCCTTGTCCATCTCCTGAGGCGAGGAAACCCTCGTCTTGGGAGTCGCGAACAAGATGATGTCATAACCCGCAACGGGAAATCCACAGCTGCGGGCGGCCTCGCGCATCACACGCTTAGATCGGTTGCGCACCACAGCACAACCGAGTCGTTTAGCACCAACGAAGGCGACCCTTCCGGAGTCGCCTTCGCCAACCGATTCACATATGGTCATTCGAATCAGAGGGTGATTGAAACGACGCCCCTGACTGAACACATGCTCGAAATCTTGCCGAGACTTAATAGTCTTCATGCGAGATGTGTGTATCGCTGCTAGACAGTGAGACGCTTGCGGCCCTTGGCACGACGACGGGCGAGCACGGCACGACCACCCTTAGTGGCCATACGGGCACGGAAGCCATGGGTCTTGGCACGCTTACGCTTATTAGGCTGATACGTACGCTTCATCTTAAGTTCCTCCTGCTGCATTTCGAGTGTCCGCGGGGGCGCGGACGCAGATATAGACACGTGAGCTTGAAGATTGTAGGGAAATCAATGTTCAAATGTCAAGAAATCAAAGGTGAAAGGTTGCAAAGAGTACACGGTTCCCCCATAAGCAGAACCGGCATTTGAGGCAGCAGGCAACTTTTCACGAAATTTCATCGAGTTTTCAACAGGTCATGTTGGAAATGTTGAGAACTTTTCGTCCGTTTTCCAAAGTTTTCAACAGGTTTTGAAAACTTGTCGAAAGATGAGAAACATTGCGTGGTGAGCTACTATTTGTTCAAAACCTTTTGAAAGATTGCGAGCGGCATGTCTGACGACTTCTACACCATGGTCGATTCCGGTGATCCGGCACCCGACAACGAGCACATCACCGGCGTGCGCGAGGAACGCAACGAGAGCGAGCAGGTCACCGCACAAGCACCGAAGGCCATGTATGCAGCGCGCATCGCGGTCTACGACGACATGCTGTCGACACCACGTGTCATCGTCATCGAACCGCAAGACGTCCGTACCTACTTGGAAGAGACAACTAACACCGTCTACCAGTGCATGAAAGAACAGGGAGGACGCATCTCGCTGATGGTTATCCGCGAGATTGTCGAAAACTTTATCCACGCGCATTTCGCAGAGCCCATTATCTCGATTCTCGACGGTGGCGACACCATCCGCTTCGCCGATCAGGGTCCGGGCATCGACGACAAAGAGCGTGCCTTCGACTTTGGCGTAACCAGCGCAAACAGCAAGATGAAACGGTATATCCGCGGCACCGGCGCCGGGTTTCCCATGGTGCAGGAGTACTTGGAAAACGCCGGCGGCGCCGTCTCCATCGAGGACAACATGGGCAACGGCACCGTCGTGACGGTAAGTCTGAACCCCAAGCGCGTGCAGGAAATCGAGCGTGCTGGCGGGCGCGGGGCAGCCGTGCGACCCGAAACAGAGCGGCAGGCATATCCCATGCCGGGCGCCTTCACGCAGCAACCCGCTGCGATGCAACAGGTGCAACAGCAAATGGCCCCCATGCAGCAGCCTGGCATGGCCCCCATGCAAGAGCCCCAGGCACCCTTGGGCGCGATTCCCCAGAACATACCCGATGCAGAGCCAGCTATGGGCCAGGATGTGGGAACCTTGCAGCAGATGGCGGGTACATCGTCTGCACAGCAGATGCCCTATCAACCGAACCCGCAAGGGTATCCGGCTCAATACGCGCCGCAAACGGGATATGCGCAGGCATACCCCCAGCAATACCCGCTGGGATACCAGCAGCCGTACCAACAGATGCCCCAGGCGCAGTACAACCCATGGGCCCAGCAGATGCCCCCGCAGCCTTACCAACAGTGGCCGCAAAGTTTTCAACAGCAGCCGCTGCCCATGCAGAGTTCTCAACAACCAGCAGCTCAAATGATGTATCCTAATGCGGCGAATCAATATGCACAGCCGCAGCAAAACGTATTTGTGAGCGAACGCGGCGAAGCGGCACTGGGCTATCTGGCTCAAAACCAGGAGTGTGGCGCGACCGACCTGGCACGAGCGTTTGGAAACTCGGCGCCCACGTGGTCGCGAACGCTCAACGACTTGGCACAGGCCGGCTTGGTATTCAAACATGGCCAGAAATATCATCTGACCGAAATAGGCAGCGCTCGCGTGCGAGCCCAAAGTTAAGGAACGGGAGAGACAGTGGACGAGGAAGCAAGCATCATCCTGGGGGATGCCATCGCCTTTTGTCAGCGCGACGGCCAAGATGCACGCCTCATCAATATGCTGGGACAATCGCGCGCCGTGAGTTTAACCGAGGACACTCTGACGATTGAGGCCCCTTCACGCTTTGCCATCGCTCAGCTCAAAAAGCATCAGCCGACCATCGAGGCCTATCTGGAAGATATCGCCTTTGCGCCGATCGCGCTCAATATCGTGGCACCGCAAGGTGCCTCGGCAAATACGACCCCAGTCACTCACCCGGTAGCGACCGCCACCGAAGCGGCAACGCCGGCGCCCGAGCCTCGACACGACGATGTTTCCCGTGAAACCATGGCACCGCAGCCGACCGCTTCGGTCGCACCGGCGGTAGAGCCAGCCCCCTCGCCCATCCCGACCGCCACGCATATGCCCGTCGCACACGAGGCGACACCCGGCGAGGAATCGGGCATTGCAATCAAAAACACGTTGTCCGCCGACGATTTCCGCCGCATGATGACCCAAATGAATGGCAGGCCACCGGCGAAAAGCGCGAGTTCGTCCGCAGCGCCGGCAGCACCTTCGGCGGCGGCCCCGGCAGCAGTCGAGAAAAACGCAGACGGGGCACCCCTCGCAGCGAATTCGAAATTCACGTTTGAAAACTTCGTCTTCGGACCGGAGAACAGTCTTGCCTACCGATCGGCGCTCAAATTCGCCATGCTTGCAGACACGCCCGGCACCTGCACGTCGCTGTTCATCTACGGCAAATCGGGCCTGGGCAAGACGCACCTGCTGCTCGCCATCAAAAACGAGCTGGCAGAGAAATCACCCGAGATCAAGGTGAAGTACGCCAACTCGCAGGCATATCTGGACGACTTGATGACGGAATTCGACCGCCAAAAGAAGAGCAACGCCCCCATTATGCAGGCGTACCACGGCGTCGACGTGCTTATCATCGATGACATCCAGAACATCATTGGCAAGCGCGCGAGCGTGGATTACTTCTTCCAGTTGATGGACGAATTTATCCGCAACAACAAGAAGGTCGTGATCGCCGCCGACCGCGCCCCCAAGGACCTCAATATGGACGAGCGCCTGACCAGTCGCTTTAATGCCGGTCTGCTGTGTCTGGTGGCGGAGCCCAGCTACGAGATGAAGTACAAGATCTTGCAGCGTTATTACGAGAACACGATCGCCGCCGCACCCGAGGCGGGCAACGACTCGCTGCTGGCGGCCTACGGGGGCGGCGGCGGACATCTGACCGACGCGCACTTTAAACACATGGCCGAGGTCTCGGGCACCAACATTCGCGAGCTCGAGAGCTTTTGCGAGCGTTGCGCCGGCGAAGCGGGCGATCGCGAGCGCGAGGGCAGGGAGCTCACCTTTGACGACATCGACGCCATCGCCAACCAGTACTTCGACACATCGGCCAAGAAGATCAATGTGCAGACGGTCCAGTCCGTCATCGAGGAGCAATACGGTGTGACGCACGAGGAACTCATCGGGCCTCGCCGCAACGCCAATATCGCCAAGGCGCGCCATATCGCTATCTACCTGGCGATCGAGATGTGCGAGATGACGACGACGGCCGTGGGCGCCGAGTTTGGCAACCGCAACCACTCGACCGTCAGCACGAGCTATAAAAAGGTTCAGAAGATGATTCAGGAAGACCGGACTGTTACCGAAGACCTCAAGTCGCTGCGCGATAAAATTACACTGCGCTCGTAGGTAAATGGACACACCTGTTGAAAACTTGTTGAAACGGCGGTTATAAGGTGTCAAAAACTCGAGCCGCGGTGATGAAAAGTTTTGCGCAGGTTTTGAACGTGGAAAACATACCCGGTTGCACACAGGTTCCTGTCGATTCTCTTTTTAGGGCTGACCTGCACTTTTAGGAGTAATCAACAGTTTCGTCAGTACTATTACTATTAT
>CABQMF010000071.1 GCA_902465265.1 uncultured Collinsella sp. | reverse complement strand
TCAACGAGGGCGACGGCGCCTTCTACGGCCCCAAGATCGACTTCCACCTGGAGGACTCACTCGGCCGTACCTGGCAGTGCGGCACCGTCCAGCTCGACTTCCAGATGCCGCTCAACTTTGACCTGGAGTACGTGGACGCCGACGGCACCAAGAAGCGCCCCATTATGCTGCATCGCGTGTGCTTTGGCTCCATCGAGCGCTTCATCGGTATTCTGATTGAGCACTTTGCGGGCAAGTTCCCCACCTGGCTGGCTCCCGTGCAGGTCAAGGCGCTTCCCGTCTCTGAGAAGAGCCGCGACTACGCCCACGAGGTGTGCGCCAAGCTGGAGGAGGCCGGCATTCGCGTGGTCTGCGACGACCGCGACGAGAAGATCGGCTACAAGATCCGCGAGGCCCGCAGCATCGACCGCGTGCCCTACATGCTCATCCTGGGCGAGAAGGAGGTCGAGGCCGGCAACATCTCCGTCCGTGATCGCTCCAACGAGACCGTTCAGATGAGCGTCGACGAGTTTGTTGCCAAGGTGACCGAGGAGATTAAGACTCGCGCCTAGCACAAGCTAGCAAGAATTAACAAAGGCGATCGTCCTATTGGGCGGTCGCCTTTTTTGTTGTCTATAGAAGAAAAGCCGCTGGTTAGAGCGGCTTTTTTGTTGTGCAAAAAGGTACAGGTTTTTGTAGAGGGGTATGGAGATGTGTCCGCTCGCGCCGCAATTTGCGCAATCTGGGAAAACGGTCTGGATTTATTCGTATAATGAGCTTCGTCGAAAGATACGAAAAACTGTACTTTTGCGACTGCGCCTAGCTGCGAGCGAGAAGCCTGTTCTTAACGCCCCTGCAACCGCGTGTGTCGCGGATGCAAGTTAAGGGGGCGAGAGATGGAACAGACGATGCGGCGCCAAGAGCGGCTGCCCGGTGCCTTTAACGGCGCCATCACCAACAGCCAGCATGGCCGCGTCCGCTGGTATCTGGTCCACACCCTCAACGGTAAAGAGCGCGAGACTTGCGACAAGGTCCGCCGCATTATCCCGCACGAGTTGATGCAGGACGCTTTTGTAATGCAAAAGGAGTTCTGGTTTAAGCGGGACGGCGTCTGGTCGCTCCAAACCAAACCTATGTACAAGGAATACTTCTTCGTCGCCACGCGCGATGCCGCCCTGCTCGATAAAGCCTTGGCCCAGCTGAGCTTTGGCTGCCGCATTGCCGGCAGCAGGGAACGGGCCTATGCGCCCATGCCGGACGATGCGCAGGACTGGTACCGCAGCGTGCTCGACGACGACGGCGTGGTGCGCAACAGCGTCGCCCGCATAGAAGACGGCGTGCTGCACATAGAGCAGGGGCCCTTGGTGGGGCAAGAGGCCCGTGTAAAGAAGATCGACCGTCATAAGCGCTGGTGCCTGGTAGACGTGGGCGAAGGCGATTCCGCTTTTAGGGAGCTGCTTCCGTTAGACGTGCCCAGTAAGACGTAAGGGTACGTCGCACTGGCAATTCATTCGCAATTTGAATTCATCGATTGGGGGATCCCTGGGGACAGGGACGTGAATTTGAACTTGACTACTAAAGAAGTGACAGGGCAAAACGCGCCGGTGGGGGCCGCGCTTATAGCCCAGGCCATGAATCGCGGCGAGGTGAGCGTGCGCTACAAGGCCATGCAGGCCGTGAAGGACTGGGACCGCACGCGCCTGGGCTACCGTGCCGTGAAGCGCGCGTTCGACATCGTGTTCAGCGGCCTCGTGCTGGCCGTCATCGCCATACCCAGCCTGGTGCTTGCCGCGGCCATCCGCCTGGAGAGCGAGGGCAACCCGTTCTACAGCCAGATCCGCGTGGGCCAGACCCACCGCGACGGCAGGCTGTCCACCTTCCGCATGTGGAAGTTCCGCAGCATGTACAAGGACGCCGACGAGCGCCTCGCCGAGCTCAAGGGGCGAAACGAGATCGACGGCGCCATGTTCAAGATGAGGGACGACCCGCGCGTAACGAAGATCGGCAAGTTCATCCGCAAGCACTCCATCGACGAGTTCCCGCAGTTCGTGAACGTGTTCCTGGGCCAGATGTCCGTCGTCGGCCCGCGTCCGCCGCTGCCCAACGAGGTGGCCGAGTACACCGAGTTCGACCTGCAGCGCCTGGCCGTCAAGCCCGGGATCACCGGCTGGTGGCAGGTCACGGAGCGCAACTCGACCGGTTTCGCCGGCATGGTCCGCCGTGACCTCGAGTACATCGCCAAGCGCGGACCCGTCACGGACCTCAAGATCGTCGTCCTCACGGTGATCGAGGTCATCACCGGCAAGGGTGCGTGCTAGATGCGCATCGCGATGATCGGGCACAAGAGGTACGGCTCCCGCGAGGGCGGCGTGGAGGTCGTCGTTACCGAGCTCGCCCGCCGCATGGCGGCGCTCGGCCACGAGGTCACCTGCTACGACCGTTCGGGCAGCGATGTCATGACCGGCGACGCCGCGGACGGCCGCGAGCGCACGGTCGACGGCGTGCGCGTCGTGCCGGTTAGGACAATCGACAAGAAGGGCCTCGCCGCCCTCTCGTCCTCATATTTTGCCACCCTGGCCGCCATCAAGGACAGACCCGACGTGATCCACTACCACGCCGAGGGCCCCTGCGTGCCGCTGCCTTTGGCAAAGCGTGCGGGCATCCGAACCGTGGCCACCATCCACGGCCTGGACTGGCAGCGCGCCAAGTGGGGCAGGCTCGCCAGCACGTACATCAAGATGGGGGAGAGGGCCGCCGCCACCAAGGCCGACGGCCTCGTCGTCCTGTCCAAATCGGCCCAGTCCTACTTCGAGGGCGCCTACGGCCGCACGGCGACGTTCATCCCCAACGGTATCGAGCCGAAGCGGCCGAGGCCGGCCAGCCAGATAAAGGAGAAGTGGGGGCTCGATACGGGCTCCTTCCTGCTGTACCTTGGCAGGCTCGTCCCCGAGAAGCGCCCCGAACTCCTGATCGAGGCCTTCAGGGAGCTCGATACGGACAAGAGGCTCGTCATCGCCGGCGGCGGTTCGGACACCTCCGAGTACGAGGCGTCCCTTCGCGATGCCGCCCAGGGCGACAACCGCATCCTCTTCACCGGGTTCGTCAACGGCGAGCCCCTGGCCGAGCTGTACTCCAACTGCTACGCCTACGTGCTGCCCTCCGACGTGGAGGGCATGCCCATGAGCCTGCTGGAGGCCATGGCATACGGCTGCTGCTGCGTGACGAGCGACATCCCCGAGTGCGCGGATGTCCTCGCGGGCAGCGGCGTGACGTTCGAGAAGGGGAGTGCCGATTCCCTGCGGGCCGCGCTGCGAGACCTGCTCGCGGACGCTGGCCGCGCAGGCACCCTCGGCACCGCCGCCAAGGCGCACGTCGAGAAAACCTACAACTGGGACTCCGTCGTCGAGCGGACCCTCGAACTCTACAGGGGGAGTGCCCGATGAAGATTATCTTGGTCAATAAGTTCCATTACCTCAAGGGCGGTTCCGAGACATACTACTTCGGACTCGCTGAGGGCCTGAAGGCCCTTGGGCACGAGGTACATTTCTTTGCAATGGAGGGTTCGGAGAACGTTCCCTGCGAGGACTCCGACCTCTTTGTGTCCGCAAAAGACTACAACGGTCCCACGTCGCTGTCTCAGAAAGTTACGGCGGCGACCTCACTGATTTATTCAAAAGAGGCAAGGGATAAATTCCAAGCCCTCTGCGAGCGTGTCCACCCGGACGTCGTGCACATGAATCTCGTGCATCGACAGATCACGCTCTCCATTCTGGACGCCCCGTATCTCAAAAAGCATAGGGTTCCGGTCCTGTTCACTTCCCACGATTACATTCTGGTCTGCCCCAATTACGTGATGCTCGATGGTTCGGGTGCTGTGTGCGATGCCTGTTCGGGCGGTCGTTTCTATAATTGCCTAAAGCGTAAATGCGTGAAGGGTTCCACCGCAAAGAGCGGTATGGGCATGCTCGAAGCGGACTATCTTAAGCTGCATCGCTCGTACAGCAAGATCGACCGCATCGTTGCCCCCTCGCAATTCATGAGGAACAAGCTTCTCGAGGGCGGTTTTCCCGTCCAGCAAGTCGTCTATATGCAGAACTTCGCAAAACAGGAGATTTTAGACAACGCGGCAGACGGTACAGATAGAACCGATCGAGACGATCCTTACCTCCTGTTCTTCGGGCGCCTCTCGAGCGAGAAAGGCGTGGACATACTCGTCGATGCGTTCATCAATGTGCTTCCGTCCCTGCCCGGCAACCTAAGACTCGTGATTGCCGGAGACGGACCCGAGAGGCAAAGCATCGAAGACAGGATCGCGGCCGCGGGCCCCGAAGCTTCAGGTCGCATCGAGCTGGTCGGCTTTCAGAGCGGTGCCGACATGCGGCGCTACACGGAGCGTGCCGCCTTGGCCGTCGCGAGCTCGCGTTGGCGAGAGAATATGCCCTATTCCATCGTTGAGGCGTTCGCCCTTGGCACGCCCGTGATCGGCACCAATATCGGCGGAATACCCGAGCTTGTTGAAGAAGGTCGCACCGGCCTTCTTTGCGAGCCGGGCGATGTCGAGTCTCTGTCCCAGGCGATATTGCGCGGCGCGGCGTTAGTCCAAGACGGGGACGCCTACGCGGCGATGCAGGAGAACTGCCGCTCCTACGTTCTCGATCGCTGCTCGCAGGACAAGTACATGAACGATCTCGTGGCTCTCTACCGGGAGCTCATCGATAGCAAGAAGGGAAACTAACCCACATGGCCGAAAAGAAACTCAACGGTACCGTCATCGTCACCTACCGCTGCAACGCGCGCTGCACCATGTGCAACCGCTACAAGGCTCCCAGCCGCCCGGAGGAGGAGCTCTCCATCGAGACCATCAAGAAGCTCCCCAAGATGTACTTCACCAACATCACCGGCGGCGAGCCTTTCATCCGCCAGGACCTCAAGGACATCGTGCGCGAGCTCTACAAGAAGTCCGACCGCATCGTGATCTCCACCAACGGCTTCTTCACCGACCGCATTATCGACCTGTGCGAGGAGTTCCCCAACGTCGGCATCCGCATCTCCATCGAGGGCCTGCAGCAGACCAACGACAAGATCCGCGGCCTGGAGAACGGCTACAACCGCGGCTACGCCACGCTCAAGAAGCTCGTCGAGCTCAAGCACCCCGACGTGGGCTTCGGCATGACGGTGCAGGACCTCAACGCGCCCGACCTGGTGCCCCTCTACAAAATCTCCGACGAGCTGGGCATGGAGTTCGCCACGGCGTCGCTGCACAACAGCTTCTACTTCGTCGAGGCAAAGAACATCATCCACAACCGTCCCATGGTGGCCAAGAACTTCGAGGACCTGGTCAACGAGCTGCTCAGGTCCAACAGCCCCAAGAAGTGGTTCCGCGCCTACTTCAACCACGGCCTGATCAACTACATCTACGGCCAGCCGCGCCTGCTGCCCTGCGACATGGCGTTCGACACTTTCTTCATCGATCCCTACGGCGATGTGATGCCCTGCAACGGCACCAAGGACAAGGAGGTCATGGGCAACCTCAACGAGGAGTCCTGGGACGAGCTGTGGAACTCCGACCAGGCCGAGAAGGTCCGCGCGAAGGTTCGCCACTGCGACCGCAACTGCTGGATGATTGGCTCGGTGAGCCCGGCCATGCACAAGTACATCTGGAAGCCCGGCTGGTGGGTGCTCAAGCACAAGGTGAAGGCCCTGTTCACCAAGAGGCCCTACGACATGCATGAGCTCAAGGTCGTGCGCGACTACGAGGCGGGCCGCGTGACCAAGGAGCAGCTCGACGCCTGCTCGACCTGCGATCTGTGCGCCAAGATCAATGACGGCCTGTCCGAGGCGTCGAAGGCTGACGCCCACGTGTACGAGACGCATGAGGCGATGTAAATGGAGAAAACTGTTTGCATTGGTGTTGTCTCCCATAAGCCTTATATAATACCGAAAGACGATTGCTATCTTCCTATATGGGTTGGGCCAAACGATAGCTGCCCTGTGGGTTATTGTTCACATGCCGAA
>CABQMF010000070.1 GCA_902465265.1 uncultured Collinsella sp. | reverse complement strand
GGCTTTCTCTCGAATATGCCAATTGTGCTGTTCTCGAGCCTGTTCCTTCTTCTTTCGACGCTCCCTGCCTATGTAGGCATCACGCTTCCGTCTGAGGTGCTGGATTTCTTCAATAAAATCTATGCATATACCATGGGACTTCTTGGCATTATGGTGGCCGGCACCACGGCGAGCTCACTTGCCATGTCGATGAACCGTCGCATGCCTTCGGGTAAATCTCTCAACCCCACCTCGTGCATGGTTTGTGCCATGTGCGGCATGCTCTTGCTATCGGTGACGAACGATGTTGTCTCGATTGGCGGAGCAGATACATCTGTTTTTGAAACCGGCTATATGGGAACCAAGGGTTTTCTCGCTGCGTTCGTAGCCGCATTCTTGACCGTTAATATCTATAAGGTGTGCATTAGCCATAATGTGACGATCAAGCTTCCCAAAGAGGTCCCTGGCTCTATTGCGCAGAGTTTTCGCGATATCTTTGCATTTGGGTTTTCGATCCTTGCGTGCGCTTTTATCGATCTTGCGAGCCGCAAGCTGCTTGCTGTGCCGTTCGCCAATTTGGTATCCGCTCTCATCTCGCCGCTGTTCTCCGCGGTCGACACCTATCCTGGCATGGCGCTTATCGAAGGCGCGGTCGCACTTTTCCAATTTATGGGTATCCACGGTGCTTCGGTTGTCATGAGTCCGATCAATGCTGCGCTCTACGGCAATACCGTTACCAATCTTGAGGTCTTCCAAGCAGGTGGACACCCGTCAATTGCTCTCACGCAGGACTTTACAAGCTTCATCGGCGGTCTGGGCGGTTCTGGCTGCACGTTCATCGTTCCTATTATCCTGATCATGTTTATGCGCTCCAAGCAGCTTAAAGCCATGGGCAAGGCATCGATTATCCCGGTGATTTTTGGAGTTAACGAGCCCGTTATCTTCGGTATGCCGATTGTTCTCAATCCCTATATGTTCGTGCCCTTCCTAGTGGCTCCTATGGTCAACGCCATTATCGGTAAATTTTTCATTGACGTCATTGGAATGAACGCCCCCATGTATACCATGCCGTGGGCGCTTCCCGGCCCAATTGGTGCGTTCCTCACCACGGGTCTCGATCTGCGTTCTCTCGTATTGATGGCAGTGCTGTTGGTCGTTGACTTTGTGATTTACTATCCGTTCTGCAAGGCGTATGACCATCAGCTTTGTTTGGAAGAGTCTGCAAAGGAGACTGCAGGAAACTCGGATGCAGATGCTATTGCCGCACAGGAAAATGTCGCAAAAGCTCTCGAGGCGGTAAAGGACAAGGCGGAGCAGATCCGCGTGCTTGTGCTTTGCCAGGGTGCCGGCACTTCGACTCTCTTGGCAAATGCTCTTCGCGAAGGTGCCGCTGCTAAGGGTATCGATCTGGTTTCTCAGTCCGGTGCGTACGGAAGCCACTATGAGACGATGGATCAGTACAACGTGATTGTTCTGGCGCCCCAGGCACGCATGTACTATGACGCTATGAAGGCCGATACCGATCGCCTTGGAATTAAACTGCTCACCACAAGGGGCAAGGAGTATATCGACCTTACCAACGATCCCGAAGGTGCAATTGACTGGATCGTTCAGGAGCTGGCCAAATAGTGGATGCACTTCGTCGTTGATTCGTCGGTGTATGGTACGGCCCCGCAGCTTATTGAGCTGCGGGGCCGTATTTCGTTGAGTATCTAATTGAGACAATGAGCGCAACCGTCGTGAGATCGCATTGGCGCTCTCCGAGTCACCGACAAACTGCCTTCCATCTATGTGACCCAAAGGTCATCTCCGCTAGGTCGACGATGCAAATGACTCTGCTTCCTTTGGGTCCGAGCGGGACGTTGGCTCGCCCTTGTCAAATCCCGTGAAGATAGAACTCGATTTGCTCGTGGTGCATGCATCAAAGAGTTTTTGATCAAGGTGCGCCTTCTCAACGCATTGATTCAAAACAAATATTCAGCTTGTGGGCTAGACCAGGCGGGCGTAGTCCTGTGACTGATGAAAGATGTGGGCGATATAGATTGTTTCGTGCTCAAACTTGTATAGACACACGTAGTTGTTGACGGGAAACGACCGATAATTACGTGCCGCCAGCTCTTGCATGTGCGAGAGGGGACGTAAAAGCGGCTGCTCGCGAAGCAGGTCAAGCTGATATTCAAACTCAGCGACAAAATTGCCTGCTGCACGCGGATTCTTAAGGATTTGAGCAAGGTATCCGACAATACTCTCGTACTCATATCGCGCGCTTTTGAGGATTACGACGTTATAGATCATATTTGTCTCGTATCGAAGCCGCGAAGGATTCGTAGTCGCTGTAGTCGCCTTGCGATATTTCGTCTTCTGCCAACATCATACGAGACAGCAGTTTTGCCTTTGCGATTTCTTCTTGCATGAGGCGATACTGGTCGCTGCTGATGCAGTGCATGGCCTCGTAGCCGTTCTTAGTTACGGTGACGTCGCGCTCAGACTCAACAAGCGTGGTGAATGCAGCAGTGTCCTTCATATCTCGGACGGGCACACAAGCTGACATGGGTACCTCCTTTGCGTTGGGACACAATTGTACCACGGTATATTAAAACGTCGGCGTCGTCGAATTATCTCAATCTGCAACAGTTGGGAGTAGAAAACCGGGTTAGATGTTACAGATCGAGATATTCTGCTTCGGGCTACCCTTTTGTCTCGATCTGTAACAGGTAGGGCCGGAATACTCGGTTACGTGTTACAGATCGAGATCTTCAAGTTCGGGCCGCTCGTTTGTCTTGATCTGTAACAGGTAAGACCGAAAATCCCTGCTAGATGTTACAAATCGAGACGAACGGCCTGCTCGGGCCGAGCCAAAACAAAAAAGGCCGCATGCGAACCCGTGGAGGGATTCGCATGCGGCCGACAGGGGGTATACGGCAAAAGTTAGGCCATGAGCAGGCCGGTCTCCGCGACGTTCTTGTACCAGTACGCACTCGCCTTGGGATAGCGAGCCTGAGTCTCGAAGTCGATGTAGAACAGGCCATAGCGCTTGTTATAGCCGTTGGTCCAGGAGAACTGGTCCTGCAGCGACCACACAAAGTAACCGTCGACGTTTACGCCGCCGTCGATCGCCTTGAGGATCCACGCGAGATGCTGGCGCATGTAGTCGATACGAGGGGCGTCATCGATAAAGCCGTCCTCAAAGTCGTCCTTATAGCCCATGCCGTTCTCGGTGATGTAGATCTTCTTATAGTTGGGGTAATCGTTCTTAATGCGGAGCAGCAGGTCGTAGAGGCCCTCGGGATAGATGATCCAGTCCCAATCGGTGGTGGGTACGCCTTCGCGCACGCATGACTCGCCCACGCCCTTGAGGAACCAGCGCGAGGAGCCCTTGTCGCCGGTGCCATTGTGGTTGATGTCGTTTTCGCCCTCGGCGGCACGCAGGAACTGGCACTTATAGGTGTTGACGCCCAGGCAATCGTTGTAGGGGAGCGCGGCGGTCAGCGCGGCGACGTCCTCGTCGCGGACGTCGAGCTCGCCGCCGGCGATATGGGCCAGCTTGGTCGCAGCTTCCATGGTGTCGGCTGCATAGTGGCCGCGGAAGGTGGCGTCGAGTACCCAGCGGTTGTTGATGACGTCGGCCATGCGAGCTGCCTCGCAGTCGGCGGCGTTGTTGGGGTCGAGGGGATACTTGGGCTCCAGGTTCTGGACAATGCCGATCTCGCCCTCAAAGCCGCCCTCATGGAAGGCGACGACAGCCTTGGCGTGGGCCACCATCATGTTGTGCATGAGCTGGAAGGCCTTGTCCAGGCGATACTTCTCGCCGTGCGGCCAGTTGCCAACGATAAAGCTGCCCTCGGCGGTCGCGGGAATCTCGTTAAAGGTAAACCAGTGCTTGACCTCGGTGAACTCGGCAAAGCAGAACTTGGCGTACTCGACAAAGGCATCGATGGTCGTGCGCGTAAGGAAGCCCTCGCCGCCGTCCTGGTAGAAGGCCTCGGGCGTGTCAAAGTGATCGAGCGTGACATAGGGAATAACGCCAGCTTTGTTGCAGGTGGCAAAAAGCTCGTGATAGAAAGCGACGCCCTCGGGGTTAACCTCGCCGGTGCCACTGGGGAAGATACGGCTCCAAGCGATGGAGACGCGAATGCCGTTGATGCCGAAGCGCTGGCACAGGTTGATATCGACCGGATACTTGTTGTAGAAATCGCTTGCGGGGTCGGGGGAGAAGCGACCCTGAGCAGCCAGGAAATCGTCCCAGGGCACTTTGCCCTTGCCGTGCGTGCGGGTCTCGCCCTCAACCTGGTAAGCGGCGGTGGCGCCGCCAAACACAAAGCCGTCGGGGAACTGCATGGGGTTGTTCATGAGGCATCCTTTCTGTGGGATATGAATAGGGAGAGGTGCCCGAACTGGGGATCCGGGCACCAATAGAGGGAGGAACTAGTCGAGGTTCTCGCGGAGCCACTTGATGGCGCCAGCGGGGTCGCGAGTAAGGTCGATATATTCCTTACCGCGGGGAGCGAGCAGCTTAATGCCCAGACGATCGGTGTCGGCCTTCATGTCGTTGTAGTAGCTACGAACCTGCGGGGCGAGCACGATGACGTCGTACTGATCCATGATGGCAGTGTGCTGGCCATAGGCACCTGCGGAGGAAGCGATGTTCTCTCCGGTCTGTGCGGCACCTTCCTTGATGGCGTTGGCGAGCATGGCAGAGGTGCCGGCGCCGGCGCACAGGACGAGGACCTTCAGGCCATCGACATCCTTCCTGGCGGATGCATCGGCAGCGGACTCGGGCTGATCGGCGACAGGCTTGCTGTCGGCGGCGGCAACAGTCGTCTCGACGGAAGCGGTAGCCTGCTCGACAGCGGGCGCAGGGGCGTTGGCGGCGATGGCAGCGGCACCATCGGACTCGAGACCCAGCTCGGCGACGCGCTCGGCCTCCTGGTCGCAGAGCAGCTTATCGTACGCCTTCAAGAACGGTAGGTAGATGATGGCGTCCAGCAAGATGATGATCGCGACAAATACCAGGGCAATAAGCTGGAAGTTCGTGGTGATGAAGATGCCGATGGGGGCAGGGGTAGCCCAAGGCACCACGAAGGAGAAGCCGTTCATGCCCACGTTATCGATAAAGAACTTGGCTACACTCACGTTGACGCAACCAGCGGCAACAAAGGGGATGAGCATGTAGGGGTTAAGGATCATCGGCGCGCCAAAGAGCAGCGGTTCGTTGACGGCGAAGGCAACAGGAACAATCGAGGCCTTACCGACGGCCTTGAGCTGCTTGGACTTCATAAAGAGAATCAGCAGAAGCGGCACGATGAACGTGGCGCCGGTGCCGCCGAACTCACCCACGAGCGACATGTTAAAGGTGAGGGAGTGGGCGGGGTGACCACCGGCCAGCAGAACCTGCAGGTTCTCGGCCTGGTTGGCAAGACGGATGGGGTCGATGCCCGGCTGGACGATCGAGGGGCCGTGGACGCCGATGAACCAGAAGAACGCGGTGGCTGCCTGGATAAGGATAAGGCCAGGATAGGTTTCTGCAGCGGTAAAGAGCGGGGAGAGCAGTTTGATAAGCAGCTCGGAGAACGGAACGCCCATGAGGTTGCGCACGATGACATCGATGATGCCGCAGATGATGACGGCGCCGCCAAAGGGAATAATGTCGCGGAAGTTCTGAGCGATGGCGCCCGGGACCTCCTTGGGCAGCTTAATGGTCAGATCGCGCGAGACGCAGAATTTGTAGACCCACACGGTAATGAACGCGGCGATATAGGCCGAGAACAGACCGCGCGTGCCCATGCTGGTGCAATCGAAGACCGAAAGTTCGGAGCCGTTGAACTTGGTGGTGAACTGCGTGACTGCGAGCAGCAGCATGCTGCACTGGGCGGCAACCATGGTGGAGCCGTCGTTGAGCACCTTGCCGGCGGGCATGCGACGGTTCATGGAAGCCGTAAAGTTCTTGGCGGTGGTGCCGGCAACCATGATGCCCATGACGCCCATGGTGAAGTTGTACAGCTTGTTGCACCAGTCGATGAGCGGCTGGGGCAACGTGATGCCGACCACGCCGGGAAGCGTGGCGATCAGCAGAAAGATCGAAGAGGTGAGGACGATGGGCATGCACCCAAGGAATCCGTCCTTAATGGCCTGGAGGTAGATGTTCCTCGAGATCTTCTCAAAGAACGGTTGATGCTTTTCGAGCATCTTTACGATGGCGTCCATAGAGCTCCTTTGCTGCTCGATGCGCGATGCATGTGGATGGAACTGGTCGTCGATGGATGGTCAGGACTGCCCGGAAACCTTCCCGCTTAAGGAAGGCATTGCGAAATGACAACGTAAGACATTTTTGGAAGAGCAACAAGGATTTACGGGTGAACGGTCGGTATT
>CABQMF010000069.1 GCA_902465265.1 uncultured Collinsella sp. | reverse complement strand
CGTTTACTTTATCGTGCGCCGCTGTGCGAAGTAGTCCGCTGTCTTTCAAGATAAGCTCTGCCGTAAAGAGGTTCCGTTCGGGGCCTCTTTTTTGGTGCCATTCTGGACGTTATTTGGCGTGCTTCGTTACATTCCTCACTGGCGCCGGCAAAAAATAGGAATAGAGTAGGACAAACGCGTCGAATACGAACGGCGGGGGAGAGCGGGCAGGGTGCCTGCGCAGGAGAGGTTGCCGTCCATGCTGGAGCTCAAAGGAATTTGCAAAAGGTACGTTACCCAGTCGTTTACGCAGGTGGCGCTCGACAGCGTAAGCCTGTCTTTTCGCGATAACGAGTTCGTGGCCATTCTGGGTCCCTCGGGCTCGGGTAAAACTACGATGCTCAACGTTATCGGGGGACTGGACCACTTTGATTCTGGTGACTTGCTGATCGACGGCATCTCGACCAAGGACTTTCACGATCGCGATTGGGATGCCTATCGCAACAACCGCATCGGCTTTGTGTTCCAGAGCTATAACCTCATTCCGCATCAGACCATTTTGGAAAACGTTGAGCTGGCGCTGACGCTCACGGGTGTGGGCCATGCCGAGCGCCGCCAGCGTGCACGCAAGGCGCTCGAGGCAGTTGGTCTGGGCGAGCACGTTAACAAGCGCCCGAGCCAGCTTTCGGGCGGTCAGATGCAGCGCGTGGCCATTGCCCGCGCCCTGATAAATGACCCTGAGATCGTCCTTGCCGACGAGCCGACCGGCGCTTTGGATTCAACGACATCCGTACAGGTCATGGATCTGCTCAAGGATGTGGCGCGCGACCGTCTGGTTATTATGGTCACGCACAATCCCGAGCTGGCGTACCAGTACGCCACGCGCATCGTCAACCTGGCGGACGGCAAGATCACCGACGATTCCGACCCCTTCGATGTCGCCAAGGCCGCGCGTCGCGAGGCTAAGCCTACGCGCAAAACCTCGATGAGCTTTGTGACGGCGCTGGGGCTTTCTGCCCGAAACCTCATGACCAAGAAGGGCCGCACGGCCATGACTGCCTTTGCGGGCTCGATTGGCATTATCGGTATCGCGGCGATCTTGGCGCTCTCCAATGGCGTGAACGGCTACATCAAAAAGGTCGAGGAGGATACGCTCTCGAGCTACCCGCTCACCATTTCCAAACAGGATTACGACCTGTCGTCCATGATGGGCGGGCAGGGGGCTGCGGATGATGACTCGCCTGAAAACGTGGATTCGTCCGACGACGGTGCCGGCGGCAAGGCTAAGGGAACCGATAAGATTCCCGTGGTCACGGCCGTAAAGGATATGTTTGCGAGCGTTAAGTCCAACGACATGACGAGCTTTAAGGCATGGCTCGATACCGGTGGCGACGGCATCGATAAAGAGGTCAACGCTATTCAGTACGGCTATGGCGTAACGCCGGTTGTCTATCGCGCGGGCAAGGGAGACGAGAAGCCCGTGCGTCTGGTGCCCAACGCCATGACCGAGGCCATGAGCGGAGGCGCGAGCTCGGCGGCAACGGTGAGCATGGAATCCATGGGAACCTCGGTCTTTAACGAGATGATCGACGACCAGAGCCTGCTCGACAGCCAGTACGATGTCGTCGCCGGTCATTGGCCCACGTCCGCAAACGAAGCCGTAATGGTGCTTTCGAGCCGCGGTACGGTGGGCGACTATACGCTCTACAGCATCGGTGCGCTGGATATCAATGAGCTCAACGATCTGGTAAACAGCGCTATGACGGCTGACGGTGGGGTCGAAGCGCCCGAGACCGGTACCGACTTTACCTTCGACGATGCGCTATCTACGACGTTTAAGGTGCTGTCGCCGGCCGATGCCTATCGCAAAAACGAAGAGACCGGCATGTGGACTGACATGTCTGACGATGCCGACTTTATGACGGCCAAGGTTGCCGACGGTATTGACGTGCACATTGTGGGCGTGGTGCGACCTAACGAGATCGCCAACGCGAGCGCGTTGTCTCCGGGCATTGCCTATACGCATGCTCTGACTCGCCAGCTTATGGAGCGCGCCGCAAAATCTCAGATTGTGCAAGAGCAGCTTGCCCACCCCGAGACAGATGTGTTTACCGGCAAGTCTTTCGATGAACTGCAGGGCGAGGCCAAACAAGGCGTGGATCTGGGCAGCATGTTCAGTGTGGACGAGGCGGCGCTGAAGAGCGCGTTCTCGTTCGATACCTCAGCGCTCTCGGGTGCGGCCGGCGGTATGGACCTTTCTGGTATCGACCTATCCGGGCTGGATATTGACCTTTCGGGCGTTGGGAGGGACATCGACTTCAGCGACATCATGGCCAAAGCGCCGGCCCCAGATTTCTCGGGCATCTTTGACGGTCTGGAACTCACGCCCGAGCAAATGCAGCAGGTGGGAACGCTTGCCAACCAGCTATTTGAGGGCTTTTTGCGGTCTGATCAGTTTAAGGCGCTGTCGCCCGAAGATCTTAAGGACGCGTCAAAGCTTGCTGCCGCATTCTCGGCGTATCTTGAGAGTGATACGGCAGCCCAGCAAATCCTGGCCCAGCTCAAAGCGCTCGGCGGCGATGCCCTGGCCGAGCGGCTGCAGCAGGCGATGACCGACTATGTGCAAAAGCAGCTGGCTCCGTATCTGCAGCAGGCTATGGATCAGGTGACCAAGACAATCAGCGAGCAGATTGCGACGACGGTATCAGCTCAGCTCAAGGCAGGCGCAGCAGGGCTCATGGGCCAGATGGCGACGCAGATGTCTTCGAGTTTTGCCAACCTGGCGAGCGCCATGCGCGTGGATGCGAGCGCCTTTGCTCGTGCCATCCATTTCAACATGGACGCCGAGGACCTGAGTTCGCTCATGATGAGCTATGCCAAGGCGTCGAAGCTCACCTACGACAACAACCTGACCACGCTGGGCTATGCGGACGAGGCGGATCCCATTTCGGTCAAGATTTTCCCGCGCGACTTTGAGGCCAAGGAGCGCGTGCTTGATCACATCGATGCGTACAACAAGCAGGCCAAAGCCGCCGGCCACGACGAACAAGCCATCTCGTACACCGACTACATGGGCATCATCATGGGCTCGGTGACCGATATCGTGAACACCATCAGCTTGGTGCTCATCGCATTTGTGAGCATCAGTCTGGTGGTGAGCTCCATCATGATCGGCATCATCACCTACATCAGCGTACTGGAGCGCAAGAAGGAGATCGGCATCCTACGCGCGATCGGTGCGTCGAAGCGCAACGTGGCAAACGTGTTCAACGCCGAGACGTTTATCGAAGGTCTCATCGCCGGCGTCTTTGCCATTGTCGTCGTGGTGCTCGTGAGCTTTCCGGTTAATGCCTGGGCGCTTGCGGCCAAACAGGTCCCCAACCTGATGAGCCTGCCCGTGCAGGACGCGCTGGTGCTCATCGCGATTTCGGTGCTGCTGACGGTTGTCGCTGGCCTGCTGCCGGCCCGCAGCGCATCCAAAAAAGACCCCGTGGAAGCCCTACGTTCCGAATAATGCGACAAAGGGACGGCCACTTTGTCGCATTGGGTGGCTTGAAAATCGAGGTCTAATACTTTTCCCGAGAAGTGAACGAGTCAAAATGGACCCCCGAAGCATCGGCGCTTTCGAGATGCAATTTCCTGCGGTTTTGCCAGTCAAATCCTGCGGGTTTGACGTCTAAAAATGTCGATGCTTCGGGGGTCCAAATCTAGCCGTTCACTTCTCGGGAAAAGTATTAGACCTCGAGATATAGACGGCGTTTGCGAGCGGCAATTAGAGCGTAGGCTACTAGTCCTCCTTTGCAGAGAGCATGAGGCGAATTTCCGGATGGGTGTACTCGTCAAACTCTTCTTTGGGCTCGGTGTCAAAGGTGTAGTACGACCTGATGGATTCGCCCTCCGTCTTGATGCTGATTTCTTCATATAGGGAGCCGGCTAAAAATGCCTGCTTAAATTCATCCGACAGGCTGCATGGCGTGAGCAAGTCCGGCGTGGCAACGGAAACGTCCAGCCCATTGAGCGGGGCACAGAGCGTCGCGATATCCTGCTCGGCGCGGGCGAGGTTGTCTGCAAGGCTTGCCTCGGGGTCGATCTGACTGGTGTAATCGACGTCCGTGAGCGTGCCGTCTACATCAAAAGAAAGGTAGATATAGGCTGCTTGAGCGCCAAGGTCATTGTCGCGCAGATAGCCGATTATGCGGTAGCCGTAGTCGTGATACGACTCGTATGGGTCGTCTGCTGCGACGCGTTCGCACACGGGCTCCAAGGCATCTTGCGCGATGGCGAGCTGCTCGGCGGCTGCAGCCTTTCTTGCCTGAAGCTCGTTATTTCCCTGGACAAACTGCGGGATGTAGACGCCAAGCAGCACAATGGCGGGCACCACCGCGAGAGCTATGACCTGCTTCTTGACGCTTGGAATCGTCACGCCGTATGCGTTTGCCATGGCCTCGGCATTGCTCGAGGTTTCGGCCAGCACGTCTGCCGCCGTGGCGACTGCCCCTACGGCGCCGGCGACCTCGGCGGCGCCGCCCAGGTTGCGCGCGAGATCGTTATCACTGTTCTTGAGCAGGCGGCCGGCAGCTTGCGTGGCGAGCACGCCGGCGACCTCCGCGGAACGGTCCTTGTTGGTCTGGGTTACCGCAAGCCTGCTCTGCAGCTCCTTCCACTGTTTGCCCTGCATTCCAAAGCGCGGCGCAAGAGCGCAATAGCAAAAGATGGCGAGTTCGATTGCGGTGAGTGCAATGGCGGTATATATGCCCGCGGGTTGGAATTCCTTTTGGTGGAACGCGATATCGTTGATCATTTGGAGCGGCAACATCAACAGGCATGCTACGAACGACATGACGAGTGCGGTCGCTGCAATTTTGGGGTACGTGCAGTACCGCTGGATGCGTTTCTTTTCTTGTTCGGTGAGCTGCTGCATGGGAGCCTCGACTTTCATCGTTTTTGGGGCGATGCGCACGCATTCTTGAGTATAGATGAGTGGAGGGTGTCTGTTGTTCAGACATGGCGGTCAACAGCGTGCTGTTGGTGATCGCTTAATCGTGGGTGCCATCTTTTAGAGTATGAAGCCGCCATCAAAGGAAAAGTGGCGAGCGAGGGAGCCGCTGTGAAGCGGCCCCATTTGCTGTTCGTGGACACCGTTCACCTTCGTTGCGCAGGGACGGCTGGAGGGCTGGTTGGCGTCAAGTAACTGCCTCCGCCTTGTGGGCCGCCTCAAGGACAAGGCATAATGCATGTGACAATGGGGCGTTTCCTTTGTCACGTTCGTTGATATGAGAGAACAGTAGATGATCCTTTCGCTGGCCCCTATGGAGGGTATTACCGGGCATGTGTTCCGTCGCGTGCATGCGGAGTGCTTCGGTGCGCTCGATTGTTATTACACGCCGTTTTTGCCGCCGCCGCGGGTGGGAAACCGCTTTGGCGGCAAGGCATTTAAGGAGATCGATCCTGCCAATAACCAGGGGCTTAACGTAGTGCCTCAGCTGATGTCCAAGAACGCGGACGAGTTTGTGTGGGCGGCACAGATGCTCGCCGACATGGGCTATCGCGAGGTCAATCTCAACTTGGGTTGCCCCTCGGGAACGGTTGTCGCCAAGGGCAAAGGATCGGGTTTTCTGCGCAATCTCGATGAGCTCGAGGTGTTCTTGAGCGATGTGTGCGAACGCTCGCCATTGCCGGTATCGGTCAAGACCAGGCTGGGGCTGGAGAGTGACGACGAATACGAGCGCGTGCTCGATCTGTACTGCCGCATGCCGTTGGCAGAGCTGATCGTGCACCCGCGCGTGCAAAAGGACCGCTATACGGGATCGCCGCGCAAGGAGTTTTACGGCGAGACGCTGGAGCGCGCGCCGTTCCCCGTGGCCTATAACGGTGACATTTTCGATCTTGAGGATATAGACGCGTTGGTGGAGGCCTATCCCGGTACACGCCATGTGATGCTGGGACGCGGCCTGCTCGCGAACCCCGCGCTGGCTCGCATGGTCAACGGCGGTCCTGCTGCCACGGCAGCCGAGCTGCAGCGTTTCCATGATACGCTGTTTGCAGCCTATGCAGAAGAGATTGGCGGCAACGCGGTCTTTCGCATGAAGGAGTGGTGGTTCTACGCCAAATGCGCCTTCGCCGACCCCGCTACCGTTCACAAACTCGTACGTAAGACCAAAAAGGTTGACGAATACCGCGCCGCCGTCGAGCGCGTCTTTCGCGAACAGCCGCTTGCACCTACAGCTCGCTTCCACGGCTAACTAGTCATCAGGGACGTTCTTTAACGACTAGGCATTTAAGAACGACCCCAATGACTCCCCTGCAAAAAGAGCAGCACGTCAGCATCCAAAGATGTCGAAAAATGTCGACTTTGGATGCTGACGTACATGTTTGGTCGGCGGGTGACTAGGCAATCATCGCATCGAGCGTGATGAGCTCCCTGAGTCGCTCCGTACGTGTTTGCCCATGGCGCTTTGCTTTTGCGTCAAACGCTTCAAGAACCGATTCACCCACACGTGCTGATAAAACGACGCTCGGCTCATCAGAGATTGGTGGCCTTCCCAACTTGATGGTTCGACCTTTCGGCCACTCATCTTTTTCGTAGGCTTCCGCGGTTTTCTCCAACTCTCCAGGGGCAAATCCCATCATCTTTTCGAGCTGCTTAGCATCCATGGCGCCTCCTATCGATCGGCATAATGTCGAGCACAGGTCAACGGATACTCTTTTTGTATACAGTTTTGTAGACAAAAATACAAACAGTTTATCAGGCTAATTAGCTTGTTTTGACCCGCGTGTTCGATAGGAAATGAGCATTGACGGCTTCGATACTCCTTTGCTTTTCAGCCTGGAATTT
>CABQMF010000068.1 GCA_902465265.1 uncultured Collinsella sp. | reverse complement strand
GACGACAACCTGACGCTCGACGGCACCAAGGCCAGCGCCTATGCCACGATTCTGGATTCCATCCGCGACGGCGTTACCACGATCTTCGATCACCACGCGAGCTTCTGCGAGATCCCGGGAAGCCTCTTTACCATTAAGGACGCCGCTCAGGAGCTGGGCATGCGTTCGTGCCTGTGCTACGAGGTCTCCGATCGCCGCGGCCAGGAAAAATGCGACCAGGCCATTGCCGAGAACGCCGAGTTCGCCCAGTGGGCCGCCAAGGAGCGTCGCGATAACGACAACCACATGATCGCCGCCATGTTTGGCGGTCACGCCACCTTTACGCTGTCGGACGAGACCATGGACAAGATGGCCGAGGCCAACAACGGCCTGACCGGCTTCCACATCCACGTGTGCGAGGGCATGAACGATGTGTGGGATTCTCGCTTCAACCGCGGCGGTATCAGCCCCGTCGAGCGCCTGCTGCAGCACAACCTGCTCGGTCCCGACACCATGCTTGGCCACTGCATCCACGTGACGCCCGCCGAGATGGATATCGTCAAGGAGTCCGGCACCTGGCTGGTCAACAACCCCGAATCCAATATGGGCAACGCCGTGGGCTGCGCCCCCGTGCTCGAGTTCTTCCGCCGCGGCATCCCCGTGTGCATGGGCACCGACGCCTACACCCACGATATGCTCGAGAGCCTCAAGGTCTTCCTGATCATTCAGCGCCACAACGCCGCCATGCCCAACGTGGGCTGGTGCGAGGCCATGACCATGCTGTTCGAGAACAACGCCAAGATGGCCAGCAAGTACTTCGATCGCAAGCTCGGCGTGCTCGAGGCCGGCGCTGCCGCCGACGTCATCGTTATGGACTACAAGCCCTTTACGCCGCTGAGCGAGGAGAACATCGACGGCCACATGCTCTTTGGCATGATGGGCAAAAACTGCCGTACCACCATCATCAACGGCAAGGTCCTGTACAAGGATCGCGAGTTCGTTGGCATTGATGAGGAAAAGATCAATGCGTGGACCATGGCTGAGTCCAAGAAGCTCTGGAGCACGCTCAACGATCGCACCTACTAATTCACAAGTAGATTCACGCGCGCCGGATGTTTCGCCGCATCTGACGCGCGTATAGGCGGCCTCCGCGGGGTCGCCGGCGCTGTGCTAGCGCTACACCGTATTTGCGCCCGCCGCGCGGTCTCGCCGGGCGTTACAGAGAGGAGCTCATTATGAGCGACATCATGAGGCCGATCCCGTTTTCGCAACTGATGAACTGGATCATCGAGGAGCACAAGACCCAGGGCGCCGTCTTTGGCGTGCGCAAGATGGTCACGACCAACCAGGAGGGTGCGCTTCCCATTTTTGACGAGCGCATCGAGACTCCGTTTGGCCCGGCCGCCGGCCCCAATACGCAGCTTGCCCAGAACATCGTGGCATCCTACGTTGCCGGTTCCCGCTTCTTTGAGCTCAAGACCGTTCAGGTTATGGACGGCGAGGAACTCTCCAAGTGTGTGAACAAGCCCTGCATTGTGGCACAGGACGAGTGCTACAACTGCGAGTGGTCGACCGAGCTCGAGGTTCCGCAGGCTTTTGCCGAGTACGTGAAGGCATGGTTTGCCTGCCACCTGATCGCTCGCGAGTACGGCCTGGGCAGCCCGGACGGCTTTGTCTTCAACATGTCCGTGGGCTATGACCTAGAGGGCATCAAGAGCCCCAAGGTCGACGCCTATATCGAGGGCATGAAGGACGCCAGCGGCTCCGACGTCTGGAACGAGTGCCGCACGTGGGCGCTCGCCAACTTGGACAAGTTTGAGCATGTCGACGCCGCGTTTGTCGAGTCCATCCCGGCGCGCGTCTCCAACTCCATCACCGAGTCCACGCTGCATGGCTGCCCGCCCGCCGAGATCGAGCGCATCGCGACCTACCTCATCACCGAGAAGGGCCTCAACACCTACATCAAGTGCAACCCCACGCTGCTGGGCTATGAGTTTGCCCGCCAGCGCCTCAACGAGCTGGGCTTCGACTACATCGTCTTCGATGACACGCACTTCCGCGAGGACCTGCAGTGGGTCGACGCCGTGCCTATGTTCGAGCGCCTCATCGCCCTGTGCGCCGAGCGCGGCCTGGAGTTTGGCGTCAAGCTCACCAACACCTTCCCCGTCGACGTGACGAGGAACGAGCTGCCCTCCACCGAGATGTACATGTCCGGCCGTTCGCTGTTCTCACTGACCATTGAGGCTGCCCGCCGCATTACCGAGCAGTTCGATGGCAAACTGCGCATCAGCTACTCCGGTGGCGCCACGGTCTACAACATCCGCGCCCTGTATGACGCCGGCATTTGGCCCGTCACCCTGGCGACCGACGTGCTCAAGCCCGGTGGCTACGAGCGCTTTAGCCAGATGGCCGGCGAGTTTACCGACCTGGACGGCAAGCCGTTCGCGGGTGTCTCTCTCGACGCCGTGACCGCGATCCAGACCGACTCGCTCACCAACCCGCTCTACAAGAAGCCGCTGCGCCCGCTGCCCGATCGCAAGGTCGCCGGCAAGAGCCCGCTTTCCGACTGCTTTACCACGCCGTGCCGCACGAGCTGCCCCATCCAGCAGGATATTCCCGCCTACCTGGCGGCCGTTGACGAGGGCCGCTTCGAGGACGCACTCAACATCATCATCGAGCGCAACGCCCTGCCGTTCATTACCGGCACCATCTGCCCGCATCCCTGCGGCCGTGCCTGCGAGCGCGCGTTCTACGAGCCCGAGGGCGCCCAGATCCGCGCCAGCAAGCTCAAGGCCGCCCGCGAGGCCATGACCGCCGTGCTGCCCAAGCTGCGCGCCCAGGCCATCGCCAACGACGGCGAGCGCAACGTTGCCGTTATCGGCGGCGGCCCTGCCGGTCTGGCGACGGCGTTCTTCCTGACGCGCGCCGGCGTGCCCGTTACCATCTTTGAGGCCCGCGATTCGCTCGGCGGCGTGGTCCGTCACGTGATCCCCGAGTTCCGTATCGCCAGCGACGATATCTCGCACGATGCCGAGCTCTGCCTGGCCTTTGGCGCCAAGGTTCAGCTCAACGCCCGCGTGGAGTCCATCGACGAGCTCAAGGCCCAGGGCTTTACCGACGTGGTCGTGGCCACCGGCGCCTGGATGCCCGGCTCTGCAGGCTTGGGCGAGGGTGCCGAGCTCGACGTGCTGGAGTTCCTCGAGGCAGCCAAGAAGGGCGAGAAGCTCGAGCTGGGCGAGGACGTCGTGGTCATCGGCGCCGGCAACACCGCCATGGATGCTGCCCGCGTGGCCAAGCGCCTGGCTGGTGTGAAGAACGTGCGCCTGGTGTATCGCCGCACCAAGAAGCAGATGCCCGCCGACGAGGAAGAGCTCGATCTTGCTCTTGCCGACGGCGTTGAGTTCTGCGAGCTGCTGGCGCCCAAGGCGCTCAACGGCGCCGTGCTGACCTGCGACGTTATGGAGCTTGGCGAGCCGGATGCAAGCGGCCGTCGCAGTCCCGTCGCCACAGGCGAGACCGTCGAGCTGCCCGCCACCACGGTGATCTGCGCCGTGGGCGAGGGCATCGATGCCAGCCTGTACGATGCCGCGGGCGTCGAGCACGACCGTCGCGGTCGCCTTGCCGCCACCTCCACCGGCGTCGAGGGCGTCTGGGCTGCGGGCGACTGCCGCCGCGGTCCGGCCACCGTGGTCGAGGCTATCGCCGACGCCGCCGAGGTCGCTCGTGCCATCGCCGGCGTGGACTTTAACAAGTACGCCGACCAGAATGCTCAGGCCGGTCGCGAGGACGCCTGCTACGAGCGCAAGGGGTCGCTGTGCCGTGACAAGCGCAACTGCACCAAGACCCGCTGCCTGGGCTGCGGCTCGGTGTGCGAGGTCTGCTGCGACGTGTGCCCCAACCGCGCCAACGTTGCCATCAAGGTGCCGGGCCTGGCCAAGCATCAGGTCGTCCATGTCGACGGCATGTGCAACGAGTGCGGCAACTGCGCCGTGTTCTGCCCCTACCAGGAGGGTCGTCCCTACAAGGACAAGCTCACCCTGTTCTGGAGCGAGCAGGACATGGAGAACTCCGAGAACGAGGGCTTCCTGGCCGTGGACGAGGATCACTTTAAGGTCCGCGTCGCTGGCACGGTCCGCACCGTCTCGGTCGATGCCGTCAACACCGGCCTTCCCGAGGCCGTCCGCCTGACCATCAAGGCCGTGCGCGACAACTATCCGTACCTTCTTAAGAAATAGGCGAGTCTCTTATGGCCAAATCCATTCAACATAACGTGGCCTACGTTGCCTGCGGAAGCGGTTGTGCCTCCGCAGGCGGCGACGCCCGCTGCAACGAAGGCTGCATTGGCTGTGGCGCCTGCGTCACGGCCTGCCCCCACGGCGCCATTGCGCTGGTCGATGGCATCGCCCGCGTGGATCGCTCCAAGTGCACGGGCTGTGGCCTGTGCGGCATGGCGTGCCCTCAGCGCGTGATTGCCTTCGTTCCCGGCTACCAGAACATCCTGGTGCGCTGCAACAACACCGATAAGGGCGCCATCGCCCGCAAGATCTGCGACACCAGCTGCATCGGTTGCGGCATGTGCGCCAAAAAGTGCCCCGCCGGCGCTATCCGCATCGAGGACAACTGCGCCCATATCGACGGCGTGGACTGCCTGTCGTGTGGTATGTGCGCCGTCGTGTGCCCGCATGGCGCCATCCACGACCGCACCGGCATCGCCGCCGGCGTGTAGAGGGGAATCGCCATGGCACAGGAATTCACTTTTACCGTTAACGGCGTCGAGCGCACGACGACCCAAAATAAACCGCTGCTGCGCTATCTGCGCGACGACCTGCACATTCACTCCGCCAAGGACGGCTGCTCCGAGGGCGCGTGCGGTACCTGCACCATCCACGTGGACGGTGCGGCCGTCAAGGCTTGCGTGCTGACCACCGCCCTTGCCGCCGGCCGCAACATCGTGACTGTCGAGGGCCTGCCCGAGGACGTGCGCGAGGCCTTTGTGTACGCCTTTGGCGCCGTGGGCGCCGTGCAGTGCGGCTTTTGCATCCCCGGCATGGTCATGGCGGGTGCAGCGCTCATCGCCGAGGACCCCGAGCCCAGCGAAGAGCAGATCAAGTACGCCATCCGCGGCAACGTCTGCCGCTGCACCGGCTACAAAAAGATTATCGAGGGCATCTCGCTGGCCGCTGCGGTGCTCCGTGGCGAAAAGCAGATCGACGAGGACCTGGAGCGCGGCGACGACTACGGCGTGGGCAAGCGCGCCTTCCGCATCGACGTGCGCAAGAAGGTACTCGGCGAGGGCAAATACCCCGACGACATCGACGAACTCGATCAGCCGGGCCTGACCTATGCCAGCGCCGTGCGTTCCAAGTACCCGCGCGCCCGCGTGCTCTCCATCGATACCTCCAAGGCCGAGGCCCTGCCCGGCGTGGTGGGCATTCTGCGCGCCGAGGACGTGCCAGTCAACCAGGTCGGCCACCTTATCCAGGACTGGGACGTCATGATCGCGGCGGGCGATATCACCCGCTGCGTGGGTGACGCCATCGTGCTGGTGGTTGCCGAGGACGAGGCGACGCTCGAGAAGGCCAAGAAGCTCGTAAAGATCGATTACGAGCCGCTGGAGCCCGTGCGCAACATCGCCGAGGCCAAGGCCACCGACGCCCCACGCCTGCACGACAGCTTCTTTGCCTTTGGCAACACGGTGGAGCTCAAGGACAATGTATGCCAGAGCCGTCACGTGACGCGTGGCGACGCCGCCAAGGCACTGGCGGAGAGCGCGTTCACCGTGACGCAGCGCTTTACCACGCCCTTTACCGAGCATGCCTTCTTGGAGCCCGAGTGCGCCGTCGCCTTCCCGTACAAGAACGGCGTCAAGGTGCAGTCGACCGATCAAGGTGCCTACGATACGCGCAAAGAGTGTGCCCACATGTTTGGCTGGGATAACGAACCCGAGCGCGTGGTCGTCGAGACCATGCTCGTGGGCGGCGGCTTTGGCGGCAAGGAGGACGTGTCCATCCAGCACCTGGCTGCGCTCGCCGCATATAAGTTCCAGCGTCCCGTGAAGTGCAAGCTCACGCGTGCCGAGTCGCTTGCCTTCCATCCCAAGCGTCATGCCATGGACGGCACCTTTACGCTGGGTTGCGACGCCGAGGGCAACTTTACCGGTCTGGACTGCGAGATCAACTTTGACACCGGCGCCTACGCGTCGCTGTGCGGTCCGGTGCTCGAGCGCGCCTGCACGCATGCCGTTGGCCCCTACAAGTACCAGAACACCGACATCCGCGGCTTTGGCTACTACACCAACAACCCGCCCGCCGGTGCGTACCGAGGATTTGGCGTTTGCCAGTCCGAGTTTGCGCTCGAGAGCCTGATCGACCTGCTGGCCGAGAAAGTCGGCCTGGATCCGTGGGAGATCCGCTACCGTAACGCTATCGAGCCGGGCGAGGTTCTGCCCAACGGCCAGATTGCCGATTGCTCCACGGCGCTTAAGGAGACGCTACTCGAGGTCAAGGACGCCTACTACGCGCATCCCGGCCACGCCGGCATTGCCTGCGCCATGAAGAATGCCGGCGTGGGCGTGGGCCTGCCCGATGCCGGCCGCTGCAAGATTCGCGTCGAGGATGGCCGCGCCGTGGTCTACGCCGCCACGTCCGACATCGGCCAGGGCTGCAACACCGTCTTTTTGCAGGACGTTGCCGAGGCATGCGGTCTGCCGCTGAGCTGCATTGCTAACGGCGAGTGCTCCACCGAGAACGCTCCCGACTCCGGCACCACGTCTGGCTCGCGTCAGACGGTCGTGACCGGCGAGGCCGTGCGCGGTGCCGCCTTCCTGCTGCGCGATGCCATGCTTGACATCGAGGCCGGCAAGTCCGCACCCGAGGCTCCTGTGAGCGCCCATGGTGATGGCGTCAAGATCGAGTACGACGACGGTCGCGCCTATCAGCTGCACACACAGGAACTCGTCGCCGGCCAGGGTATGCATCCTCAAGATCCCGCTGCCGCCATCAAGGCGCTCGAGGGCTGCGAGTTTGGGTACGTGTACCTGGAGCCGACCGACAAGCTGGGCGCCGACGTTCCCAACCCCAAGAGCCACATCTGCTACGGCTTTGCCACGCATGTGGTCATTCTGG
>CABQMF010000067.1 GCA_902465265.1 uncultured Collinsella sp. | reverse complement strand
GGTGGTCTTGATACATCCGTATGTGTCAAGTGGCTCCAGGACGAGAAGAATCTCGATGTCGTTTGTGTCTGCGGCAACGTGGGCCAGGAGGAGACCGGCCTGGACGCCAAGAAGCAGAAGGCCCTCGACCTGGGCGTTCTGGATTGTCAGGTGCTCGACCTGCGCGACGAGTTCTCCGATGAGTTCCTGACTAAGGCCATCGCTGCAAACTCCATGTACGAGAACAAGTACCCGCTGCTTTCCGCCCTGTCTCGCCCGCTGCTCGCCAAGAAGCTTGTCGAGGTCGCTCACGAGTTTGGCGCGACCTACGTCGCCCACGGCTGCACCGGCAAGGGTAACGACCAGGTTCGTTTTGAGGCTGCCGTTAAGGCCCTTGACCCCGAGCTCAAGGTTATCGCCCCGGTTCGCGAGTGGGATCTGAAGTGCCGCCCGGACGAGGTCGCCTACGCCCACGCCCACAACGTGCCGGTTCCCGAGGGTGCCAACGACAACCCCTATTCCATCGACGACAACCTGTGGGGTCGCGCCATCGAGTGCGGCCACCTGGAGGATCCCTGGAACGAGCCGCTCGACGACGCCTGGGTTATGACCAAGAACCCCGAGGACACGCCCGACACCCCGACCTACACTGAAATTGAGTTTGAGGCCGGCAAGCCTGTCGCCGTCGACGGCAAGAAGATGAAGCTCTCCGAGATCGTCATCGCCCTCAACAAGATTTCGGGCGACAATGGTTTTGGTCGTCTCGACCTGGTCGAGGATCGTCTGGTGGGCCTCAAGAGCCGCGAGTGCTATGAGGTTCCCGGCGCCCTGACGCTCATCACCGCCCACAAGGCGCTCGAGGACATCTGCGTCGAGGGCGACCTGCTCAAGACTAAGATTAAGCTCGAGCAGGATTGGGCCACCGCCGTGTATAACGGCCAGTGGTACAGCCCGCTCAAGAACGCGCTCGACGCCTTTATGGCCGACACCCAGAAGTTCGTGACCGGCACCGTCCGCCTGAAGTTCTTTAAGGGCAACTGCCATATCGTCGGCCGCAAGAGCCCCTTCAGCCTCTACGACTACGGTCTGGCTACCTACGACCGCGACACCACGTTTGACGAGAAGGCCAGCGCCGGCTTTATCGAGATCGATACGCTGTCGCTCAAGACGTGGGCAAAGGTCCAGGGTCCCAGCTCTGCCGCCGCCCAGGCCTAAGGCTTTTCCTTCCCTTGGTATCCGCGCGGCCCATCCGCGTGATACAAAACGGGCGCACGGGGTCCCTACCTTTCGTTATGCTTGCTGACACTTCTTAACATCGGTGGCCCCTACGTTCCGCCCGCATATATGACGCCGCGCTTGCGGCTGAGTCCGAGCCCCGCCGGGGTTGTCCGGCGGGGCTCTTTCTATCAATTTGTCGGCCTTGCGCCTATATATATGAGGAGTATCCAATATGTTCAATGTCATCGCGCATGCTTTACTTGCCCTCGCGCCCGAGCTCGATGCTGCAAAGGTCGAGGACGTCCCTATGAGCCTGAAGGCTTGGATTGACGGTTCGCAGGGCAACATCCGGAGGGAGACGTTGGGTGCCAAGTGCATGGTGCGTCACTTCTTTGCAAATTAGCTACATGGCCCCGCATGCAGTGGGGAATGTGCAAAACTAGCGGTTGGTAAATCGCTTTAGCGACAGGGCGCATTGCTTTGGGCGCTTCGTTTGGTATTTGATGAAAGGGGACGATCCCATGGCTCTTTGGGGCGGTCGTTTTGAGGCGGGCGTGGCCGAGGTCACGCAGGAGTTTGGCGCGTCGCTGCCGGTCGACAAACATCTCTATAAGCAGGATATCGCCGGCTCTAAGGCGCATGCCAAAATGCTGGCGGCCCAGGGCATCATCAGTGCCGAGGACGAGCAGGCGATTGCCGAGGGCCTGACCGGAATCGAACAGGATATCGATGCCGGCAACTTTACCTTCGATATCAACGACGAGGACATCCATATGTCCATCGAGAGCGAGCTGACGCGTCGCATCGGCGAGGCCGGTAAGCGCTTGCATACCGGACGTTCGCGCAACGACCAGGTGGCGACCGACACGCGCCTGGGCGTCAAGGCACTGGCCAAGGAGCTCATGGAGGCCAATCTTGAGCTGCGCCATGTGCTGATGGATGCGGCTAAGAAGTACGACAAGGTGATTCTGCCGGGTTACACGCATATGCAGCACGCTCAGCCCGTGCTGCTCTCGCATCATCTGCTGGCGTATTCCTGGATGTTCGCGCGCGACTTTACGCGCCTGAAGGCCGCCTTTGATGCCGCCGACAACTGTCCGCTGGGTGCTGCCGCGCTTGCCGGTACGAGCTATCCGCTCGATCGCCAGATGACGGCTGCCGAACTTGGCTTTGCGGGCGTAATTCCCAACTCGCTCGATGCGGTTTCCGACCGTGATTTCCTGCTCGATCTGCATTACGCCGGCTCCGTCATGGCGATGCATCTGTCGCGTCTTTCCGAGGAGATCGTGCTGTGGTCGAGCTCCGAATTTGGCTTTATCACGCTTTCCGACTCCTACTCCACCGGCTCGTCTATCATGCCGCAGAAGAAGAACCCCGACTTTGCCGAGCTTATCCGCGGCAAGAGCGGCCGAGTCTATGGCAACCTGGTGCAGCTGCTCGTGACCATGAAGGGCCTGCCGCTTGCTTATAACAAGGACTTGCAGGAGGACAAGGAGGGCGCGCTCGATACCGCTCATACGCTCATGCAGTGCCTGTCCGTTATGGCCGGAATGATTTCAACTTGGACCGTCAACGAGGATGCCATGGCGCGCGAGCGCGGCGTGGGGCACCTTGCCGCCACCGATGTTGCCGATTACCTGGCCAAGCGTGGTCTGCCGTTCCGTGAGGCACATGCTGTGGTGGGCCATCTGGTCCTGATGTGTGAGAAGCGCGGCTGCAATCTTGAGGACCTGCCGTTTGAGGTGTTCCAGGAGGCAAGCCCGCTCTTTGAGCGCGACATTACCGAGGCGCTCGACATCCCGTCGATTGTCGCCGCGCGCACGACCGAGGGCGGCACCGCTCCTGCCGCCGTTGCCGTGCAGCTGCAGCGTGCCGAGTCACAGCTCGTGGCCGACGAGGGCGTGTTTGGATCGCTGACCAAGGTCGTCGAGATGGGCCACGGGGCAAAGTAGAGGTTTGGCTGAAGACGTATTGTCCATTTATTGATAAATCGTTTTCGCTTTACGGGCGCCTGCTGATGTGGGCGCCCGTATTTTGTTGCTATGGGGGAGGGGTTTGTCGAGAACTTCTGTAGGACCTTTGGGCAGGTTGTGAAGGGGGTACGTTCGCGGGTGGCAACCGACCGTCTGCTCTGTTCGGTGCGGTTGATAGGCGGTCGGATGGTACTCTAATCGGGCTTCGAAACAGAAGTGACACATATGGAGCGCTTTAATAAATTGCAGCGTTTCAATAAACAGCTTTTTGTTTAACTGCAGCTAAAACTCTGTTACGATGCAGTCCAGGCGGGTGCCGGAATGGGACTTGGGCACGCGCGAACCTACTTGAAAGGCTACTTTTATGGCTATCGAGAAGACCTTCATCATGATTAAGCCCGACGCCGTGCGCGACCGCAAGATCGGCGAGATCGTTGCTCGCATTGAGCGCAGCGGCCTTGTCATCGAGCGCATGGAGATGACCACGCTCGAGCGCGCTACCGTCGAGGAGCACTACGCCCATCTGGCCGACAAGCCCTTCTTTGGCAGTCTCTGCGACTTTATGACGAGCGGTCCGGTCGTCAAGATGGTCGTTTCCGGTCTCTCCGCTGTCTCCAAGATGCGCACCCTTATGGGCGCTACTAACCCGCTTGATGCTGCCCCCGGCACCATTCGCGGCGACTTTGCTGTCGATGTCAACGCCAACGTGATCCACGGCTCCGACTGCCTGGAGAACGCCGAGATCGAGATCAAGCGCTTCTTTGGCTAAACCAGCTTTGACTCCTTAAAGCTGTTAGCGTGTGGCTTTGGCGCCGCGGAATTCCATCCGCGGCGCCCTTTTTATTCCAAAATGTATGAAGGGGCCCGCTCGGACATGAGTTCCGAGCGGGCCCCTGCTGTTAGCTTGTGGTACTGAATGGTTTAAGCCTCGTCGACGACCTTGAGTCCACGGGTCTGGTCGATCTCGTTGAGAAGATTGACGCGACGCTCGTGGCGGCCGCCCTCAAACTCGGCGTCGAGCCACTCGTCGACGATCATCTTGGCGAGCTCGGAGCCCACGACACGGGCACCAAAGGCGAGCACGTTGGTGTTGTTGTGCATGCGCGAGAGCTTGGCGCTGAAGGGCTCAGAGCACACGACGGCGCGAACGCCCTCCACCTTGTTGGCGGCCAGGCTGATGCCGACGCCGGTACCGCAGATCAGGATACCCAGGTCGACGTCACCGTTGGCCACGGCCTTACCCACCTTGTAGCCGGCGATGGGGTAATCGAAGCTCTCGGAGGTGTCGGTTCCAAAGTTCACGACCTCACAGCCGCGCTCCTTCAGGTGCTCGGAGATAATGTTCTTGAGCTCGACGGCGGCATGGTCGTTGCCGATACCAATCTTCATGAGTGGTTCCTCTCTGGTCCGTGCGGCGGAATTGCTAAAGGTTTTACCGCGTTCGACTGCATGATAGCGCGACTTTTGTGTAAACGCTCGGGCGTTTTTTGGTCAAACGCTTTAGCATGCAACAAGACTTACTTCTCATGAATTAATGCCGTCAGTTTGCGCTTGAACGCCGTCCGCCGGAACTTGGGTTGCGGTTTTTGATGCATTGTTATCAAATAAAAAATAGAGTTAACTATTATTGAGAGCCCAGTCCGTTATGTAAGCAGGAGATACCTATGCCTACCGATTCCATTCGCGATGCCGCTTTTTGCGATGTCTTGAACCGCGAGCTTGTCTGCGCGCTCGGCTGCACCGAGCCCATTGCCGTTGCCTATGCAGCGGCGCTGGCGAGCCAGACGCTTGGCTGCGAGCCCGAGCATATGGACGTTGCCTGTTCGGGCAATATCATCAAGAACGTCAAGAGCGTGACCGTGCCCAACTCGGGCGGCATGCATGGTATTGAGGCGGCGGCCGTGCTGGGTGCCGTGGGCGGCGACGCCAAGAGCGCGCTCGAGGTGCTCGAGAGCGTTGACGATAAAGACCGTGCGCGCGTGGCCGAGCTCCTCGCTGACGCCGGCTACTGCGATGTGTCGCTTGTCGAGGGTGTGCCCAACCTCTACATCAAGGTGACTGCCACGGCCGGGGGCCATACCGCGGTCGTCGAGATTACCGACCACCACACTAATGTTACGTGCCATACGCTCGACGGTATTCCGGTATGCGGCAAGTCGGCGGGGGAGTGTGCCGCCTGCGCCGAGCGCGTCGTGGCCGAGCGTGCGGCAGATGGCGCTGACACGCCCATGTCGATTGAGTCCATCATCGACTTTATCGAGGACGGTGACATTGAGGACGCCCGCGTTGCCGTTGAGCGTCAGATCGAACTGAACGGTGCGATTAGCGCCGAGGGCCTGGCGCACGCTTGGGGTGCCGAGGTGGGCCGCACACTGCTGGGCGCACGTGCCGATGACGTCGCCTGCCGTGCCCGTGCCCGTGCAGCCGCCGGGTCCGATGCCCGCATGAACGGCTGCGCGCTGCCGGTCGCCATTGTGTGCGGCTCGGGCAATCAGGGCATTACTTGCGCGCTGCCTGTTATGGAGTATGCCGAGTACCTGCGCTGCGACCATGAACGCCTGGTTCGTGCCGTGATGCTGTCCGATCTGATCGCCGTGCATATCAAGAGCTATATTGGTGCGCTCTCGGCGTTTTGCGGTGCTATTTGCGCCGCATGCGGTGCCGGTGCCGCGATTACCTGGCTGTGTGGTGGCACGCGCGAGCAGATTGGCGCGACGGTTTCGAACACGCTCGGTAACGTGGGTGGCATTGTATGCGATGGCGCCAAGGCGAGTTGCGCGGCTAAGATTTCGGCAGCCGTTGACGCTGCGATTCTGGGTCACGATATGGCCATGCAGGGCCGCGGCTTCCGTGCCGGTGAGGGCCTGATCCAGGATACCGTCGAGCAGACAATCGCCAGCATGGGTTATGTAGGCCGTGTGGGCATGAAGGACACCGACGTCGAGATCCTAAACATCATGATCGGCAAGACTCGAGTCTGTTAGGACAGTTCGTCGGCTATTTGGTGTTCGTAGAAGGCTTCTACTACGGCGTTAAAGTCGCGGGCGAAGTCTTCCATGGTTCCACGCCAGGTGGCTCGGCTGGGCTTGCCCTGGCCCACATAGGCAGTCTGAATGCCGCAGGCGGGGCTGGGGAAGTCGCGTTTGGGATCGTTGCCCACCATGAGGACCTCGTGCGGCTCGAGCCCCATCACCTGAAGCTGCTCTAGATAGTAGGTGGCATCGGGCTTGCAGCGGGTGGTGTTTCCCATGTGCGTGACGAGCTCAAAGGGGGCGTCGGCCAGATCGCCCCAACCCATGCGGCACTCGATGGCCCCCTGCGGAAAGCTGGGATTGGTAAAGAGCGCGCAACGCAGTCCTGCATCCTGTACGGCCTGAAGCGCGGCGTGTGCGCCGGGCATGGCGTGGGCGTTGATGACATCGTCGTTCTTGTACGGAAGAACTTCGCGGTCGTAGTAGGTAAACGCCTCGTAGATGAGTGGGTCCGAGAGGCAAATGCCGCACCGGCGCTCAACCTCTTCTTGGTAGAACTCAAGATTGGTACGATTATCCGTGCCGCTTCGGCGATTGGCGTTGAGGTCGACCAAGATGGTGCCGAGGCGCGCCATCGTGCCACCGTGGCTGCGGCGACCGATATCCGCGAGCATCGACGAGACATCCTTAAAATAGCGAAGGATGAACGCGTTGAGGTTGATGCTAAGAAGCGTTTCGTCCATATCGAAAACGACTGCTTTGAGCACGCGGGCACCTTTCTCGAAAAATCGTTCCAGAATCGTTGGCTCCGGATACTTTACCTCAAAGGCGTATGGGCAAACTGCTTATCGTCAAGTTGTGGAGGCGGCTGTCCATAAGATTACGAAAAAGTCTCCACACGAGTAAAAAATCGCAGTTCACGCTTGAAATCGAACTCATTTCCCCGTAACCTATACGAACGTGATTGCATAAGCGTCACATTAGTATCTGTCGGCTCCCGAGTGTTCCTAAACGTTGTGTGCTTGTCGCACCCTTCTGTAGGTCCTAGCAATCGGGGCCCCGTAGTTCGAAAGGGGTCCACCTTTGAGTGAGATTCAGAACTCGTCCATTTTCTCTCTTGACGATGTCAAT
>CABQMF010000066.1 GCA_902465265.1 uncultured Collinsella sp. | reverse complement strand
CCTGCGCAAGACGGAAAGCACATTAAGTGCTTTCCTTTGCGTGCGGAACTCGCGATAAAGTTCATATGCGCCGCCCGGCTCCCGCGGCTCTCAGGGGCTCCCATCCCAAATGTGCGGAGCAAAGCTCCGCACACCAACTTTTTCTTTCAGCTAAAGAACGCCGAAAATTCGACGCTGGCTTGTTAACCTTGCTGGACGTTGTCGACGCCAAACCAGCTCAGAAGCTATATCGATACAGAAAGGTCCCCGGCCCTGACCGGCCCAGCGGCCGTATATGAACTTTATCGCGAGTTCCGCACGAACAGGAGGCCACTTAATGTGGCCTCCGTCGTGAGCAGGACTGTAGAGCAGGAAAGTTCATATACGGCCGCTGGGCCGGTCAGGGCCGGGGACCACACCCGTACGACTACAGCGTCATGTTCGGATCGGCGTCGACGTCGAACGGCGAGATTTCTCCTCGGTCGAATTTACGGCGGGCGACCTCCGCGATCATGGCGGCGTTGTCGGTGCATGCCGAGAGAGGCGGCACCGTCACGCGGATACCCTGGCGCCCGAGCTTCTTGATCATCATCTCGCGCAGATGCGGATTAGCCGAGACGCCGCCGCCTATGCAGTATTCCTTGCATCCGGTGGCGTGCAGCGCGTTCTTGGCCTTCTTGTACTGAACGTCAAAGACCGCAGCCTCAAACGAAGCCGCCAGGTCGGGCAGATGAATCGTACGCCCGGCTTTGGTCTCCTGCTCAATGTAGAGCGTCACGGCCGTCTTAAGGCCCGAAAGCGAGAATCGATAATCTCCCCTACTATTGAGCGCACGGGGGAAGTCAATCGCGCGGGGATTGCCCGTCTCGGCCAGTTTGGAAATGATGGGGCCGCCGGGATAGCCCAGGCCCAGCGCCTTGGCCACCTTGTCGAAGGCCTCACCCACGGCGTCGTCGAGCGTCTCGCCGAGCACCTCGTAGTCGCCCCATGCCTTGACGTGAACAAGCATGGTATGACCGCCCGAGACGAGCGTGAAGATAAACGGCGGCTTGAGATCGGGCTGCGCCAGCAGGTTGGCGAACAGATGACCCTCCAGATGGTTGACGCACACGAGCGGTTTACCGGCGGCATAGGCAAAGCCCTTGGCGAAGGCGACGCCCACCACCAGAGCACCCACCAGGCCCGGACCCTGTGTCACGCCAACAGCTGCGAGTTCGTTCGGCGCGATGGCCCCGCCCTCAAGACCAAGCGATGCTGCGGCATCCTCGAGCGCCGCGTCCACAACGCTCACGATAACCTCAACGTGCTTGCGCGAAGCGATCTCGGGCACTACGCCGCCAAAACGGGCATGAAAATCGATCTGCGTCGAAACCTGATTGGCCAGCATATTACCGTCCGCATCGATAATCGCCACAGCCGTCTCATCGCACGAGCTCTCGATGGCAAGCACCAGGCGACGGCGCTCAATTTCGGCGCGCTCCTCAACGGTTCGCTCAGGTGCAGGTAGCGGCCATACACGCTGCTCAGCCGCCGTCGGCTCGGGCGAAGCGTTGTCAACCGGGAGCACCAAGGGCAGCGGCGCCGTCATGACGATGGCATCTTTGCCAGCACCGTAGTAACCACGGCGGCGGCCCGCCTCGGTAAAGCCAAGGGAGGCATAGAGCGCAATAGCGCCCTCGTTGCCATCCTCAACCTCGAGCGAGGCGGTCGTGCAGCCGAGCATCTGGGCATCGTAGCTCACGTGCGACAGCAGCTTGCGGGCAATGCCCTCGCGGCGATGTGCCGGGTCGACGGCAACATCCAGAATCTGCACGTCACCGTCTACGACCATGCCACCGGCAAGCCCCAACAGCTGACCGTCATCGTGCGCCACCCACCAGCTGCGCGGCACCGCAACATCCTCGCCCAACTCGGACAGGAACATGCCCGGCGTCCACGCCTCGTGCCCAACGCCTTCAAAGCAGGCGGCCTCCAGCGCACTCGCACCCTCGGCGTCCGCCGCACCCATGGGGCGAAATTGCAGATGGCGACCGGCGAGCTCATCGGCGACGCCCGTAATTTCGCTCTGCGCGCTCTCGGATAGACCGAGGCGTTTGCGCTCGTTTTCCTCGGCATCAGAAAGGCGCGTATAGATCGGTAGGACGCGGGCCGGGTCGCCATCACCCGCGGCGTGCGCAAGGAGGAGGCCCTCGCCCGAAGGCCACCACAAGCCGCGCTCTACGCAGCGAGCGGCCTCATCCTCGCCCAGCAGCTTGCCATAGCGCACGAGACCGTCGCCAGTCAGCTTAACCTGGTCCCAGTCCGCGGCTTGGCGCCACTCATCAAGCGCTACGGCAGCCTTGACCACGCGCTCGCGCTCAAACTGACGCTCGGGGCCCTCGTCGCCCAGCACATACAAAGCCGGATACACCTCGCCGCGCATGGCATCGGCCAGAATGCCGAGCTTACCACGCACGCCAGCCTTCCACGCGGTCCATGCGCAGGCATCGAGCGTCGACACACCCAGCAGCGGCACGTTGGCACCGCGTGCCAAGCCTTTGGCGGTGGAAATGCCGATACGCACACCGGTAAACGAACCCGGACCGCGACCAACGACGTAACTGCCCACGTCAGCACGGTCCATGCCGGCCTGAGCAAGCACGCTGTCGACGGTATTCACAAGCTCCACATTGGCATGGCGACGGCACATATGGTCGCCACTCACCAGCTTCGCCTCGCCCGTCTGCCCATCAATCCAGCTTGCCGCGCAGGCAAGCATATCGGTCGAAGTATCGAGCGCCACCACCAGCGCGTAATCGTTATGCAAGCTCATCTTGTACAGCCTTATCAATCAAATCGGAAAGCTCCGCTGCGCGCTCGCCGTGCGCCTCGAGCGTTATCGTTCGCACGTCGCTATCGTTCTCATCACGCTTAAGCGTTACCGAAAGATACTCGTCCGTCAGTTCGTCCTGGAACTGTTCGCCCCACTCCAACAGACAGGCACCCTCATAGCCCAGTACATCGAAAATGCCCGTATCCTCGAGCTCGTAAGCATGCTCCAGACGGTACAGGTCAAAGTGGAACAGCGGAATACGCCCCTGATCATGAACGGCCATGAGTGCGAATGTGGGGCTCGTGACCATATGGCCGTCGCCCAGACCACGCGAAACGCCCTTGGTAAAGTGGGTTTTGCCCACACCCAAGCCGCCGGTCAAGATCAGCACATCACCATCTTCCAGGCACGGCGCAACCAGCTCGCCAAAATGCTCCGTATCGGCAGAGCAAGCCGTTTTATAAATACCTACCCCCAGGCGCTCCAGGGACATATATGCTCCTTATTGTTCCGAGGCACCCTCTGGCGCGGGATGACGCTCCAGATAGTCGCCCAGCATCTTAAAGTCTTCCTCCAGTAGCTCCTGCCACGCCGGATTACGCAGCGCCGCCGCCGGATGAAACGTGGGCATCACCACAAAATGCCCCATCTGATGGAACCTGCCGCGCAGCTTGGTGATGCCGATCTCGGTCTTAAGCACAAAGTGCGTCGCGGGGTTACCGAGCGTCACGATGATATCGGGCCAAATGCTTCGAATCTGCTCACGCAAAAACGGCGAACAGGCCAGCACTTCCTCGGGCAGAGGATTGCGATTTCCCGGTGGGCGACACTTGAGCACGTTGGCAATGTAGACGTCCTCGCGCTTGAGGCCAGCCAGCGACAGGATGCCGTTGAGATCCTCGCCCGCCGCCCCCACAAACGGTTCGCCTTGCAGATCCTCGTTACGCCCCGGCGCCTCGCCGATAAACATTACGCGGGCGTGGGGGTTTCCCACGCCAAACACGATGTTATGGCGCGACTGATAGAGCTGGCAGAGATGGCAGTCGCCTAAAACAGCCTCAATCTCCTCGAGCGCGACCTCGCGCGGCGCCTGATGACTATGTCCGGGGATGTGCATGACACCCATAGTGGCTCCTACACGTAGACCTTGTCGAGACGCATGCCAAAGCCGCAAGCAACCTCGTAGTTAATCGTGCCACGCAGGCGCGCCATCTCATCCATGGTGATCTCGGCATCACCATCGCGGCCGACAATGATCATCTCGTCGCCATACTCGGCCTCGGGAATCTCATGCGCCGGATTGGACTGGATGGCGACCATAAACTGGTCCATGCAGATGTTACCCACCTGACGAATGCGTTCACCGCGATACAGCACGTCCATACGATTGGAGAGCGTACGCGAAAGACCATCGGCATAACCGATCGGCAGCGTGCAAATCTGAACGCGTGTGCGCGGTACGCGGTAGGTAAAACCGTAGCCCACGCCCTCACCCATCGCAGGATGCGCCACACGCGTCACGCGCGCATGGACGCTCATAACAGGATCGAGCTTCATCACGCGGCCGCTCAGCTCGCATGGCTGCATGCCGTACAAGCCAACGCCGGCGCGAATCATATCAAAACGCATCGAGGGATCGAGCATCGAGGACGGCGTGTTGGCACAGTGCACGATGCCGCACTCAAAACCCGCGTCCTTAATGGCTTGAACGGCTTCGGTAAAGCGTTGGCACTGCAGTTTGTAGTCCCAACCCGAAGGTTCATCGGCCGTGGCGAAGTGCGTAAATACACCATCACACTGGATACCGCGATGGAAGCTAATGCCACGAACAAAGTCGAGCACCTGCGTGTAGTGAACACCGATGCGGTTCATACCCGTCTCGATGGCTAGATGGTACTTGCCCACCTTGCCTGCCGCGACAGCGCACTCGCCATAGGCAAGGGCGAAATCGGACGTATAGACCGAAGGCATGATATCGAAATCGAGCAACGTCGGAATGGCCTCGATAGGCGGCTCGCTTAGGATGAGGATGGGTTTCGTGATCCCGCCCTGTCGGAGCTCAACACCCTCGTGGACCGTTGCCACCGCGAACATGTCGGCTCCGGCCGAGTACATGATTTTGGCGCACTCGACGGCACCATGGCCATAGGCATCGGCCTTGACCACGCAGCACAGTCGCTGACGCGGATCGAGCAGGTTCTTGTAAGCCCTCGTGTTGCGGCGAAGCGCCCCTCGGTCAATCTCAACCCAGGACCAGCGCGTCAAATCGGCTTTATTCATGATTAGTCATCCGACCCTTCGTCCATGATTCCCAGATCATCGAGTGCATCCTTTGCCGCCAATTCCATGGCAGGACCGATCAAGTCGATCAGATCGGTCGCAATAACACTCTTCTCACCATACTCCGTCGCCGCGGCAAAACCCGCGTAACTGTGAAGCGCAACGGCATACGAATACAGCAGCTCCCAGCGATCCATCTCATCACGCATGGTAGCCAGTGTGCCAGCCAAAATGCCCGCAAGAACATCGCCCGAACCGGCAGTCGCCAACGACGCCGGACCCGAGAGCGGCAAAAGCACGCGCTCAACGCCACAGATAGCCGTCGTCGGCCCCTTGGCAATAACCACGAGATTGTCGGAGCCAGCAGCCCAGACAACCTTCTGTGCGGCCGCGATTGCAGTCCCCAGATCGTTAACCTCGTCACCGGCAACCAAGCGCGAAAGCTCTCGATAGTGCGGCGTCATGACGAGCGGTTGCTCACGGCGGTACATCTCAGGGTTGCTATCGATACCGTCGATAGCAATCTTAGAAAGGCAGTTGAGCGCATCGGCATCAAGGATCAGCGGCACATCAAGCTCCAACAAGCCCGAAACCACCTGCATGGCGCCGGCAGACGTCGTCATGCCGGGACCGCACAGTACGCAGCTGTACTTCTTTGCAATCTCGCACACGGTCATACGGGCAGCGGCACCAAAAGAGCCGCGGGAATCGGACGGAATGGCAAAAACCGGAATCGAGGGAAGTGCCATACGAATTAGATTGGCACACGCATCAGGCGTCGCGACAGCCACATAGCCGGCACCCGCGCGGGCAGCAGACTTGGCGGCCATAATGGCAGCGCCAGGATACTGCGCCGAGCCGGCAACAATAAGGACGGAACCGCGAGAATACTTATCGATATTCGTGGGCAGCGGAGCAAAGAAATCCACCAGGTCACCGGGCTCGACAATCTCGGCGGCATGGTCGACATCATCGATAACCTCATCTAGGCGATCATAGAGGCTACCACACACCAGATCACCGGCGTACTCTGGGCCATCAGCGCTGTAGAGGCCAATCTTGGGCGTGATCATCGTGACCGTACGCTCGGCACGGATGCAGTCGTCGTCGACAACACCGGTCTCGGCATTCAGACCCGAAGGAACATCGATGGACACCACATGGTCGGCGCAGTCGTTAACTGTCGGAATCCAGATGGAAAACGGTGCACGCAGGTCACCGTGGAAACCGGTACCAAAAATAGCGTCAACAACAACGTCGGCCTTATCGATCAAAACCTCAAGCTCATCTCGTGAGGGACCGACGCACACATGTACGTCACGACCGGCAGTACGGCGGGCAACATGGCGAGCCAGAGCGGCAGGAATCTCATCCGGCTCAACCGGAGACACGATATCCACGTCAACGCCCTTATGACTCAAGATATCAGCCGCGACCCAGCCGTCGCCACCGTTGTTGCCAAAACCGACCAGAACAAGGACGCGATCGGGATTGAGTTTTAGAATTTCAGTAGCAGCAAACTCACCCGCCAGTTCCATAAGCTCGGCCTTCGAAGTTCCTTCGCGTTCGATAATATCCTCGAGACGAACGACTTCCTCGGTACTCAAAACCGGTTTCATCTATGCTCCTAGCGTATCTCGCGAAGCATCGCCCAGGTGCTCCGTTAAAGCTGAATTTTGCAGTTGCTCAAGCTCATCTAAAACCGAGCGAGCATCTTTAAATGTTTGTGCAACGCGTTCCTTGATGCTCACCTTTTCCTCCTTAGGCTTAGGTCGAGCATCCTCGGTGATCGCAATGGCATTGGCTACGGCCAAATCGCCCGTCAAGGTAATAGATAGTGCAACTTCAACGACACCCAACTCTTGAGCAATCTCGAGCGCTCGACCAGAAAGCACAGCTTTAGGCTTTCCGAGGTTATCACGCGTTACCGAGACGTCTTTGCGGCCGACGCCCTGACTAAAGCCCGTACCAAGAGCCTTAAGAACCGCTTCACGAGAAGCAAAACGACTCGCATAGTGCGCCGCAGGACGCGATGAAGCGTCGCAATATGCGCACTCTTCTTCGGTAAACACACGCCGAGCAAACGACGGCGTCTTTTCAAGGATTGATTTCATGCGGGAAATCTCGACGATATCAACGCCGATACCAGCTTCAGCCATGTTCACCTCCATATTGCACAGACTAAGCTATTGTAGCCCGTTAATGGAAGATGCGACAAACGAGGGTCATAAAACACAGCGAGTTTGTTAGATCTGGCTATAAACAAAAAAGGGGGAGGCCGCGAGGCCTCCCCCTTCTCAATTCAAGCGCACGGCTCGGTGCCGTC
>CABQMF010000065.1 GCA_902465265.1 uncultured Collinsella sp. | reverse complement strand
CCATGTAGGCGTCGCCCTTGCCGATGTACATGTCGTCGCGGATGCCGATGACGTCGGCCATGAAGGAGATCATGGTAGCGGTCTCGCGGACGGTCTCGCCGTGAGCGATCTGGGACTTCTTCTCGTCCAGGTCCTGCAGCTCAAGGCCGAGCAGGTTGGCGGCCTTAGAGAAGGAGAAGCGCGTACGGGTGGAGTTGTCGCGGAACAGGGAGACGGCAAGACCGGAGTCGAAGATCTTGGACGAAACGTTGTTCTCACGCAGCTCGCGCAGGGCGTCGGCGACGATGTAGAGAGCCTTGAGCTCATCGGTGGTCTTGTCCCAGGTGTGCAGGAAGTCGCTGCCGTACATACCCTTAAAATCGAGGCCGTTCAGCTGCTCGACGAGCTCGGTAAACTTGGCGTCCATGTAAATGTCCTTTCTAAAGGTGAAACGATCGCAATGAGTAGATGTGCTCCGGCATGCGCGTGTGGCTAGAACATGCAGAGCGCTATGACGAGGACCCGCTACCGTTGAGGAAGCATGGGAGATAACGACCGCGGGCCCCAAGTCAACAGGAGGCGCCGGGGGCATAAACTGTCCCCGGCTCAACAAGATCGAGGAATGGGACTAGTCGATCTTGTTGTTGGTCAGACCGGCGCGGAACACGGTGGCGTCGCCATCGGCCTGGCTCGGATCGTAGAGGTTCAGGGCAGCCACATACATGGCGGCAGCGGTGACCAGGTCGTCCTTGTAGGTGACCTCGTTGGGAGCGTGAGCCTGAGACTCGGCACCCGGGCCAAAGCCGACGCAGGGGATGCCATAGCGGCCCTGGATGGAAACGCAGTTCGTGGAGAAGGTCCACTTGTCGCACAGCGGACGACCGGTGCGCTTGTCCATGCTGGGCTCGCAGCCGATGCGCTCGTCACCGAACATGGCCTTGTGGGCGTCGACGAGGGCCTTGACGTGCGGAGCGGTCTCCTTGTTGATCCACGTGGGGAAGTAAGCCTCGGTCTCGTAGACTTCGCCGGTCCAGGACGGACGGTCGTACATGTACATGGAGACCTTCACGTCGTCGCCGTACTTCTTGGCTGCCGGCAGGTTGCGGATCTCGTCCAGGCAGGACTCCCAGGTCTCGCCGGCGGTCATGCGACGGTCGATGGAGATGGCGCAGGAGTCAGCGACAGCGCAGCGGCTGGGGCTGGTGTAGAAGATCTGGCTGACGGTGCAGGTGCCGCGGCCCAGGAAGCGGGCGTCCTCGAAGTGCTCGGGGTTGTACTTGGGGTCGAGCATCTTGACGAGGCCCTTGATGTCGGTCGACTCGTCGCAGCCGTTGTTGTTGAGGGCGCGGACGTCGGCGATGATGTCGGCCATCTTGTAGATGGCGTTGTCGCCGCGGTCGGGAGCGGAGCCGTGGCAGGAGGTGCCGTGAACGTCGACGCGGATCTCCATGCGGCCGCGGTGACCGCGATAGATGCCACCGTCGGTGGGCTCGGTGGAAATGACGAACTCGGGCTTAATGCCGTCCTTGTTGTAGATGTACTGCCAGCACATGCCGTCGCAGTCCTCTTCCTGGACGGTACCGACGACCATGATCTTGTAGCCCTCGGGGATGAGGCCCATGTCCTTCATCATCTTGGCAGCGTAGGTAGCAGAAGCCATGCCACCCTCCTGGTCGGAGCCGCCGCGGCCGTAGATGATCTCGTCGGTCTCGTAACCCTCATAGGGATCGGCATCCCAGTTCTCGATGTTGCCGATGCCGACGGTGTCGATGTGAGAGTCGATGGCGATGATCTTGTCGCCCTCGCCCATAAAGCCCATGACGTTGCCCAGGCCGTCGACCTTGACCTCGTCATAGCCAAGGCTCTCCATCTCGGCCTTGATGCAGGCGACAACCTCACCCTCCTCGCAAGACTCAGAGGGATGGGAGATCATGGCGCGCAGGAAGCGAGTCATATCAGCACGGTGGGACTCAGCAGCAGCCTTGATAGCGTCGAAATCGAGTTCTTTAGCCATAACAGTCAACCTTTCTACAAGGGTTTACCTACAGGTAGATATTTCAGATAGATCACTTGTGCCAAGTAGCGTGAGGTCGAGCACCCCACAAGCAAGTGGACGTAGGGTGGCGGAGCATATGTTTGCTCCGTCGCGAGTTCCGCACGCAAAGGAAAGCACTTAATGTGCTTTCCGTCTTGCGCAGGACTGTTCGAGCAGGGAGCAAACATATGCTCCGCCACCCGGACAGGTCAGGCCTGCTAGCAAGTGGGGTATTCGCCTTCCCAGACGATGCGACGGTACTGGTCGGGATCCGTGTCACCTTCCGTGGAGAAGCAGAGCACGGAGCTCGTCTTGTCCAGGCCGATGAGCTCCTTGAGCTCGGCGTACTCGGGATCGAGCATGAGGGTCTCGACCAGGCCGGTGGTCACCGCGCCGGACTCGCCGGAGATGACGCGCGGGTCGCCCTTCTCGGGAGCGCCCAGGGTGCGCATGCCGCGAGCGGTGACCCAGTCGGGGCAGGACACGAAGGCGGTGGTGTGGTTGCGCAGGATATCCCAGCCCAGGATGTTGGGCTCGCCGCAGCACAGGCCGGCCATGATGGAGGGCATGTCGCCGTCCACGATGCGCGGATCGCCGTCGCCGGCGGCAGCGCCCTTGTACAGGCAGGCGGCCGGAGCGCACTCGACCACGACAAAGGTGGGCGGGTTATCGGGATACAGGTTGGTGAAGTAGCCCACCACGGCGCCGGCGAGCGAGCCTACGCCAGCCTGGACAAAGACGTGCGTCGGGCGGTTGATGGCCATCTCGCGCAGCTGCTCGGCAGCCTCGGAAGCCATGGTGCCGTAGCCCTCCATGATCCAGGACGGAATCTTCTCGTAGCCCTCCCAGGCGGTGTCCTGAACGATGACGCCGCGCTCGCAGGCGTCGGCCTCGGCGGCGGCCATGCGCACGCACTCGTCGTAGTTGACCTCTTCGATCGTCACCGTGGCGCCCTCGGCGGCGATGTTATCGAAGCGAGGCTTGGTGGAACCCTTGGGCATGTGCACGACGGCCTTCTGGCCCAGCTTGTTGGCAGCCCATGCCACGCCGCGGCCATGGTTGCCGTCGGTGGCGGTAAAGAAGGTAGCCTGGCCAAAATCCTTGGCAAGCTGATCGGAGGTCAGGTAATCGAAGGTGCACTCGGCAACGTCCTTGCCGGTCTCGTCGGCAATGTAGTTGGCCATGGCAAACGAACCGCCCAGAACCTTAAAGGCGTTGAGGCCAAAGCGATAGCTCTCGTCCTTAACGCACAGGTTGGACAGGCCCAGGCGCGCGGCCTGGCCGTCCAGGCGGGCAAGCGGAGTGACGGTGTACTGGGGGAACGACTGGTGGAAGGCGCGGGCCTTCTTCACGTGGTCGAGGCTCATGATTCCCAAGTGCTTGTCATCGCTCTTGGGCATCGTGTTGCCCGCCCACTGGATCTTATCGGCCATACGGTGAACTCCTTAAGTTCTCTCTTGCCGGCCCCCGCATACGCGTTTCAGCCCATTCCCATTCCTGCGACTGAACTTTTATGTGGATGCCAAACAAAAAGTTTGTTAGCACTGTTCTATCACACTTTTTGATTGCTAAACCTAACAAATTGTTTGTTGCCGTAATCGGTACTTTTTCGCCGCCGAACGGTTACATAACGCAGCGACGCTTTCGTTATTTGCGAACAAGTGGGGTTTATGGCAAAGTGAGCCCAAACTAATTTTTAGGAAGGCACCCATGACCCCCGCACAGATTGAGTTTTACAAGCGCCTTGCACACGGCCTGGCGCTCCAGTTTGGCCCCAACTGCGAAATCGTCGTCCACGATCTGGAGACCGAGGACGTGGACCACTCCATCGTAGTGATCGAAAACGGCCACGTCAGCGGGCGCAAACTGGGTGACGGCCCCAGCCATATTGTGTTTGAGTCCATGCACGAGGGCACCACCGACGTGCATGACCGCGAGCCATACCTCACCAAAACCACCGATGGCAAGCTGCTCAAGTCCTCGACGATCTTTATCCGCAACGATGAGGGCAAACCCGTCGGCATTTTGGGCATTAACTTTGATATTACGCTCATGAAGGCATTTGAGCGCTCGCTCGACGCCTTTACCGGCATCGGCGGCACGGGCTACACCGAGCCCGAGCCCATTACCAAAAACATCGGCGACCTGCTCGAAGACCTGCTGCGCGAGTGCGAACAGTTTGTGGGCAAGCCCGCGGCGCTCATGACCAAAGACGAGCGCATCCGCGCCATTGGCTACCTCGACCGTCGCGGCGCCTTCCTCATCTCCAAGTCGAGCGAGCGCGCCTGCGAGTTCTTTGGCATCTCTAAGTACAGCTTCTATAGCTACCTCAACGAGGCAAAGGCTGCCGCCGGCGACAAATAGTCAGCGCGCCTGCGCCCCTCCCCTTTTGGGCGCGAGTTCTGAAATGCACGAATCCGAGAGACGGCCGCAAGGCAAGTTCCATATAATCGATGAATGCGAGCATTTCGAAAGGATGGAACAAGATGGGGTCGAGCAACGCATCACGCAACGGCCGCGGAGGTACCGCTTCTGGCGCCAGGCATGCGAAACACGCGTTTGACAAGGGCGAAGAGGGCCTTTTTGCGCTGAGCCTCGACGACGTGATGAGCGACCGCCCTTGGACCGCCGATGAACTCATGGGCGGCGGGGTTCGCCCGACAAGTGCAAAGCACGCACCTTCCGCTACGCCCGTGCCGGCATCCGTGCCCGCGGACGACTTTGCCACCCGTCCCATCGTGCAGACGACGCGTAAAGCCGCCCCTGCACCCCGTCCTGCTGGCGATCCGTCCGAGACGGCGGCATTTCTCGCTGCAGCGGCACAGCGCCATGCGCCCAGCAGCGCGCCCGCGTATGCCACCCCGCAGCAGCCGACATACGCGGCTCCCGAACCCCAGCCCGAGCCCGAGCTCGAGCCGCCTGTCATGGATCTGGATGATCTTTCCAACCGCCAGTTTGCCTTTGATTCCTGGGCGGCGGCAGATCTGGACGAGACCTCGGGCGGCATGCCGGCACTCGACATTCCGGTAAACCCCCTGTTTGCGGCTGCCGAGGAACGCAACTCCGCATACGACAACACCGCAGTATGCGCCAACCGTCCGAGCGAACAACCTCGCGCCGGCCGCATCGAAACCGAGGATTACGGCCAAACGTCGAGCGGCTATTCTCGCGACCCGTTTGCCGCCGCGCCCGCTCCCGATTACAACCAAGCGAGCGTAAAGGCAGCCTCGGCATCGTCGTATACCCACGGCACCGACGATAAGCGCGCTGTCGATTACCACACCGAAGAAGAACCGCCGCGCTTTTCGGAGTTTTCGCAGGCGGCAAAGGTTGTCTTTATCGCCATCATCATCGCTCTGCTCGGCGTGATCGCGTTTGAGGGATTCCAGCTATTCCGCGGCCCCACCGCGTCCGAATCGGCAACGCAGAAAGCAGAGGACGACAACCAGTACCTGGACATCAACACCCTCAAGGGCGACCCCAACAGCTAGGTTGGAACATAAGCTATGCCGCACCCCTGTTTACGTGCAATTTTACACTTTTCCGTGATTTCCACGCGCCCATTTCGACACTTTTCCGTAATTTGGGCGGCTCGAATTTGACACTTTTCCGTACTTTCATACGGCTGATTTCGACACTTTTCCGGATGTTGGCCGAATAATTGCCGCGTAATCAAGCGCCGTCTGCACATCATTTCGCAGGCGGCGCTTGATTTCTGTCCGCGTGCGTTGATAGACTTCCTCTTGCCCGCAAGGAGCGGGCGCGTTTTATCCAGAGTCGGGGTAGAGAGTTGGCTCCACGATCCCGACGCCAACCGGCCAAGAGGCACGGTGGCCCTGCCAACATCGATGAAAGGAGTCCGTATGGACAATTTCTCCATGCGCAGCGAGCGCAACTTCCACAACCTGATCGTCAAACCGAATCACATGCATCTTCTGGATAAGCCAAATGGCTACGTCTCGGCCATGGTCAAGAGCAGCCTCTCCCACCAGATGCGCTTTACCGTGCAAAAGCTCGAGGAAGAACTCTGCACCGCCGGCAACCCGCACGTGCTGCAGATCAAGCTGCTCGGAGATGACTCGCGCGAGCCGTCGAGTTGGAAGCTCTTTGCCGACGGCACGTGCATCGCGGACGGATCTGGCGCCTTTGCCCGTGAGTGCTTCTGCGAGACAGTCGAGGTGTTCCTGGACCTGTGCCGCGACGCCGTCGAGGCTGCGCCAGTGGAGCCAGAGGGAGTATGAGCTGCTGAGTGCCGCGCGCGGGATCGCGGGGGTGTAGGCAGACAGACCAGACAGCTCGTCATACTGGTTGACGCTTCGATTCAAACAGCAGGGCGGAGTCGCGCTTACAGCTCCTCCATGCCAAACCGAATGGCGTTCTCAAAAGGCCTACCTCCCCTCCGCCTTAAGCCTCAGCAGCAGGTCGCCCAGCTCGGGGCACTTGCTGTAAAGGCGCGTCTGAGCTCGCTCGCCCATCCCCCACCGCTGGCGGACTTCCTGGGCGCGCGGGCTCACGTGGTAGTCCCCGTCCATCATCTGCCTGAGCAATTTGGCGGTTATGCGCGCATCGGCCAGAGCACTGTGGGCGTGCCCCGTCGACTCGTCAAACTCGATGCCAAACCACGTTGCCGCGTCGCCCAACGAGACGCGCCCGTGGCTGCCAACGTCCATGATCGAGGTGTAAAACGCCTGCAGATCGGCCCAGTCCGTAGGAAATGCGGAAAGGTCGACGTGTTTTGCCTGGCACTCGGTCAAAAGCTGTCGACGATCCGCCCCGCTCCAGCAAACTATCTGGGCGGAGTAGCGACCGATCCAATCGCTGAGCCTTTTGATCACCACATAGAGCGGATCGGCCATCGCGGTGTCCACGGCCGATATCCCCGTAAGCTCGCGGACGGGAAACGCAACGCCTTCGGTAAATTCCGTCTGCACAAACTGCGAGAACTCACCCATAACGTTGCCGTGGTAATCGAGCTTGACGGCGCCGACCTCGATAATCTCGTTGCGCAGTCCACGGCGCTGGCGCTGCTTTGGCACCGGTGCAAACTCAAAGTCCAGCACAATCTGGCGCGCAAAGTTCGTCGTATCGATAGCCGAGATACACGGCGTCTTTTCAGCTGACACGGTTATGGCCTTTCTCCGTTGCCTGCCGCTTGCTACATAGGCGGCTACATTGCCGTAAGGATAGGCGCCCGTGCGGACATGAAAGCGGAACGCAATGCCACGCGCGCCAGGCACACGCCATACAGTCGACCCCAAGAGCGCCGCCCACTCTATTCAAATGGATGAAAAAGATTGAGGCCCGGTGACTTGAATCAGAGGTCATCCCGAGCCCATCAATATGCAGTGTACCTACAGAGGGCTGGTTAATCAAACGGGCTTTCGGTGACGAAGACCTGCGCGTCTGGCCCCAATCGCCCAGCGCCGTCTTCTGCCGCCCTTACGAAAGGCTGCTATTCGAGGGAATCACGTTGCTGTTATTATCGAACATATATTCGTATTTATGACCGCGCTTTGATAGAATGGCAGTTGTTGACGGCAGTTCCATGTGCCGGGCAGCGCCCTCCATACGACGGGAGGTGATGCCCATGACCGATCTGACTGATTTCGTGAAACTCCTGACCGCTCTGGTCTCGCTCCTCACGGCGCTTATCGGACTTTCCGAGGCACTTAAGCAGCGTACGAAGCAAAAGAAGACGATATGAGAAAGCCATTTGGGTCGCCTCCCCCGCGGCGCAGCTTCTTTCC
>CABQMF010000064.1 GCA_902465265.1 uncultured Collinsella sp. | reverse complement strand
ATTATTAAGATATTTATATCTATAGAAAGGTATTAAAAGATGAAGTTCACCGTCAGCCAGAGCTCGCTTACGCAAGCCATCGGCGTCGTTATGAAAGGCGTCGCTTCGGCATCCACCCTTCCCATTCTGTCGGGCGTGCTCGTTAAGGCACAAGACGGCATCTTGGAATTCCAGACCTCCAACTACACCATCTCGATTCGTCACCGCATTGCGGCTCATGTCGAAGAGGAGGGCGAGATGGTGATTCCCTGCAAGATGCTCTCCAACATCACCAAGACCCTTCCCGATGCCCCGGTCACCTTTGAGCTGTCCGAGCGTCAGGTTTTGATTGGCTGCGAGAAGAGCTCTTTCCGCCTCAACACGCTCGATGCCAACGACTTTCCCGAGTTCCCGGCATACGCCATCGAGAGCGCCGTCGAGCTGCCGACCGATATCCTGTCCGAAATGGTGAGCCGCGTATGGCGCGTCACCTCGACCGACAAGGCCCGCCCCATCCTGGGTGGCGTGCACATGAAGGTCGAGAACAACACCGTGCGCCTGGTCGCGACCGACTCCTTCCGACTGGCTGTGTGCGATACGCAGGTCGAAACCTCGACCCTCGAGGGTTCCTTTGAACTCAACGTGCCTGCCGACGCCTTCAACGACGCGCTGAGCATCATGGCGAGCCAGGCGACCATCATGATCGGCGCAACCGACACCCAGGTTGTCTTTGAGGCCGGCAACACCACCTACGTGTCGCGCCGCATCGAGGGCGTTTATCCCAATTACAAGCAGCTCATCCCCGATTCGTGCGTGACGAGCGTAAAGATCGACGTGGCCGCCTTTAACGCCGCCCTTAAGCGTGTGGCCGTTATCGCGAGCGCCAACCCCGCTGTCAAGTTTGAGATTGACGTCGAGAACGGCCAGATGGGCCTGTCCTCCATTTCCAACGACCAGGATCTGGCGCAGGAGACGATCGATGTCGAGGCCGAGGGCGAGTCGGGCACCATCGCCTTCAACTACCACTACATCTTTGGCTGCCTCAATGCCCTGTCCAAGGAGAAGGAGATCACGCTGGAGCTCAAGAGCTATTCGCAGGCTGGCATCTTCAAGTCCTACGACAAGATCAACTACCTGTACCTGGTCATGCCGGTACGCATCTAGCGCTGCCCATGACAATGTTCGCACGCGATCTTTCCGTTGCGCGCTATCGCAGCTTCGACAGCTACCGCCTTGCCCTGAGCGACGGTGTGACAGTGCTCGCAGGTCCCAACGCGGCGGGAAAGACCAACCTCATAGAGGCGCTGCAGCTACTGACGAGTGGCGCCTCGTTTAGGCATCCGACCGCAGCCGAGCTCGTGCACGACAGCGTGGGCTCATGCAAGGTCGAGCTGAGGCTCGAAGGTGATGGGCGCGTGCTGGACATGGGGCTGAGCGTGGAAGACGGCAAGCGTTCGTTTAGCCGCAACGGCAAGCGCTGCGCTGCGTCCGGCGTGCGCGGGGTACTGCCGAGCGTTTTGTTTTGCCCGGACCACCTGGATATGGTCAAGCGGGGTGCCAGCGTGCGCCGCACCGCACTTGATGACTTTGGCGTTCAGCTGAGTGCGCGCTATGCCGATCTGGCTAGTGCCTACGGGCGCTGCGTGACCCAGCGCAATGCCCTGCTCAAGGAGAGCTGGTGCTGCCGCGAGATGCTCGGCGCCTGGAACGAATCGCTCGCCCGCGCCGGTTCGGCCCTACTCGTGCATCGTCTGGCTCTGCTCGACCGGCTGTCGGGCCATGTGCGCGACGCCTATGGCCGCGTGGCATCCGGCGAGCCCGCCGGCGTGTCCTATGTGTCCACGCTTGGCGACCTGCCTCGCACCGAGGATCGCGACGAGCTCAGGGGCTGGGCGTATGAGCACATGCTCTCGGCGCTCGATGAGCACGCCGACGAGGAGATCCGCCGCGGCGTGACGCTCGTGGGTCCGCATCGTGACGAGATTGAGTTTTCCGTTGCGGGGCGATCGGCCCGTTCATTTGCCAGCCAGGGCCAGCAGCGAACGCTGGTGCTTGCCTGGAAGGTGGCAGAAGTGGCCGTGGCATGCGATATCCTGGGCACCGCGCCGCTGCTGCTTTTGGACGACGTGATGAGCGAGCTCGACGCCGGGCGCCGAGGCGCTTTCCTGCAGCTGATCGGTGATGATATCCAGACAGTCATAACCACCACCAATCTGGGGTATTTTACCGATGACCTGCTTGATCGAGCCAAGGTGGTGAGCATGGGTGAGACGTGCTAATTACGAGCGCGAGAACGGAACGGTTGCCTTTGGCGGCTTTTTGGATGCCGAGCGTCAGCGCATCCTGGCGGCGGCGACACCTGAGCGCCGCGCGCAGATGGAGGCTGCAGAGGAATCTCGTGCGGTCTGTCACGCCTGGAATGCAGTGTGCTCGGGCACGCGCGAGGGACGCCATGTGACCGGCCTGCGCTACCTGCCCGAGTCCAACGAACTGCTGGTGTACCTCGATTCGCCCTCGTGGACGCAGGAGATGACACTTTTGCGCGAGATTATCCGCGCGCGCATGGAGCGCGCCGGCGCGCACGTCGACGGCCTGGTGTTCAAGACGACCGCCCCCGGCCACACACCGCCCGCTGCCAAAGAGCGCCTGCGTCCGGCCGTGGCCGAGCGTCCGTCGGCTCCGCATGCCGACCTCAGCGATGCCGAGCGTGCCGAGATCGAGCACCAAGTGGCGCCCATCGAGGACAAAAAACTGCGCGAGGCCCTCGAGAACGCCATGAGAGCCAGTGCCGAGTGGGCCAAGGGCGTGCAGAGCAAAAAAGAGCCTTAAATCGCATCTGGTGGCCTTGTAGAGCCAAATACCCTCGTTCCCGAGGGTATTTTTTTACGATAAACTAGTAAGGCTGTACACATTTTCTTAACTGAAGGAGGACGTGTGGCAAACGAAAACGATTACGATGGCGGCGAGATTAAGATTCTCGAAGGTCTCGAGGCCGTTCGTAAGCGCCCGGGCATGTACATTGGCTCGACGAGCGCCAGCGGTCTTCATCACCTGGTGTGGGAGATCGTTGACAACTCCGTCGACGAGGCCATGGCCGGTTTCTGCACCGAGATTCAGGTGACGGTCCACGCCGACAACTCCATCACGGTCGTCGACAACGGGCGCGGCATCCCCGTCGACGAGCATCCTATCAAAAAGATCCCGACGCTCGAGGTCGTCATGACGATCCTGCACGCCGGCGGTAAGTTCGATAACTCGGCCTACAAGGTCTCGGGCGGCCTGCACGGCGTGGGCATCTCCGTCGTCAACGCGCTGTCCAAGCGTGTAGTCGTACAGGTATGCCGCGATGGCAACATCTACGAGATGGAGTTTTCGCGCGGCAAGACCGTCAAGAAGATGGAGGTCGTGGGCACTTCGGAGGCGACGGGCACCACTGTCAGCTTCTGGCCCGACGACGAGATCTTCGAGACCTGCATCTACGATTTCGACACGCTGCACAACCGTCTGCAGGAGACGGCATTCCTCAACAAGAACCTCAAGATCGTGCTGACCGACGAGCGCGAGGCGACTCCCCATGTGGAGGAGTTTTGCTATGCCGGCGGCATCATCGACTTCGTCAAGTTCCTCAACGAGGGCAAGGATGTCCCCGAGGCCTTTAAGGAGCCCATCTATATTGAGGGCAAGTCCGATCCGGATGCGCCCGTGACCAAGATGGGCGAGGTCGAGGTGTCCTTGCAGTGGAATAGCGGCTACGGCGAGAACGTCATGTCGTTTGCCAACGACATCTACACCCCCGAGGGCGGCATGCACCTCGAGGGCTTCCGTACCGCACTCACCCGCGTGATTAACGATTACGCTCGCAAGCAGAACCTGCTCAAGGAAAAAGACGCCAACCTGACCGGCGATGATGTGCGCGAGGGCCTGTCGGCCGTTATCTCGGTCAAACTGCCCGATCCGCAGTTTGAGGGCCAGACCAAGGCCAAGCTCGGCAGTTCCTATATGCGCGCGCTGACGCTCAAGATCGTGACCGACGGCCTTGCCGATTACCTCGAGGAGCATCCCAAGCCCGCTCGCGAGATCGTCAAGAAGGCCCAACAGGCCTGCAAGGCGCGCAACGCCGCCCGCAAGGCGCGCGAGGCGACCCGCCGCAAGAGCCTGCTCGAGACGGCGTCGCTGCCCGGCAAGCTCGCCGACTGTTCGGTGCGAGACGCCGAGTTGACTGAGCTCTTTATCGTAGAGGGCGACTCGGCAGGCGGCTCGGCCAAGGACGGCCGCCGCCGAGACATCCAGGCGATCCTGCCCCTGCGTGGCAAGATTCTGAACGTCGAGCGCGTGGGCGACCACCGCGCGTTTTCGAGTGACACCATCCAGTCGCTCATCACTGCAATCGGCTGCGGCGTCACGACGAGCGCCGGTGACGGCGGCGACTTCGATATCACCAAGGCGCGCTACCACAAGATCATCATCATGACCGATGCAGACGTCGACGGTGCGCACATCCGCATCCTGCTGCTGACGTTCTTCTACAAGTACATGCGCCCGCTGATCGATGCCGGCTATGTCTATGTTGCCTGCCCGCCCATCTTTGGCATCAAGGTGCGCAACAAGATTCACTACGTGTATCCCAACGGCCGCCAGCCCGAAGACGAGATCCTGCGCGACACCATCCAGAGCCTGGGACTGAACCCCGACGACAACGACGAGGACGGCAAGGCCAAGGATGGCAAGATCACTAAGAAGCGCAAGGGCTACACCGTCCAGCGCTACAAGGGCCTGGGCGAGATGGACCCCAAACAGCTTGCCTCGACGACGATGGACCCCAAGACCCGCATTCTGCAGCGCGTGTCGATCGAGGACGCCGTGGTGGCGGACCGCGCCGTGCGCGAACTGATGGGTTCCGAGGTCGGCTATCGCCGCGAGTACATCGAGAAGCATGCGCATGACGCACGATTCCTAGACGCCTAGCTTTCCCAGGCACCCCATCTTGCCCTTCAGGATTTCGGGCGCCGCACGCAAGGCGTGCGCCCTCATCCTTCAGGGCAACCTGGGGCACCTGGAAAACCTAGGAGGGTTATCCGGTGTTCCCGGTAATCCGTCTCCGTGGTGGGGAACTAATGGACCACGCAAACCATGAGGAGGTAACGTGGCAGACGATATCAACAATAACGAGGGTATGGACGAGGCCGGCGACGCCGGCATGCCCGACGATCTGAAGCGCCTGCTTGCCCGTGCTGAACAGGGCGAGGATGGCGACCCGGACGCCTATAACCCCGATGCCGATGATGATGAGGAAGAAGACGACGGTGAGCTCGAGGAGAGCTTTGGCGAAGTCGACCGTGGCGCCTCGGCCGGCGAGGATATAAATGGCGGCCAGCTCCAGATTTCGGAGTTTGGCCGTGAGATGAAGCAGTCGTTCATCGAGTACTCGATGTCGGTCATCACGGCGCGCGCCCTGCCGGACGTGCGCGATGGCTTAAAGCCGGTGCACCGTCGCATCCTGTACGCAATGAACGAGAGCGGCATCTACCCCAACCGTCCGCACAAGAAGTCGGCCTGGACGGTCGGCGAAGTTATCGGTAAGTACCATCCGCACGGCGACTCCGCGGTCTATGAGGCCATGGTCCGCCTGGCACAGTGGTTCTCCATGCGCACGCCGCTCATCGACGGTCACGGCAACTTCGGCAACATCGACGGCGACGGCGCCGCCGCCATGCGTTACACCGAGAGCCGCCTGGCTAAGCCCGCCATGGAGCTCCTGCGTGACCTGCAGAAGGACACCGTCGACTGGCAGCCCAACTACGACGAGTCGCTCGCCGAGCCCGTGGCACTGCCCGCGCGCTTCCCCAACCTGCTGGTCAACGGCAGCCAGGGCATCGCCGTCGGCATGGCCACTAACATCGCCCCGCATAACCTCACCGAGGCGATCGAGGCCACCTGCTACCTGATCGACAACCCCGACGCCACCGTCGACGAGCTCATGCAGATCATGCCCGGTCCGGACTTCCCCACCGGTGCCATCATCATGGGCAGTGCCGGCATTAGGCAGAGCTACGAGACCGGCCGCGGCTCCATCACCGTGCGCGCCAAGGCTCATGTGGAGTCCACCAAGACCGGCCGTAGCCGCCTGGTCTTTACCGAGATTCCCTACATGGTCAACAAGGGTACCCTGCAGGAGAAGATCGCCCAGCTCGTCAACGACAAGCGTATCGAGGGTATCTCGGATATGCGTGATGAGTCCAACCAGAAGGGTATCCGTCTGGTCATCGAACTCAAGAAGGGCGTCATCCCGCAGGTCGTGCTCAACAACCTGTACAAGTACACCTCGCTGCAGACGACCTTTGGCGCCAACAACCTGGCGCTTGTCAACGGCGTTCCCAAATGCCTGAGCCTGCGCGAGATGCTGCAACACTACATCGACCACCAAGTCGACGTCGTCACCCGCCGCACCCGCTTTGATCTCAAGAAGGCCCAGGCGCGTGCCCATATCCTCGAGGGCTACCTGATGGCTCTCGACCATATCGACGAGGTCATCAGCATCATCCGCTCCTCGCAGACCGACTCTGAGGCCAGCAGCCGCCTGATCGAGCGCTTTGGCTTTACGCCCGAGCAGACTACGGCCATCCTCGAGATGAAGCTGCGCCGCCTGACCGGCCTGGAGCGCGACAAGATTCAGGAAGAGCTGGACGGCTTGCGCCGCGCCATCGCCTACTACGAGGACCTGTTGGCACACGAGGAGAAGATTCTGGGCGTCATCAAGGAAGAGATGCGCGAGATCTCCAAGAAGTTCGGCGACAAGCGTCGCACCGAGATTAGCCACGTCGAGAAGGACCTGGACGTCGAAGATTTGATTGCCGACGAGGACATGGTCGTGACCATCACCCACACCGGTTATGTCAAGCGCATCCCGGTGGCTGCCTACCGTGCCCAAAAGCGCGGCGGCAAGGGCGTGTCGGGCGTCAACCTCAAAGAGGACGACGTTATCGACGAGATGTTTATCGCATCCACGCATGAGTACGTGCTGTTCTTCTCGAGCAAGGGCAAGGTCTATCGCCTGAAGGTACACGAGCTGCCGGTTGGCACGCGCCAGGCGCGCGGCACCGCGATCGTCAACTTGCTGCCTTTCGAGGAGGGCGAGAAGATCGCGAGCGTCATCAGCTGCCGCGAGTTCCCCGCCGACGAGTACCTGATGTTTGCCACCAAGAGCGGCATGGTCAAGAAGACCGTGATGAGCGCCTACGACCGTAGCCGCCGCGACGGCCTGATCGCCATCAACCTGAGGGACGACGACGCGCTGCTCACTGTACGTCGCGTGCGCGAGGGTGACAAGATCATCATGGCAACAACCGCGGGCAAGGCGATTATGTTCCCCGAGGACCAGGTGCGCGCCACCGGTCGCGATACCAGCGGCGTCCGTGGCATTAGCATGAAGGAAGGCGTGAGCGTTCTTGGTATGGAGATTACCAACGGTAACGGCGACCTGTTCGTCATTACCGAGCGCGGCTACGGCAAACGCACACCGGTCTCGGATTACCCGGAGCAGAACCGCGGCGGTCAGGGTGTCTATACCATCCAGATGACCGAGCGCAAGGGTAACCTCGCGGCCATGAAGACGGTGGGCCCGCAGCATGAGCTGTTCATCGTGACGGAGGGCGCGACGGTCATTCGCGTCAAGACCGACGAGATCAGCCAAACCGGTCGCGCCACCCAGGGCGTCAAGATGATGACCGTCGACGATAACGACCGCATCTGCGCCGTAGCCCGCATGACGGCCGCCAAAGAGAAGCCCGAGGGCGAAGGTGCCGAGGGCGAGGCCGCAGCCGAAACCGAAGAGGCCCCAGTCGACCTTGGCGACGGCAACGACATGCCAGAAGATCTCCTCGACGAGTAAGAGGAACTAGCTGGTAGAAAATATCAGACCCATATATCGGCGGTCGGCGCACCTGCGCGCCGACCGCTTTTTGACAATCTTGGACCCCGTGCCCGCCGAGCGGGTGAGATGGGTTAGGTTTGTCGCGAGTTCCGCACGCAAAGAAGGCCACTTAATGTGGCCTTCGTCTTGCGCAGGACTGCTCGAGCAGCAAACCTAACCCATCTCACCCGCTCGGCGGGCACCCTCCAAAGTTTTTCAAAAAAGTTGTTGACGCGCGCGTAACGACTCGTCTAATATATCCCTTGCGCGATGGACCTGTAGCTCAGTTGGTTAGAGCGTCCGGCTGATAACCGGGAGGTCACA
>CABQMF010000063.1 GCA_902465265.1 uncultured Collinsella sp. | reverse complement strand
TTGTTTTCGGTTGCTTGCTTCCTTACCGTACATGAGCATCTAAGCACGGGTGATATTGTGCTTGATTTTTTCTCAGGCTCAGCATCGACCGCCCATGCCATGTTCCTGCAGGAGCTCGGAAAAGATGATCGCTATCAGTTTATCCTTGTCCAGCTTCCAGAGCCTTGTGACCCGAAACGCGACGCCTACAAGGACGGGTATGAGACTCTCTGCGACATAGGCGAAGGACGCATTCGCCGCGCAGGCGACAAAATCAAAACCGAGCTCGAGGAATCCAACCGTCAACTCAAGCTTGGCGAGGGACCCAAGCAGCTTCCCGACATCGGCTTCCGTGTGTTCGAGCTCGATGAGTCCGGCATTGAGAAGCCCGAGCCCGGTCAGCTCCTCTTCGACGTGGTCAAGCCCGATCGCTCCGATATGGATATCGTCTTCGAGATGATGCTCAAATGGGGCCTCGAGCTCACGCTGCCCGTCGAGAAGTCTGAAGCCGCGGGCTATCCCATCTGGTCCGTCGCTTGCGACGAGCTCGTCTGCTGCATGTCCCGAGGCCTCACCATTGAGGCGCTCGAGGCCATCGCCGACATGGAGCCCAGGCGCGTTCTCATCCTCGATTCCGTCCTCGACGACACCCTCAAGCTCAACGCCGTGCAGATCTTCAAGCACGCCGGCGAGCGCATGGGCTGTGAGATCGAATTGAGGACGGTCTAGCATGGCGGCGCTCGAGTTCAAGTTCTCATCCGACCAGCAGCACCAGCTGGAGGCCATCGAAGCAACCTGCGACCTGTTCCGCGGACAACAATTTATTGGCAGCGTATTCTCCGCCGATTCCGGCCGCAAAGGCCAGACGGCAATCGGCGAGCTCATGGTCGGCCACGGCAACGAGCTTCGCGTGGCGCCGGGCCAGCTCCTCGACAACCTGCACGCCGTGCAGGAGGAGGGCTGCCTCCCGGCAACCGACGTCCTCACCGATGGGCGCCTGCGAGACTTCACCGTCGAGATGGAGACCGGCACCGGCAAGACCTACGTCTACATCCGCTCCATCTACGAGCTAAACCGCCGCTACGGCATCACCAAGTTCGTTATCGTCGTGCCGAGCGTGGCCATCCGCGAGGGCGTCCTCAAGAGCCTCCAGACCACCCGCAGGCACTTCGAGACGCTCTACGACCGCACGCCGCTCGACTACTTCGTGTACGACTCGAAGGACATGGGGCCGGTGGGTAACTTCGCCACGTCGAGCTCCATCCAGGTCATGGTCATCAACATCGACGCGTTCAACAAGGGCCTCGAGAAGGATGGCACCGCGAAGGAGGGCAACCTCTTCCACCGTCCCAGCGAGAAGCTCACCGGCGGCTTCAGCCCTCGCGAGCTCGTGAGCGCCTGCAAGCCCGTCGTCATCATCGACGAGCCCCAGAGCGTCGACAACACCAAGCAGGCCAAGGCCGCCATCAAGAGCCTGAACCCGCTGTTCGTGCTGCGCTACTCGGCCACGCACAAGCAGGCCTACAACATGATCTACCGCCTCACGCCGGTCGACGCCTTCGAGCGCCACCTGGTGAAGGGCATCTGCGTGGACTCGATCAAGGCCGAGGCGAACCTCAACGGCGCGTACGTGAGGCTCGAGTCCGTCAAGTCCGACCCGTTCTCCGCCAAGGTGTCCATCGACGTGCGCCAGGCCGACGGCACGCAGAAGCGCAAGGCCGTCACGGTGAAGACCGGCAACGACCTCTACCAGAAGAGCGGCGAGAACAGCGACTACGAGAGCGGCTGGGTGGTCAACAACATCGGCGCCGCAGTGGGCGACGAGTTCATAGAGTTCCAGAACGGCGAGGTGCTCGAGCTCGGCGAGGCGCTGGGCGACGTCAACGAGGAGGTCGTCAAGCGCGCGCAGATCCGCCGCACCATCGAGGACCACCTGGCCCGCCAGTTCGAGCTGTGGCCGCGCGGCGTGAAGGTGCTCTCGCTCTTCTTCATCGACCGCGTCGACCGATACCGCGTCTACGAGCCCGAAGTCCACGGCGGCCTGTACGCCCTGATGTTTGAGGAGGAGTACGCAGGTGCCCTGAACTCGAAGGCGCCTCGTCGCATCGCAAAGGCGGCGGGGATCGGCAAGGGCACGTGGCTCGAGTGCTACGAAGCCGTCGGCGCCCCGCTGGTGCGCGACCCCCACGCCGTGCACCAGGGATACTTCGCCAAGGACAAGAAGGGCAAGTTCAAGGACTCCAAGGGAGCCGCCGGCACCGCCGACGACGCCGGGGCCTTCGAGCTCATCATGCAGAAGAAGGAGACGCTCATCTCCTTCCCGGACGGCAAGGACGCGGACAAGGACGTCTCTTTCGTCTTCAGCCACTCCGCGCTCAAGGAGGGCTGGGACAACCCCAACGTGTTCCAGATCTGCACGCTCGTCGAGACAAAGGACAACCTGACCAAGCGCCAGAAGATCGGCCGCGGTCTGCGCCTGTGCGTGAACCAGGATGGCGAGCGCCTGTACGACCCAGAGGCGAACGTGCTCACCGTCATCGCGAACGAGAGCTACGACGACTTCGCCAACGGCCTGCAGAAGGAGCTTGAGGCTGAGGACTTCAAGTTCGGCGTCATCACTCCGGAGAGCTTCACGAAGGTCACGGTCAAGGGCGATGATGGCGTCGAGGAGCGCCTGGGCTACGAGAAGTCCAAGCAGGTCTACGACCACCTCGTCGCGACCGGCATGGTCGACGGCAAGGGCGCGGTGACGCCCGAGCTGAAGGCGGCCGCCGAGGAGGGCAAGGTCGAGCTCCCCGCCGAGCTCGAGCCTGCCAAGGAGCAGGTCGAGGCGATCATCATCCACAAGTCCCAGAGGGTCCAGATCCGTGACAAGGCCAAGGAGGTCTCGGTCGAGCTGCAGAAGGACGTCACGCTCGACCCTGCGTTCCAGGCCCTGTGGGACCGCATCCGCCAGCGCACGCGCTTCCAGGTCGAGGTCGACTCCGGCAAGCTCATCGAGCATGCCATCGAAGCTGTCGACGGCATGCTCGCCGTGCGCCCGCCCCAGGTGACGAGCGAGCGTGCCTCGCTGGGCATCGACGACGCGGGCGTGAGCGCCGAGGGCACGGGCACCTCCGTGGTGTCCGTTTCGGGAAAGGTGAAATACGACCTTCCCGACCCGATCGCAGAGCTGCAGGACGCCGTCGGGCTCACCCGCGGCACCATCAAGGCGATCCTCGAGGGCTGCAGCCGCCTCGACGAGTTCGAGATCGACCCCGCGACCTTCCTCGCGCAGGTCGGCGACAAGATCAACCGCGTGAAGAACGACCTCATCGCCCAGGGCATCAAGTACGTGCGCCTTCCCGAGGACGAGTGGTACACCATGCGCGACCTCGAGCTTGACGACTACACGGCCTACCTTGGGCAGAACGCGTGGAAGCCGGACATGACGAGCAAGAGCCTGTACAACTACGTGGTCTACGACTCGGCGGGGGTCGAGCGCTCCTTTGCCGAGGCTCTAGACAAGCAGGAGGAGGTTCTCGTGTTCGCGAAATTGCCCTCGGCGTTCAAGATCGACACGCCGCTCGGCAGTTACAACCCCGACTGGGCGTACGTCGAGGAGGCCGACGGCGAGCGCCGCGTGTACTTCGTGACCGAGACCAAGGGCGGCAAGAACGGCGAGCCCGCCCTGCGCGACGCGGAGAAGATCAAGATCGGCTGCGCCAAGAAGCACTTCGAGGCGCTGGACCTCGGAAACGACTTCCATTACAACGTGCGCACGACCTACCAATACGAGGCGGTGAAGGCTTAGGATGTCGAAGCTGCCCGGAAAGATGACGCGAAAGCAGCACTGGGTGCCGCGGTTCTACCTGCGCCATTTCGCGGATTCCTCCGGGCAGCTTCATGCCTACAGCAGACAGAAGGGCTCCTTCTTCCGCACGAATTGCGAGAACCTTTGCAGCATGCGCGATCTTTATGAGGTCGAGCATGCCGATGCGACAGGCGATGCGACAGACAGATTCTATGCGCAGAACCTCATCGAGGTTAAGCTATCTGAGCTCGAGAGCCGCATCGCGCCGCTTTACGATCGCTTTTTGGAACGCCAGAAAGAAGACCAGTGCGAAGACGAAGGGTATTCTGATGGGAAAGCCGCCGTTTGCGAGCTGGCAGCAAATATCATCGTCCGGCACCCTATCAGTATGCGCGTCGACAAGAAATGGTCACGCGAGACTGCCGAAGAGCTGCTCAGAAACGTTCATCTGACACCCTATGAGCCCGGCTTGCTCGATTGGTCGGATTGGCGCGGGGATTCCCAAGCGGTGGTCGAGCTTGCCGCCGCCGCAACCATGCTCTTCTCCAACGATGATATTGTGCCAGTTAACCGTATTCGAAAGGCTTTTTTTGAGAAGAGCTTCTCCATCCTTAGGGCACCCGTCGGCTCAGGGTTCGTTACGACGTCGATGCCTATGTTCATCATCGGGCCCGAGGACGACTCGTACGATTTTCATCTCGCGTATATGCCGTTGAGCAGTGAGTATGCTGCGGTCTTTTCAGATGACCCTCTATTTCCGCCGTTTGCGAGACTCGGTTTTTCGGGCGTCGAGTTCATGAACCGACTTCTTCTGCTTAACTGCGAGCATTGGGATGTCGCCATATCGAGGGGAAGCGGCCCGCTCGAGCACGCGGTACGCGATTGGAGTCAAGCGAACAGTGCCGAATTCATGCACGAGATGTTCACGCGCGACGGCAGGGAGCTATCCCTCGACGCCGTGATCTACGACCGCTCGAAGGAGAAGGAGCAGACGATGCTCGACGCCATCGACCGCGGCTGCCTTGAGGGCGGCTACCTCGATGACGAGGACCTGCGCATCATCTTCGAGCACCTTCTGGGGAGAAGACGGCAAGGACCGGGAACATTAAAGGGTCAAGCAGCGTATTGATAAAATTGACCCCGCCAGCAATAACCGCAAAGGATAGATAGGGCTTTAAGGATGGATGCAGGAAAAGCAACGATAAGCGGCGTGTTCAACGGATCGCGCCTGCTCGAAATACCTTTTTACCAAAGGGCGTACGTCTGGGGAGAAGAGCAATGGGAGCGTTTCCTCGGCGACATGGAGTTCGTCACGGCCTCGAAGCGGCCCTATTTCCTGGGCTCCATCATCCTGAAGCAGGCCTCCTCCGGCAACACCTGGTCCGAGGTCTCCGAGGTTCGCACCGTCATCGACGGCCAGCAGCGACTCACGACCATGGTCATCTTCTTCAAGGCACTCTGTGCAAAAAACGGCACCAACAATTTGTTTGAGCGAGATTTCGTCCTGGAGACCGGCCAAATCGCCCTAAGACACGGCAAGTACGACCGGCAGGATTTCGAGAGGGTCGTCAGCGCCACGGACTGCGAGCCCATCGAGGGCACCTCGGCCATCATCCGCGCCTACAACTACTTCCTCAAGAATATCGACCCAGAGAGGGTCGACAGGAACACGATCAAGTCGAACGTCCAGTTCGTCTGCATCGACCTTACCGAGGGCGAGGACGAGCAGCAGATATTCGACACCATCAACTCGCTCGGGGTGCGCCTGACGACGGCGGAGCTCCTCAAGAACTACTTCTTCAACCGCGAGAACGAGCAGGCGTTCAAGGAGTGCTGGGAAGACGTCTTCGAGCCCACGGCTGAGAAGAGGGAGTATTGGGAGCAGGAGATCGTTACCGGGCGCATCAAGCGCACGCTCGTCGACCTCTTCTTCGACGCGTTCCTCCAGATTCTGGTCCAGGACAAGAGGCGTGGCGTCACGACCGAGGACAAGCTCTTCTATTCGCGCACGTCCAACCTCTTCCAGTCCTACAAGGATTTCATCGGCAGGTACTGCAACGGCGACAAGGTCGAGATTCTCGACAACATGAAGGCGTATGCCGAGGCGTTCGAGTCCACGTTCGACCCTGGCTACTGCGACGCGGACATCCCCTCCGCCCCCGGCATCGAGCGCCTGAACGTGCTCATATTCGGCCTCAAGAACTCGACGCTCATCCCGTACGTGCTCTACGTTCGCAAGAACGCGGAGTCTTCGGGCGAGGAATCCGAGGTCTTCGCCCTGCTTGAGACCTACATCATCCGCCGAACGCTGGTTCAGGCGACCACGAAGAACTACAACAGGCTGTTCACCTCGCTGATCCTGAACGAGGTGAAGGACGCGGAGGCGCTGAGGAAGGCTCTCGAAGCCAATGACGAGGCGACGACATACATGCCCGGCGACGCCGAGGTTCGAGCGGCATTCGAGGAATCGTGTCTGTACAACCTCCAGTCCAAGGGCGTCCTCTATCTGCTGGAAAGCGCCATTCGCCCAGGCATGAGCAGCACAGCCCTGCTCGGATTCAACCAGTACACCCTCGAGCACATGATGCCCAAGAAGTGGCGCAACAAATGGGGAGCCCTCGACGATGAGGCTGCCACGCGAAGGGACCGGAAGCTCCTCACGCTCGGCAACCTCGCCATCATCACGCATTCGCTCAACGCCTCCATCCGCGATGCCGATTGGCCCACCAAGAAGCAGGGAAAGGGATACAAGGACGGCCTTGCCCTCTGCGCCGCCGGCCTTGCGACCATGGCCGGCGCCCTAGAGAAGGAGTCTTGGAACGAGGGCGATATCGCCGATCGCGCCGAATGGCTTGCGGACAAGGCGTTGGAGGTCTGGCGCTAGGCCCTACCTGCGTCCCATCTCGAAGATGCTTGCGGTGTCGGAACCCGCATCGATGACGGATGGAACCGGCTCTTCCAAAAACGTAGTTCGTGGCGATGTCTCTTCCGTCGGCGCGTCAACAGGCTCGCCGAGCGCTAGGAAGAACCTCATCACGTGCTCAATTCTCTGTTGCAGGGACTCGCTCAGCTCGCCGTAGGAGGCCGCCAGCCGCACCTCCTTGGCCAATTCCGCCATCGAGTCCCTCAGTGCCTTCTGCACGCTCACGGAGGGCCTCACCTCGACCTGGGTATCGGTGAGCTTGGCGATGATGTAGTCCTGCCTGTTCATGCCGCTCCAGGCTGCCATCTCGCATATGAGCTTGCGCTCCTCGGGCGTGCAGCGGAACGCCATCGTCTTGCTGCGCTTGCGGGCGCTGTTCTCGCACGGCATCCTTCTTACCCCCTCGCCCCGTCGAGCGCGGCGGCCATCTCGTCCTGCTTCGTGGGGAACAGGTGCGCGTAGCGGTAGGTGATGTCCACCGCCTCGTGGCCCATGCGCTCGGCGATGGCCAGCGCGGAGAAGCCCATCTCTATCAGCAGGCTCACATGGCTGTGGCGTATGTCGTGTATGCGGATGCGCTTCACGCCCGACGCCTTGCACCCGCGCTCCATCTCGTGGGCCAGGAAGTGCTTGGTCACGGCGAACAGGCGCTCGTCGGGGGCGACGTCGTCGCGCATCTCGATGAAGTCCGCCATCTCGTCGCGCAGGAAGGCGGGCATGACGATCGTGCGCACGGACTTGGGCGTCTTGGGGTCGGTCACGGTGTCAACGCCGTTGAGGCTCTGGTACGACTTGTTGATGCGCAGCCGCGAGCTCTCCAGCATGAAGTCGGACGGCGTGAGCGCCAGGAGCTCGCCGCAGCGTATGCCCGTCCAGTAAAGCAGCTCGAAGGCGTGGAATGAGAGAGGCTTGTCCATGACGGCCTCGCTGAACCTCAGGTACTCGTCCTTGGTCCAGAACTGCATCTCGCCGCCCTTCTTCGAGCCTATCTTGTCGACCCTGCGCACCGGGTTGTCGCTGAGGCCGTAGTAGCGCTCGGCGTGGTTGAAGATGGCGTTGAGCTGGTTGTTCACTGTGCGCAGGTACGTCGGTGCCCAGGGCTTCCCGTCGGCGTCCCGGTGCTCGGTGAGCTCGTTTTGCCACCTGATGACGTCGATCGGCCTCACGTCGCACATGCGCATGTCCCCGAAGAACGGCACGAGCTTGTCGTTGATGATGTACTCCTTGGTGATCCACGTGTGCTCGCGTATGCGCGGCTTCACCTCGGAGGCGTACACCTCGACGAACTCGGAGAACGTCATGTCCATGGCCCCGCCGTTAAGGCTCTTGAACTGGCTCTCCCACACTGCGGCCTCCACCTCGGAGGAGAAGCCGCGCTTCGTCTTGTGGCGCTTCGAGCCGCGGGCGTCGCGGTAGTAGCACTGCACGTAGAACGTGCCGTTGCCGTCGTCCTTGTACACGGGCATGTCAGTCCACCTCCGGGAAGTACAGGGCGTCGAAGACGTCGCTTCGAACGCGCCCGCGGATGACCACGCGCCCGCGCGCCTCCTGCTCGGCGTTTATCTTCCTGATCACCTCGTAGGCGCTGCCTTTCTTGATCCTCAGCAGCTCCGCGACCTCGTCGGCGTCCAGCATGTGCGGCCTCGGCGTCTTCGCCACCTTCTCGTCCATGGCTCCTCCAATCAATGGCGTACGGATACGTACGGTTCACAGATTCAGAGTAAACGTACATATCTGTACTGTCAATAGAATTGCGTACATTTGCGTACGCTGATAAGATGTGCTGGTATGTAATTCCAGGAGGAGGGCTCATGTCCGTAGGCGAGAACATAAGGCGTTACCGCAAGTCGCGCGGCATGACGCAGGCGCAGCTGGCCGAGGCCGTCGGCCTGACCGAGGGGGCCGTGCGCCATTACGAGAGCGGCATCCGCGCCGTCAAGCCCGAGCTGCTCGAGTCCATCTCCGCCGCGCTCGGCGTTTCCGTCAACGCCCTCAAGGATTACGGCGTCGAGACCGCGGGCGACCTCATGTCGCTTCTCGTGCGGCTCGAGGACTCCTTCGGCATCGTGCCCGCGGCCGACGGATCGGGCCTCTCCCTGAACCCCAAGGCGCCGCACGCGCCCAAAGCCGCGATGGCGATCGA
>CABQMF010000062.1 GCA_902465265.1 uncultured Collinsella sp. | reverse complement strand
GCCCGTGGGTTATACCCTAAGAGCAAACCACCCTTTTTAAGGGTGGTTCTGATTTCACGTCACCTTGGCGCAAATGCGGCTCGCTCGCTGGCGTTGCCAAAACATCGACGTTGTCGGCAGCTAGGGACGTCCCTATTCTGCCGGCAGTTGGGACACTCCTTGGCTACCCGACGTACACCACGTTGTCACGGCGGGGTTTGGGCTCGGGTAGCGTGTCCTTGGCGTAGCCCAGAATGCAGTTGCCCACACCGCGCAGGCTTCCGTCGGCGGGCAGACCCCACTTGGCCAGCAGTTCCAGTCCCTCGGGTGAGTCAAAGACCTCGTGCGCGCGGTGGATCCAACACGAATCGACGCCCAGCGCATAGGCTGCGTTGAGCAGGTTGCCCATGGCGAGCGAGCCGTCTTCCAGGTGCGTGGGCACGCTGCGGTCGACGAGCACCACCACAACGGTCTTGGCGCCGTAGAAGGGATCTCCCTCGCTGCCCATAACTTGTGCGTTGAGCTGCGAGAGGCGCTCGACGGTCGCGGGGTCGGTAACGGCGACAAACGTGACCGGCTGGCGTCCCATGCCGCTCGGCGCGTACTGGCCGGCTTCGATAATGCGTGCGAGCTTTTCGGCTTCGACGGAGCGATCGCTATAGTTGCGGCAGCTGCGGCGGTGGATGAGCGCTTCGATGGTCTCCATGGGTCCTCCTGACGTTGGTTTCGATGCCTCGTTCTTACCCGCCGAACCAAAACCGTAATCGCGCAGTCGGCCCTAAACAATGCAAGCTACCAAGTGGAAAAGTTGGTTTGCATAAAACTTCAGCCAGAATGTGATAAACCGGTGGGATGGTTAAACGTTTTATCCCGTCTACCCTGCGGTTTTTTACCACTTGCCTAAATGATGCGCGCATAAGCTCTGATAAAGGTTTTACTAAAGGAGTATCAACGTTTATCAACGCGCCATGGTGGCGCCGGGCCAGGAGGTAACATCATGTTCCAGGCTGGAGATGTCGTCGAGACCGACTTCGAAGGATTTCTGAAGCTGCTGCGTTCCAAGACGCGCGCTTTCGTGTCGATTAACGATCACGAGTACTACATCACGCACACCGATGGCTATTGGCGTGTTCAGGATTGCGAGGCCCTCAACGATAAGGGCCACTTTACTGACTGCTCCGAGCTGGTCAACACGGTCTGCGAGGTCGTCGAACTGCCGTGGATCTGCGGCAAGAGCCTGCACGACAGCTTCTCGGGCGCTACGGTCTACGAGGCCGTCGCTGCTTAACAGCCAACAATCGATATTCTTTCGCAACCGCCGGCGCCGCCCCCGCGCCGGCGGTCTTTTTTGTCGATATGCAATGTAGGCCGACCATATATAACGAGCTTGTTGACGATAGTCAAAACTCGGACTAATGTAGAGATACAAATTGGTCAAAACTCGGACAATCGAATGGTGGGATAGATGAATAGTGCGGTTACGCTGGTCGATTTTGACCGGATGCTCAATGGACTCGACCATATCTATTCGGAGTTCTCGCGCACCTGCGGTCTTTCGGACTGCGCCTATTGGATGCTCGTCGACACCAGCACGGCGGGCGGTAGCATCGCCGTGAGTCGTCTGACAAGCGAATGGTTCTATAGCAAGCAGACCATCAATTCGGCGATCAAGACGCTTAGGGCGCGAGGGCTTGCGACGTTGGAGTTTGCCGAGGGCAGTCGTAAGAATAAGGTCGTTTGTTTGACCGATGAGGGCCGGCGGTTCGCCGAGCACTATGCGTTGCCGGCGGTTAAAGCCGAGCAGCGTGCTTTTGGCGCGCTCGAGTCTTGGGAACAGCGTGAGATTATGCGCCTGGTTGGCAAGTTCTCCCATGTTCTTAACGAAGAGTGCGAGGCGTTTAAACAGCAGATGGCCGCGGAGAACGATGCGAACGATAAGATCGAGGGGGAGACATGCGACTCTTAATGAGGTTTATGAGGCCGTATCGTGGGCTGATTGCGGTGACGCTGTTTGCGGTGCTGATAGATAACGTCGGTACGCTGTTGGTTCCCACGATGCTGGCGAACATGGTCAACACCGGTATTACCACGGGCGATGTCGACTATATTTTACGCAACGGCCTGTACATGCTTATCGCGACCGGCATGGCCAGCGGCGGCACGGTGCTGGGCTGCTATCTTTCGGCGCGCCTGGCCGCCAACGTGGCCTGCGATATCCGCAATGCCGTGTACGACAAGTCGCTCAAACTCGCGGCCAGCGACTTTGAGCGCTTTGGCACGGGTTCGATGATCACGCGCTCGCTCAACGACATCAACGTGATTCAGCAGGCTATCCTTCAGACGATTCAGTTGGTGCTGCCGGTGCCGTTCTTGGCCGTGGCGGGCATCATCTTTGCCTGGTTTATCGATCCCGCCATGGGCACGCTGCTGGGCGTGGTCGTTGCGATCGTGCTGGTGGCGGCGGTCTTTACCGTTGCCAACGCCGCGCCGATCTTTATGCGCCTGCAGAGCTTTATCGACCGCATGAACGTGGTGCTGCGCGAGAACATCGTGGGCGTGCGCGTCATCCGCGCATTTAACAAGGAGCGCCACGAGGAGCAGCGCCTGGACGAGGTGTTTAGCGATTACGCGGCCAATGCCATCAAGGTCAACCACCTGTTTGTGGGTCTCGACAGCTCCAGCTTCTTTTTGATGAACATCGCCGAGGTGGCGGTGCTGTGGGTGGGCGGCAACCGCGTGGGCGTCCATGCCATGCAAATCGGCAGCATTTCGGCCGTGTTGGAATACGCGATCCTGATTCTTTTCTTTGTGATGATGGCGCAGATGGTGATTCTGACGCTTCCGCGCGCCGCGGCGTGCCTCAACCGTGCGCAGCAGGTGCTCGAAATCGAGCCGAGCATCGTGGACGGTGAGGCTACGCTGGGCGACGGGGCGCCTGAGTCCGCAGATGGGGCCGACGCGGTGGCCGTGTTCGACCATATGTCGTTCCGTTTTGACGATGCCGACGAGGATACCCTGTGCGACCTGAGCTTTGTCTGTCGCCGTGGCCAGACCACGGCGATTGTAGGCTCGACGGGATCGGGTAAATCGACGGTGGCCAAGCTCTTGTTGCGTTTCCACGATGCCACGAAGGGCGCCATTCGCCTGAACGGCGTTGACCTGCGCGACCTTTCGCAAGGTGAGATTCGCGGGCATATCGCTTACGTGCCGCAGAAGGCATGGCTGTTCTCGGGTACGGTGGCGAGCAACCTGCGCTATGGCAACGAGGGCGCGACCGAGGCTGACATGCTCCATGCACTCCAGGTTGCCCAGAGCACCTTTGTGCTCGACCAGCCCCAGGGGCTCGATACTCCGGTGGCCCAGGGCGGCACGAACTTCTCGGGCGGTCAGCGCCAGCGCCTGGCGATCGCCCGCGCACTCATGAAGCGCGCCGACCTGTATATCTTCGACGACAGTTTTTCGGCCCTGGACTTTAAGACCGATGCCGCCCTGCGCCATGCGCTGCAGGACGAGACGCGCGATGCCGCGGTGCTCATCATCGCCCAGCGCATCTCGACTATTTTGCATGCCGATCAGATCGTGGTGCTAAAAGACGGCGAGATCGTGGGCCTAGGCACGCACGACGAGCTCATGGAAACCTGCGAGGTGTACCGCGCTATCGCGGAATCGCAGATGAAGGGAGGTGAGTAGCATGACCGAGGAGCTCAAGAAGCAGGGCGTCACCGATGGCGCCGCGGTTGCAGAGACAGTCGAGGAGACGGGCGCCACGCCCGACCTGGACGAAGCCGCCAAGGCAGCGGCGGAGCGCGAGGCTCGCCGCCAGGCACTCTACGAGGAAAACGAGCGCGCCGAGGACGAGCGCGCCCGCGCCGAGGCGGAGCGCATGCGCGACGTTGACGACGAGGACGAGGACGAGACGCCCCGCGACACCTGGGCGACAGTGCGCCGCCTGTGGAGCGAGGCCGCCGGCGACCATTGGCGCTTCTATATCGTGTTCGCGAGCATCGTGTTCTATGTCATCTTTAACACCGCGGCGCCGGCTTACAGCGCCCGCGTCATCGATGAGCTGTGGGGGCACATGAAGCTGGCGTTTGCCAACAACACAACCTTCAGCATTACCTGGGAGAATTGCGGCAGGACCATCTTCATCTACTTTATGATCTGGACCGCCGCCGCCTCGTTCTACGCACTCCAGAGCTTTTTGATGTCGAGCGTTGCCGAGCGCCTCAACCTGCGCCTACGCAACCGCATCGCACAAAAGCTCAACCGTCTGCCGCTTGCCTACTTTGACGCGCATCGTCCCGGCGAGGTCGTCAGCCGTGCGACCAACGACTTGGACAAGATGTCCGAGAGCATGCAGCGCGGCTTGCTGCAGCTTCTGGTGTCGATCGGTACCGTGGTGGGCGCCGTGAGCGTGATGTTCGTGTTTAGCGTGCCGCTCACGCTTGTCTTTTTGTTCTTTACGGCGCTTTCGCTGCTGGTGACGAAGGTCGTGTCGCGCCGCACGCACGATGTGACGGGCGAGCGCCAGGAGTGGGTGTCCAAGATTACGAGCGCGGTCGAGGAAGGCTACTCGGGCCGTCTGGTGATCCGTGCGTTTAACCGCGAGCGCCAGAGCTCTGCCGAGGTACACGAGGCTTCAAAGGAGCTGGCGCGCGTGAGCACCAAGGCCGACTTTATGATTAACGCCGTCGGTCCCGCGGTGCGCTTTATTGGCCGCTTGGCGCAAATCGTGATTGCGCTTGTGGGCTGCAGCATGTTGGTTGCCGGGCATATGACCGTCGGCGTGTTCCAGGCGTTCTTCCAGTTTATCTATGAGGCGTCCGAGCCCATGACGCAGCTGTCGTTTACCTTTAACTCGCTGCAGAGCGCGCTGGCGAGCGCCGAGCGCGTGTTCGACCTGCTTGACGAGTCCGAGATGGAAGCCGATCCGTTGCCGGCGGCCGCCGCCAAGCTGCCGGGCAAGGTGGAGGGCCGTGTCGCTTTTGAGCACGTGCGCTTTGGATATTCGCCCGACAAGCCGCTTATGCGCGACGTGTCGTTTACCGCCGAGCCGGGTCAGAAGATCGCCGTGGTGGGAACCACGGGCGCGGGCAAGACCACGCTTATCAATCTGCTCATGCGCTTCTACGAGATCGACGGTGGCCGCATTACCCTCGACGGTGTGGACACGAGCCGCATGGATCGCGGCGAGCTGCGCCAGCAGTTTGGCATGGTGTTGCAGGATGCCTGGCTGTTCGATGGCACCATTGCCGAGAACATCGCCTATGGCTGTCCCGAGGCGACGCGCGAGGAGATTGTCGCGGCCGCACGTGCCGCTCAGGTCGACTTCTTTGTGCGTACTATGCCGCAGGGCTACGACACGCGTGTAGCTAACGATGCCGAGAGCATCAGCCAGGGCCAACGTCAGCTGCTGACCATCGCGCGCGTGCTGCTCAACAACCCGGCGATCCTCATCCTGGACGAGGCGACGTCGAGTGTGGACACGCGCACCGAGCTCGCCATCGGCCGCGCCATGGACGCGCTCATGCGCGGGCGCACGAGCTTTGTGATCGCGCACCGTCTGTCGACGATCGTCGATGCCGACCTCATCCTGGTCATGGATCACGGCAACATTATCGAGCAGGGTACGCACAAGGAGTTGCTGGCTGCCGAGGGCGCTTATGCCGACCTCTACCTAAGCCAGTTCGCATAAGGTGGCAAGGGGGCGGCCCCGCATGTCACATCGAAAAGAAGGCGCGCCGGGGGCGGATTCCCCGGCGCGTTTTGTGTTGGCGTTCATGCTGTGACGGTTGCCCGCGGCCCTAGCGCTCGTCCACGAGCTTGGCGACGAGGGCTTTGAGCTCGGCCACCTCTTGCTCGAGCTCCTTGACGCGACGGGCGTTTTCGGTGATGCCTTGACGGTTGAGGGCGCTCTGTTCGGCGGCATCGTCGGGCATGTACTCGCGATGCTGCTTGGCGTCGAAGCTCTCCTCGAACACGCGGCAGCCGTTGCGCTTGATGATGCGCCCGGGCACGCCCACGACGGTGCAGTTGTCGGGTACGTCCTTGACGACGACCGAGTTGCCGCCGATTTTGACGTTGTTGCCGATGTGGATGTTGCCAAGCACCTTGGCGCCCGTGCCCACCGTGACATTGTTGCCCAGGGTGGGGTGACGCTTGCCGGTCTCGTTGCCGGTGCCGCCGAGCGTGACGCCCTGGTAGAGCACACAGTCGTCGCCCACGATGGCGGTCTCGCCAATAACGACGCCCATGGCGTGGTCGATAAAGAAGTGCTTGCCAATCTGCGCGGCGGGATGAATCTCGACGCCGGTGATGTGGCGGGTTAACTGCGAGAGCACACGGGCAAGCGATCGATGGCCGTGTTCCCACAGCCAGTGCTCGGGCACGTGATTCCACTTGGCGTGCAGGCCAGGATAGGAAAGGAAGATGACCAGACCGTTTTGCGCGGCGGGGTCTTGCGTCTGGACGGTCTTGATGTCCTCTCGAATGGTGTTGATAAAGCTCACCGGCCGCCCTCCCTTAGCACCGTGACAATGCGATTCAATAAAGTATAGCGATTCGCTAGGGATTAGGAAGGGCGATCTTGGCGGCATTGCGCGACAGGTGTCAGTTATGCAAACTTGCTGGTAATGGAGTCACACTTTTGTGCGGTCGTATGCATGGCCGCGTTGCAACCGTATACTGGTCAACTTGGACGTGTCCGCGCCCACAACTGAGAGGTTTTACTTCATGGGTTTCATCAATTTTATCGCCGAGCTGCTTAAGGACCCGCGCACCGCGATCGCCAGCTGGATCGCCGCCGGCCCGCTTATGGCCTACGGCTGCGTGTTCCTGATCATCTTTATCGAGACGGGCGTGGTGTTCTTCCCGTTCCTTCCCGGCGACTCGCTGCTGTTTGCCTCGGGCTTCTTTGCCCATAATGGCGGCTTTAACATTGTTGCGCTTCTGGCCACCGCATGGGCCGCAGCCATCCTGGGCGATCAGTGCAACTTTATGATCGGCCACTTCTTTGGCCGCAAGATCATCGCCTCGGGCAAGGTAAAGGCCATGACGCCCGAGCGCATCAAAAAGTCCGAGGATTTCCTGGATAAGTGGGGCCATCTGGCCATCTTCCTCGGCCGCTTCTTCCCGTTCATCCGCACCTTTGTGCCTTTTATCGCCGGCATGGGCGGCATGCACTGGCGCAACTTTGTCGTCTTTAACGTGCTGGGTGGCATTACCTGGTCGACGGTCTTTACGCTGCTGGGTTACTTCTTTGGTGGCATTCCGTTTGTGCAGGAGCACTTTGAGCTGCTGATCGTGGGCATTGTCGCCGTGTCGATCATCCCGACCGTGGTCGGTCTGGTTAAGGCTAAGCTCGGTAAAAAGAACGCCTAGTCCGAGCTTGTTTTCGGACGTTAATTCCAAGGCCCGTCATCGGATTCGATGGCGGGCCTTTTGTGTTGAAGGCAAATGAAAATACTTTACTTAGTTAAAGAAAAGCGTTTTATCCAAGGCGTGCGGGGAGTACAATCACCTGCATGCGAATCGACGCGCCATCGGCTTTGATGCTGCCCGCGTGTCCTGCCCGGCCCTACGCTTCCGGGTATGCGACGTTGCGACGCGGCCGGCTTTGGTCCTTGCGTGCGGGTTCGCGAGTATGCAACCGTGTATGTAAGGAGCGACATATGACTGTCGAGAAGAAGGATATCGATTGGGGTAGCCTCGGCTTTGGCTACATGAAGACCGATTACAGCTACGAGGCCCATTGGAAGGATGGCGAGTGGGACGAGGGCGGCTTGACCACCGACCACACCCTGCACGTCTCCGAGTGCGGCGGCATCTTCCATTACTGCCAGGAGGTCTTTGAGGGCCTGAAGGCCTACACCGCCGAGGACGGCAGCATCGTCTGCTTCCGTCCCGACATGAACGCCGAGCGTATGTACAACTCCGCCCAGCGCCTCGAGATGCCCCCGTTCCCCAAGGACAAGTTTGTCGAGGCCGTCAAGCAGGTTGTCTCTGCCAACGCTGCATGGGTTCCGCCCTTCGGCTCTGGCGCAACCCTGTATGTGCGTCCGTTTATGATCGGCTCCGGTGACGTGATCGGCGTGGCTCCCGCTCCTGAGTACACGTTCCGCATTCTCGTGACCCCGGTCGGTCCGTACTTTAAGGGTGGCCTCAAGCCCGTCAAGCTGCGCGTTTCCGAGTATGACCGTGCCGCACCGCACGGCACCGGCAACATCAAGGCCGGCCTCAACTACGCCATGTCCCTGAAGCCCACGATGGAGGCTCACCGCGAGGGCTATGCCGAGAACCTGTATCTCGACTCCGAGTCCCGCACCTATGTCGAGGAGACCGGTGGCGCCAACGTCCTGTTCGTGAAGGAGGACGGCACGCTTGTCGTCCCGCAGTCGCACACCGACTCCATCCTGCCCTCCATCACCCGCCGTTCGCTCGTTCAGGTTGCTCAGGACCTGGGCATGACCGTCGACCAGCGTCCCGTCGAGTGGGCCGAGGTCAAGGCCGGCACCTTTGTTGAGTGCGGTTTGTGCGGCACCGCTGCCGTTATCTCCCCGGTCGGCGAGATCGACAACAAGGTCTACGGTGCCGACGAGACTGTGACCTTCCCGGCTGGCTACACCGAGATCGGTCCTGTGATGAAGAAGCTCCGCGAGACCCTGACGGGCATCCAGTCTGGTGCTGTTGAGGATAAGCACAACTGGGTTTACACCGTCGCGTAAGCTGTCTTGTATGTCCGGCCCGAGGGCGACCTTCCTTTCCGGCGCGTCCTCGGACATGAAAGAACCCCCGCTGCGCACTACGTGCGGCGGGGGTTCTTTCGTCCTGCGGAGTGCGCCGGAAAGGAAGGTCACCCCCGGGCCTGTGTTACCTCGGCGCAGTCGTTACGGGCAATATAGATCTGAATAGAGATGGTGCGCGGCCTTTTGCCGCGCTTTTGTTCAAGACTTTAGTCTGCTGGCCGCGCAGCGGCCAGCTTTAAACCACCCGCTACG
>CABQMF010000061.1 GCA_902465265.1 uncultured Collinsella sp. | reverse complement strand
AACATCTGGTTGGTGATTTCACCCCTACCTGTTACAGGTTGAGATGATTTGATAGTGGAGTCCTCATTTGCGCGTCATATCGCGTAGCGCTGACGCGCTGGTTCCCACAATGGCAGGAGGTAAAGTCCTCCCGTATCGTCTGTTGGCAATCCCGTAGCTTTAGCTAGCAGATGACCCGCGTGTGCTCCTCGATGGCAGTGCGGTCCTCGGCGGCGATACCCGGCTCGCACACCACGGCGTCCAGGCTGTCCAGGCGGCAGAAGGTGTAGAAGTCGCGCTTGCCGATCTTGCTGGAGTCGGCGATCAGATAGCGCGAGTCGGCCTTGCTAAAGGCGAGCTGCTGGATGCGGCCCTCTTCCATGTTAGACGTGGACACGTCGCCATCCAGAATGCCGTTGGCGCCGATAAACGCCGCATCGATACCCAACGCACGCAGAGTATCCTCGGCCGTTGGCCCCACAAAAGCGGCGGTGCGGCGGCGATACATGCCGCCCACGAGGCACAGGTCGCAGTCTTCGCGCGCCTCGAGCAGGTTAAACACCGAAAGCGAATTGGTCACAATGCGCAGGCGAAACGCCGGCAGCATCGAGGCCATCTGCTCAACCGTGGTGCCCGTGCCCAAAAAGATGGTCGAGCCTTCCTCGATAAGCTCCACAGCACGGCGCGCAATCTGCAGCTTTTCCTCGGCATGCTTGGTGCGCTTTTCGCTGTGCGAGTACTCATGGCGCAGCATAGCGTGGGGACGGCCCTGTGCACTGCGGGCTCCGCCGTGCACGCGCTCGATCTCGCCTAGGCTCGCAAGCTCCTCAAGGTCGCGACGGATCGTCATGTCCGAGACACCTAACGCATCCGAAATCTCCTTGACCGAGACCGTGCCCTGCTCCTCGAGCAGCTGACGAACCTTATCCTGTCGCTCCGCTTTAATCACGATGAGTCCTCGCTGTTCCACGCTCGCGTCAATTCAAACAGTAACGAACAAATTGTATCAGACCCGTGCGCGTCAAAAATGAACGCCCGCACAGCTCCAATCATCACTTTTTTGAGAAAAATACCCCCTGCTTTAGTGGGGTGTAGTGATAATCTCGCCTGTTCGCGCTACAGTTTGTCGGAAATACCTCGATGTTAGGAACCAAATGATCACTTCCGAGCTTTTCGGCACCGCGCCGTGCGGTACCCCCGTTCATCGTTACACCCTCAACGGGCCCGAGATCTGCGTTCGCATTATGGACTATGGCGCCACCGTGCTTGGTATCGACGTGCCCGACATTCCCGGCAACGTGCGCGATGTGGTGCTGGGCTTCGATAAGCTCGAGGATTACTTTGACAACCCCGCCTGCTTTGGCGCGACCATCGGCCCCGTGGCAAACCGCACCGCGGGCGCCACGATCACCATCGACGGTACGGACTGGCATATGCCCGCCAACGAGGGCGCCAACAACCTGCACAGCGATCTTGAGCACGGTCTGCATAAACGCGTGTGGGACGTTGAGCTCGACGAGACTCACAACGCCGTGCGCATGACCACCTCGCTTGAGGATGGCGAACTGGGCCTTCCCGGCAACCGCACCTTTACGGCCGTGTTTACCGTTACACGCACCGGCGTCTTTCGCATCGAGTATGGCTGCGAGAGCGACCGCGCCACCTACGTGTCCATGACCAACCACACGTACTTTAACCTTGCCGGCCATAACGCCGGCATGGACTGCGAGCACTTCTTTGTTGCCAACGCTGCCCACTACCTGCCCATCAACGAGCAGAATATCCCCACCGGCGAGATCGCTCCGGTCGAGGGCACGCCGTTTGACTTCCGTGAGCTGCGCCCCGTCGCGCCTGGCATGGAAGCCGACGACCCTCAGATTAAGCAGGCCCGTGGCTACGACCACTGCCTGTGCATCGATGGCTATCAGTACGGCCGTAATCTGCGCCGCGCGATGCATGTCGAGGAGATGTGGACCGGTCGTGAGTTAGACTACTACACCACCGCACCGGGCGTGCAGCTCTACACCGGCAACTGGCTGGGCGACGAGCACGCCAAGGACGATGCCAACTATGGCTGGGGCGCCGGCTTTGCCCTCGAGGCAGAGATGTACCCCGACACGCCGCACCAGCCGCTGTTCCCGCAGGGCATTGTGGGCCCGGGTCACCCCTACAGCAATGTGATCGAATACCACTTTATGAGGCACTAAGCCCACAACGCAACATATCGCACAGCAGCGCCCGCCGGCACCACCACCGACGGGCGCTTTGCTACCTAGTCATTGGGGACGTTCTTAAATGACTAGTCGTTGGGGACAGTCTTTAACGTTTGGTGAGAAGGACTGTCCCCAAATGCCAAGGGTGTCCCGTTTGACTAGTCATTTAAGAACGTCCCCAATGACTCGTTGGATGGGGTCGGGATTGGAGCTTGGGAGATAGCGGATTTCCAGCTCTACTCCGAGCTTTTGTAGCTCTTTGAGGACGGCGATGTCCGCATCGTCTATGGCGACCGCGGGCGTTACAGAGCGTTTGCCCTCCCCCGCCCGCATATGGCCGATGCTGATCTTGGTGATCGGCACTCCACCCTTAACCAGCGCGAGTGCATCCGCGGGCGACGCCACCATGATGAGAATCCATTGGCGCGGCGTTGCGGTATGAATGATGTCGATGGTCCTTTGCACCGAAAAAAACCGCGTCCACACGCCCTCGGGCGCCGCGACCCTCATAGGCGCCCACTTGCGCGAATCAGCCGCAATCTCGTCGTTGACGATTAGGACGAGGTTGGAACCCACAGCCTCGTTCCACAGCTCAACGTCTTGCCCGTAAATAAACCGATCATCGATGCGTGCGAGAAGAATCTTGGGTTGAGCCATCGCTGCCCCATTCTGTTTGAGACCCGTAAGAGCAAGACATCGCGTCTCCAATATTAGTGCATTTAAAGTGAGAAAAGCCGTCAGAACACTTGCGCGGATTTGCGATGTCCCGTATCATAGACAGCCGTTGACGCCTCAATTGCGTCACCACATGGCCGCCAGCGTAGCTCAGTTGGTAGAGCACCGCTCTCGTAAAGCGGGGGTCACCGGTTCGAGCCCGGTCGCTGGCTCCATTGCACAAGATAGCCGCCTTCGGGCGGCTTTTTTGTTGCCGATTTCGAGCGCACATCCGCCAATGCAAGCACATCGCCGCCGGCAACTCCCCACTCAACAACAAGCCCCGCCAACCGCAATCCCAAAAGGAACCGCGACCAGCGGGGCCCAAGCGCGCTCCCCCAAGGGATAACGCTCGTAACACGGACAGCTCAGCCGAGCAGCTCGCTACTCCTCCCAGTAAGCATCTGCAAGCAGCTTAAAGCAGATCTTCTTGACCGGCTGCGCCCCATCGCCCGGGAACTCGAGCGTGGGCATGTGAGGCTCGCCGGCAACGAACAGCGCAAACTTGTCGTCAGCAAGATCGCCGGCGATCGAGGCGTCGGAATCGACCAGATCGTAGTCGTCCTTCTCGTCAAACTCCTGAACCAGCGTCAGGCTGCCCGTGGCGACCTTAAAGGCCTCGCGACCCTCGACGTCGATCTGCAGGTCGTGATAGCGCTGATGCGTCTCATAGTGGGCCTCGGCCTCCGGACGCGTCGTGGGAGCCATGACGTTCGCAAAGACCTTGTCGCCCAGAATCGGATGGCTGCCGACCTCGAGCTCCGCCGGGTCGTTCTCCTCGAGCCAATCGATCAGCACGTCGAGGCCCTTGAGCATTCCGCGGTATTCCTCGATATCGCCCAATGCACCGTAAATCATCTAAATCCCCTCTCGGATCGTTTCTTTGGCGGCTACTCGGTAAACGCGTTACCGACGCTGTTGCCACCCACATACGTCTCGACCAGGGTAAGGTCGGGATTGAACACGACATACCCGGCGTCGCGCCCCGTCATAATGCTACCGCACTTGTCGTCGGCTCTAGCCACAAGCAAACAACCGATGCCGGGGCCGCGGCACAAGCTCCTACAGCTCGGTCACGACAACGCCGTTGTAAACCTCGTCCCAACGATCCATAACCAAGTGGCCAGTCATGGGATCCATGGCATTGAGCTTGCCGCAGGTGTTGGCGGTACGCAGTACCGTCTCGTCGTCTGCGCCAGCAGCGATGGCATGTGCGAAGCCTGCGATAGTGGAGTCACCAGAGCCCGTGGCGTTAACGGCGGGGATATCGGGGGTCTTGGCGCGGAACGCACGGCCGTTATGGAAACCAACGGAGCCGGCAGCGCCCATGGATACGACGACCCAGGGGATATCGGAGAAGCGGGCGTCAGAGGCGAGCGCGGAACGGAGCTCGTCCACATCGTCGGTGGTAAAGCTCGTGCCCAGAAGGCCGTTAATTTCGGTCAGGTTAGGCTTAACCAGCTCAGGCTTGACCTCGGACTTGAGCGCAGCCTCGAGCGAGGCGCCCGAGGTATCGAGCAGCACCTTGGCGCCGGCGTTCTCTGCAATGCCCGTGATTTTGGCGTAGTAGTCTGCCTCGACACCGCGGGGCAGAGAACCCGAAATGGTGACGACGTCGGCCTTGCTCGCAAGCTCGGTAAACTTGGCGGTAAAGGCATCGAGCTCCTCGGGGGCAATCGTCGGGCCGCTCTCGAGCAGCTCGGTCTGGTTGCCGGCGTGGAGGATGTTGAGGCAAATACGAGTCTCGCCCTTGATGGGTACAAAATCATTCTTAATGCCGTTGGCATCCATGAGCTCAGCCATGTAGGCGCCCATGTGGCCACCGAGCAGACCGGTCGCCACAACGTCGTCGCCCAGTTGACCCAGCACACGGGCCACGTTGAGGCCCTTGCCGCCAGCGGTCTTTTCGGGCGTCACACGGTTAACGTCGTCGATAACGAGCTCATCGAGCTGATAGCGCGTATCGACAGACGGATTCATCGTAACGGTGAGGATCATTTCTAGCTCCTTATCTCGCAGGCTCCTTATGCCTTGCAAAACGAATTGGCTACATGCGACTACAGAATCTCGATTGTGAACGAGCGCACGATGGTTTCTTTGGGCTTGGCGATAAGGCAGCCGCGCTTATGCTCAAGCACGTCATCCTCATCGGAACAGGTCGAAAGACCGCCCCAGGGTTCAACTGCCACAAAATCGCCCTCGGGCTTACTCCACACAATGAGATACGGGAAACCCTCAAAGCTCAAGCGAACGCCCTTGTCCTCGCCCTTCTTGGAAAGCGTGACCTGACGGCTCTCGAGCACGTCAAAGATGGTCTCCGCGAAATCGAAGAGCTCGTGCGATAGGGGCAGCGTCTTTCCCACCATGGGGTTCTTGGAGCGGTTAGCTACATCAATCAATCCGGTCGAGGGTACGGCGGTGCAAAGCTCCGCTGCCTCGTCTTTCTCGAAGCGCAACTCGTAGTCCGTATAGGCCTCGCCCTCGTCGAGCGGGCACCTAAAGCCGGGGTGTCCACCGATAAAGAACGGCATGTCCTCGGCGCCCTCGTTGGTCACTTCATAGGAGACACGCACGGCAGCGTCCTCGAGCGTATAGCGGGCGACGAGCTTAAACGGATATGGATAAGCGCTCAGCAATGCAGCGTTATCCTCAGATGCCAAGCACATCGCCAGCTCGTTTGCGTTTTGGCTCAACAGCTTCCACTCCTGCTTGCGCGCAAAGCCGTGGCGGGCGAGCTTCACATGATGCCCGGCAAACGTCATGGCGCTACCATCGCGCAGGCCTCCGCAAATCGGAAAGCAGACCGGCGCCTGGCCGGACCACACCGCGGGATCACCCTGCCACAAATACTCGCGTCCGTCAGCCTCAATCGAGGTAAACGAACCACCAGCTGTGGACACCTTAATAGAAATTGAATCGTTGGAGAGAGCGTATTCCATTGCCCATCCTTTCGAACAACTGCTTTTTGCTCGCAAGTACCCGTCTCGGCCCTGACCAAGGGACAAAACCCGCACGCTCATCGATGTGTCCGGTATCCCAGCCATGCAACGGGGCACCATACAGACATTGATGCAATTACAGCTGAAAGGCCTTCTTATGCGAACCATCATCCTCTACGCCTCGCGCCATCACGGCAATACGAAAAAGCTCGTGGACGCCATCGTTGAGGCGCACCCCGAGATCGATACCCTCGACGTCAAGACGCTCGGCAAAAACGAGTATCCCGACCTGCACGAATATCATCTAATCGGTGTTGCCACGGGCATCTATTACTCCGAGATCGACAAGGACATGGCGCATGTGCTCACTAACGTGCTGCAGCCGCAGGACAAGGTGTTTGGCCTTATGACCTGCGGTGGCAAATACAAGTGGTACGGCAAGGATATCGATGATATCTGTCGCATGAGGCGGGCCATCTTTATGGGTGCCTACGGCTGCCCCGGCTTTGATACGTGGGGGCCGTTCAAACTCACCGGCGGTGTCCAAAAGGGACACCCGACCGCTGAGGAAATTAAGGGCGCCGTCGACTTCTTCGACAAGATCGAAGACGAGTATGGCGACATCATCGTCGAAGAGTACGCCAAGCGCGAGAAGCGCCTAGCATACGAGAAGGAGCATCCTGCAGGAGGCCTGGTGGCCGGCGTTAAGCGCACGGCAAAGAAGATCGCTAACAAGCTGTAACTGTGAAGGTACTTTTGAGCGTTTAACCCATACGGCGGGTCCGAGCAGATTCGGGCCCGCCGTCTTTTTCTATCGTTACTCGGTAAAGGCGTTGCCGACGCTCTGGCCGCCAACGTACGTCTCGACGAGGGTGAGCTCATGGTCGAACACGACAAAGTCGGCGTCGCGACCCGGCATGATGCTGCCGCACTTATCCTCGATGTGCGCAGAGCGAGCCGGCACCTCAGTTGCCATGCGAATGGCGATATCGGCGCTGGCAATGCCCCAGTCGACAATGTTCTTAACACCCTGGGCAAGCGTGAGCACCGAGCCGGCAATGCTCTTGCCGTCGGCGAGCCAGCACAGGTTGTCCTTCATGATGACGTCCATGCCGCCGCTGGTGTAGCTGCCCTCGGGCATGCCGCCGCAGCCAAGGCAGTCGGTGATGAGCACCGTGTGCTGCCAGCCCTTGGCCTGCAGCAGCGCCTTGATGGCGGCAGGGTTTACGTGCTTGCCGTCGCAGATGATCTCGGCGTAGGTCTCGGGCGTGGACATGGCGGCGCCCACGACACCGGGCTCACGGTGATGCAGGCCGCGCTGGCCGTTATAGGTATGCGTAAAGCAGCTGGCGCCGGCGTTGATGGCGGCGATGCACTCATCGTAGGTGGCGTCGGAGTGGCCGATGCTGGTCACCACGCCCTTGGCCTTCAGAGCAGCCGCATAAGCAGCGGCTCCGTCGCGCTCGGCCGCCATGGCGCTCTTGACGATGCGACCGCCCGCGGCCTCCTGCCACCGGTCGAAGACCTCCTCGGAGGGATCGATAAGATAAGCGGGGTTCTGCGCGCCCACGTGCTTCATGGTAAAGAAGGGGCCCTCCAGGTAGATGCCCTGAATGCGAGCACCGCAGAAGTCGGGGCCGCGGCCCTCGTCGGCCTGGGCGATGGCGGCGCAGGCGTCCTTGATCTGCTCGACGCCATCGGTGAACGTCGTGGGCAGCCAGCTGGTGGTGCCGCGACGGGCGAGCTCGGTCGAGCTGATATCGATGCCCTCGGGATCATTATCGGTAGTCGAGTGGTTGTAGAAGCCATGGATGTGAGTATCGACCATACCCGGTGCGATCCACGACCCCGTGTAGTCCTTAATCTCGCAAGAGGGCTCGTCGGCCTGCCAGGCGCCAAAGACGCCATCCTCGACCATAAGATAGCCGCCCAGTTGCGGGCCTGCCGGCAAGAAGAACTTGTCAGCCTTAATTGCGTACGTGCTCATATGCACTCCTTGCTTTAAAGCAGTTGACTGTGGTGATGCTATACCCAGCTCAGGTAAAACAAAAAGCGCCCGCCCGCCGTTATGAGCGGACGGGCGCCCTTACAGAGGGACGCGATTAAGCGGTGAAGGGGTGAATCGTCACGCCCTTGACCACGCGGTTGACCGTGCCGGTGGGGCTCGGCGTATCGGGCGTGTTGCCCACGCGCACGGAGTTGAGCAGGCTGATGGCCTGGGCAAACATCACGAACGGCAGAGCGAGGTAGCCCTCGGGAAGCGCTTCGTAGCCCTTAAAGGTGAAGGACTCACCCTCATAGACGGTAGCACCTTCCTGCTGAACAGCGACGGTATGCTGAGCGATCTCGTCGCCGCCGATCTCGTTGAGGATGTCGATATCGTACTGACGGGTGTAGGCGTCGTTGTTGACGAACACGAAGACGAGCGTCTTATCGTCGACGAAGGACTTGGGTCCGTGACGATAGCCCATGGAGGTGTCGTAGGAAGTAGCGACCAGACCGTGAGCGAGCTCGAGGATCTTGAGCTGGCTCTCCTGGGCAAGGCCACCAAAGGAGCCAGAACCCAAGTAGGTCACGCGGTTGAAGTCGCCAGCCAGGTAATCGGCGATCTCAGACTCACGAGAGATGACCTCCTCGCCCATCTTGGCAATCGTCTCGACCCACTCGGCTTTCTGCTCGTCAGAGGCAGTGTCGAAAATAAGGGTGGAGAGCAGGGTCATGCAGGAATAAGATCCAGTCATGGCGAAGCCCTTGTCGTTGGCGCGCGGAATGAGCAGCGTCAGCGCATTGGGATCATCGGCAGACTCGACGGCGAGCTTGCCCTCGGGAGCGCAGGTGATGTTGAGGAACTTGACGTTGTGGACGAGCTCCTTGGCAACGGCAACGGCGGCAAGGCTCTCGGGGCTGTTGCCAGAACGGGCAAAGGAAACCACGAGCGTGGGATCCTCGGCGCGCAGGAAGTCGCGCGGGGCGCTCACGATGTCGGTCGTGGCGATGGGCTTAAAGTCGTAGAGATCAGTGTTGCCAGCGTGACGCAGGTACGGGGCGCAGGTATCGCCAACGTAGTCGGACGTACCGGCACCGGTGAAGACGACGGACAGACGACCCTCGCCCATAGCGCGAGCCTCGGCCAGGAAGACCTCGATGGCCTCCTTGTTCTCGCGATAGATGTTGAGCGTATCACGCCAAAGCTCGGGCTGCTGAGCAATCTCGGCCGTGGTGATCTGGGCGCCGAGCTCGGTGAGCTCCTCGACACTCTTCTCGAACATTTCTAATACCTCTTTCTTTACTAAATTGTCTGATATACAAAGACTCAACCTGAAAAGTCAAATCGAGTAGTAGTCATAGGCTGTTTTTCTTTCGTTAGCACTCGTATCCGATCACACAGTATCTCGATAGTGAGAGATTCTGTACTTGAACTTGTCCGCGCGAGCCACCGAAAGCGTGAACTCGACAACATCATTTTGGGTGTTGTGAGTAGTTCGGACTATGTCCAGAACTGGCGCACCCTCACTAATACCTAGAAGCCGAGCGTCACATGGACGTGCTATACCCGCAGAGAACTCCTCATCCGCTACTCGAATTTTCTGCTGATAATCCTGCTCAATGACATCGTAAAGGGGCTTCTGTTCG
>CABQMF010000060.1 GCA_902465265.1 uncultured Collinsella sp. | reverse complement strand
AGTATCTCAATCTGTAACAGATAGGGGAGAAAATATTCTCTAGATGTTACAGATTGAGATAAAGGCCGGACCGGTCCCAGTCATCCTGGCTGAGCGCGAATTTCCGGACATACGAGCGTGGATAATCTCCCACTTTGGGCTCGAAGCCACGCCAAAAGTGGGAGATTATCCACGCTCGATTCTGTCTGGGAAGCCCGATCTCGACCTATATATAGGTGCAAATGAGTCGTTATCGAAGCAATATCCTGCAGGCTCACTCCACTACGCAAAAGTGTTCCCTCGGGAAATGTCACCGCTATATGCAAATTCACCGTCCTCCATATCCAAACTCAGCAAAACCGCAGGTCACGGCTATATAGATACGCCCGGCACCGTGTATCTAGAGGTTTTCGTTGACAGCCCCTAAGGTGGCATCGTATTATCTTCTTCGTTCGCGGGGGCGGCGGTCCAAAAGACCAAAGGACCTGCGGATACTTGAACGATTGGGAGTTTGCCCGAGTGGTTAATGGGGACGGGCTGTAAACCCGTTGGCTCTGCCTACATAGGTTCGAATCCTATAGCTCCCACCCGTCAAGTGCCTGTATAGCTCAGTCGGTAGAGCACTTCGTTGGTAACGAAGAGGTCACCAGTTCAAGTCTGGTTGCAGGCTCCATCCGGCGGTGTAGCTCAGTTGGTTAGAGCACACGGTTCATACCCGTGGCGTCACTGGTTCGAATCCAGTCACCGCTACCATAGGTAACACGGTGGCTTCTCAATAGTATGTTGAGAGGCCACTATGGTATAAAGGCAAAGTCCCGTCCGGGGACGACCTGTTAAGAGGAGGGCTTTATGGCCAAAGAGAAGTTTGAGCGCACTAAGCCGCATGTTAACATCGGCACCATTGGTCACGTCGACCACGGCAAGACCACGCTGACCGCTGCCATCACCAAGGTTCTCTCCGAGACCGAGGGCTGCAAGGCTGACTTCACTGCGTTCGAGAACATCGACAAGGCTCCCGAGGAGCGCGAGCGCGGCATTACGATCTCCGTCTCCCACGTCGAGTACGAGACCGCTGCCCGTCACTACGCTCACGTTGACTGCCCGGGCCACGCTGACTACGTCAAGAACATGATTTCCGGTGCTGCTCAGATGGACGGCGCTATCCTGGTCATCGCCGCCACCGACGGCCCCATGGCTCAGACCCGCGAGCACATCCTGCTCGCCCGTCAGGTCGGCGTTCCCTACATCGTCGTCTTCCTGAACAAGTGCGACATGGTCGACGATGACGAGCTCATCGACCTCGTCGAGATGGAGACCCGTGAGCTCCTCTCCGAGTACGATTTCCCCGGCGACGACATCCCCGTCATCCGTGGTTCCGCTCTGGGCGCTCTCGAGGGCGACGCCAAGTGGATGGACGCCATCCGCGAGCTCATGAAGGCTGTCGACGAGTACATCCCGACGCCTGCTCGTAACAACGACCTCCCCTTCCTGATGGCCGTTGAGGACGTTATGACCATCTCCGGCCGTGGTACCGTTGCTACCGGCCGTGTCGAGCGCGGTGAGCTCAAGCTCAACGAGCCCGTCGAGATCGTCGGCATCAAGGATACCCAGAACACCGTCGTTACCGGTATCGAGATGTTCCGTAAGTCCATGGACTTCTGCGAGGCTGGCGACAACGTCGGTCTGCTGCTCCGCGGCATCAAGCGCGAGGACATCGAGCGCGGCCAGGTTCTCTGCAAGCCCGGTTCGGTTACTCCGCACACCAAGTTCACCGGTGAGATCTACGTTCTGACCAAGGAGGAGGGCGGCCGTCATACCCCGTTCTTCGATGGTTATCGTCCTCAGTTCTACTTCCGTACCACCGACGTTACCGGTACGGTCAAGCTCCCCGAGGGCACCGAGATGGCTATGCCTGGTGACCACATCACCATCGAGGGCGACCTCATCCACCCGATCGCCATGGAGGAGGGCCTGCGCTTCGCTATCCGCGAGGGTGGCCACACCGTCGGTTCGGGCATCGTCTCCACGATCATTGAGTAAATTAGCTCTTTGATATAGCTGACTTAGAGAACCCGGCACTTATATGGGTGCCGGGTTCTTTTCTGCAATGGATATTGAGCCGTTGCTGGTGTCGAGAGGATTGATTATGGTCCTGGTTGCACCGTCGATTAGATCTCGTTGGCTCCATTGATGTGTTCCAAATATGAATGGGTTCACCGAGAACCAATTGATTCGAGGTTTTCGTTGACAGCACTTACGTAGAGCTGATAAAGTATCAACTCGTGCCCGTACGGGGCGGAAATGAAAGGTTCAGGATACATGCGTACTCTAGTTACTCTTGCGTGCACTGAGTGCAAGCGCCGCAACTATACGACCACCAAGAACAAGTCGACCATGCCTGATCGTATGGAGATCAAGAAGTATTGCCCCTGGTGCCGTCACCACACGCTGCACAAAGAGACTCGCTAGTCTCTAGTCACATACGCCAGTAGTTCAATTGGTAGAGCATCGGTCTCCAAAACCGAGTGTTGAGGGTTCGAGTCCTTCCTGGCGTGCCAGTCATTATTCCGTAAGCTCCCACTTGGGGGCTTACGGTTTACTCATGTATAAGCGCATTGCGCGGAGGTAACCCAAATGGCCAACAAGAAGAACAAGAAGAAGGCTCAGCAGCAGGCGCCTGCCAACAACGCTGCCGCCAACTCCAAGGTTGAGGCCAAGAAGGCCGTTGCCAAGAAGAACGAGAAGGCTGCGAAGTCCAAGAAGAACGAGAAGCCTGGTTTCTTCGCCCGCACCAAGAAGTATTTCGCTTCGGTCAAGTCCGAGATGAAGCGTGTCACGTGGCCCGATAAGAAGGAGCTCGTGAACTACTCGGTTGTCGTTTGCGCTTCTCTGATCGTCGTCGGCGTCGTCATCGCTCTGCTCGATGCTGGCTTTGGCGAGGCTCTTGCTCTGTTCTCTGGATTGAGGGGCTAAACCATGTCTAAGCGTTGGTACGTCGTTCACACTTACTCTGGATACGAGAACCGCGTTAAGTCCGATCTCGAGCATCGCATCGAGACTATGGGCATGCAGGACCGTATCTTTGATATCGAGATTCCTATGGAGCGTGTCACCGAGATTAAAGAGGGTGGCAAGCGTGAGACCAAGGATTCCAAGATCTTCCCGGGTTATGTCCTGGTCCGCATGGAGATGGATGACGATGCTTGGACGTGTGTTCGTAACACGCCTGGCGTCACCGGTTTCCTGGGCGGCAACGGCAAGCCCGCTCCGCTTTCCCGCGACGAGTACAACAAGATGACTCGTCGTCCCGGTAAGGGCGATTCGCCCAAGCGCACCTCGGTTGATATTGAGGTCGGCACGTCCGTCCGCGTGACCGATGGCCCGCTTACCGACTTTGATGGCAAGGTCTCCGAGGTTAACACCGAGGCTGGCAAGCTCAAGGTCACGCTGATGATCTTTGGCCGCGAGACGCCGGTCGAACTCGACTTTAACCAGGTCGCTGTCATCGCTTAAGTTTTCGTCCGTTCGCGCGAGCGTGCTTCTTCTGTGACTGCTCATCTCAGGAGTGCTTCTAACACGTGCGTGCTTACGATATAGCAAGTACTTCACACTCGTGATTCGAAAGGAATGACCATGGCTGAGAAGAAGGTTGCCAACGTCATTAAGCTCCAGATTCCTGCTGGTGCAGCTAACCCCGCTCCTCCCGTCGGCCCCGCCCTGGGCGCTGCTGGCGTGAACATCATGCAGTTCTGCCAGGCCTTTAACGCCGAGACGCAGGACAAGAAGGGCGACATCATCCCCGTTGAGATCACTGTCTACGAGGATAAGTCCTTCTCCTTCATCACCAAGACCCCGCCGGCGGCTCACCTCATCAAGAAGGAGCTGAACCTCAAGTCTGGTTCCGCTAAGCCCCAGGCCGACAAGGTTGGTCAGCTCTCCCAGGAGCAGCTCACCAAGATCGCCGAGATCAAGATGCCGGACCTCAATGCTAACGACATTGACGCCGCCAAGAAGATCATCGCCGGTACCGCCCGTTCCATGGGCGTCACCATCGCTGAGTAGCGATTTCTTATGGTAACGACGGGTGCTCCGACCGGGGCGCCCGTTAAATGTGTGCAATAGGGCACACAATACGATGTGGGAGGGCTCACGCCCGTTTAACCACAGGAGGTAATGCACATGGCTAAGCATGGTAAGAGCTATAACGCTGCTGCCGAGAAGATCGACCGCGCCACGCTCTACACCCCCCTTCAGGCTGCCAAGCTCATCAAGGAGCTCGACACCGCCAAGTTCGACGAGACCGTCGAGGCCCACTTCCGTCTGGGTGTCGATACTCGTAAGGCCGACCAGAACATCCGCGGTTCCATCTCCCTGCCCCACGGTACCGGCAAGACCGTTCGTGTTGCCGTCTTCGCCGAGGGCGAGAAGGCCCGCGAGGCCGAGGCTACCGGCGCCGACATCATCGGTTCCGACGAGCTCGTCGCCCAGATCCAGAAGGGCGAGATCAACTTCGACGCCGCTATCGCTACGCCGAACATGATGGCCAAGGTTGGCCGCATCGGTAAGATCCTTGGTCCCCGTGGCCTCATGCCGAACCCCAAGCTCGGCACCGTGACCATGGACGTTGCCAAGATGGTCTCCGAGCTCAAGGCTGGCCGCGTTGAGTACCGCGCCGACCGTTACGGCATCTGCCACGTGCCCCTGGGCAAGAAGTCCTTCTCTGAGCAGCAGCTCGTCGAGAACTATGCTGCCCTGTACACCGAGATTCTGCGCGTCAAGCCCTCTTCTGCTAAGGGCAAGTACGTCAAGTCCATCTCCGTGTCTTCCACCATGGGCCCTGGCGTCAAGGTCGATCCCGCTGTCCAGCGTGACTTCCTGGCTGAGTAACTAACAGTTACTGCCTGAGCAAAGCAAGCATTGCTAAAGAAACCCGGTTCTGCCTCGTGCAGGACCGGGTTTCTTGCTATCTCGGGCCAAAACCACCACAAAGGTGCTTGTCCCCTTTGTAGTGGCTACCAGGGTGTTCTGGCGGTAGAGGACTCGATGGCCTCGTGGCGCTTGAGCTCACGGCGCATGGTTTGCGAGTTGAGCCAGGCTGCCTGCCAGCCACGGATAGGGTAGCGCGCTTCGTCTAGTTCAAACTGCGTATAGCCGCAGGCGTTGATGATCGTTGTCCCGCATGCATGCTGACGCTCACGTTGAAAGTCGCGACCATAGCATTGGTGCACATGCCCGTGCACCATATAGTCGGGATTCCAGGTCTCGAGCGCTGTGTTAAAGCATTCGAATCCTCGATGTGGCAGATCATCCAGATCGCCCACACCGGCGGCGGGTGCATGGGTGAGCAGGATGTCGCAGCCGCCGACCATCCTGATTTTACGCGACAGCTTTCGCATGCGCTTGGCCATCTCGCGCTCGGTGTACATGTTGGCACCGTCTCGATAGCGCATGGAGCCTCCAAGCCCTGCAATGCGGACGCCGCGATACACGTACACGGTATCTTCGACGCAGATGCATCCACCCGGTGCATGACGTGCATAGCGGTCATCGTGGTTGCCGCGCACGTAGATGAGCGGCTTGTTGATGACGGTGACCAAAAACTCAAGATAGTCCGGGTCCAGATCGCCAGCTGACAAAATCAGGTCAACACCCTCAAAGTGCTCCTTGCGAAAGCACTCCCATAGGCATCGTTCTTCGGTATCGGCTATGGCAAGGATTTTCATAGGGCGCGGACCTTCGGCTCATCGTCGAGCTGCGGTATCGTGCCCACCACGTTGTCGGCCAGCCAGTCCATCTCGACAATCTGCGTGCTCGGCAGCGGGGGAAAGCCCTCGATTTGAACCACGCCGTCTTGGCTATGGAGCTCGCCGCCAAATGGATTGATGGAGCCCTCGACGATGCCATTGCGGAGCAGCTGAACAAGCTTGCGCGTCTGATAGGGCAGGCCCGGAGCGTAGCGAATGTCGATAACGCCCGAGCTCATGCCGTACCAGTAGTTGACGGCGCGGACCTGGCTGTCGTCACTGGTCTCATCCCAGGTGCCATGCAGCAGGCTTCGCACGATAAGCTCGTAGTAACGGCCCCAGTTCCATACCGGCATGGCGATGCCGACGACCTTGCCATCGACCAGGCGGTGGAGTCCGTAGGCCGTGGGGTCCTCCAGCGACTTGGACATGTCGACACCGGTCATGACGCTCACGCCTTCGCGGCACATGGCCTCGGCAAGGCCTCCGGCGGGCACATCGCCCCAGGTCAGGATTACCTGCGCGCGTGGGTCGAGCAGCGAGGCGCCGATGGCAAAGGCGTTGATCTCGCTCAGCGCGCCCGACGCAAAGACCGACGCGTGGTAACCAATGCGATGGTTGTCCGCCATACTGGCGGCAAGGGCGCCCAGGAGGAACTTGGCCTCGTACATCTTGCCAAAGTACGAACGGACGCTTTGGTGGGGAAGGCCGATAGAGCAGTTGAGGAACCGAACCTGGGGATACTCAACGGCTGCCCTGAGCGTGTATTCCATCAGGCGGTGCGAGGTCGAGAAGATGACGTTGTCTCCATGTTTGACAGCCGTTTCCACGGCGGCGTAGAACACGTCCGGATCGTGGCAGTCCTCGAATGCCTCGGTGCGCACGATGCCGCCAAAGTGCTCGTCGAGATACTGGCGCCCTTGGTCGTGCAGGCTGTCCCAGCTCGACGTGGCACAGGGGAATTCATGGATAAAGGCGATGCGCAGGGGGTTGGCCGCCGAGTAGACGGTCTTGCCCATAAAGAAGTTGAGCACGCCGGAGGTGGACTTGGCGGGCGCCTCTTCCTCATCGACGCTCGGTGCCTCGACAAGATCGACCTTGTCCTCGTCATTTTTGCCGGCAATGACCAGCTCGCGCCAAATCTTGCACAGGCGGTTTACGACGATGTCCGTCGGCGTATCCAGCAGACGGTCTTGGTTGTACACGTTGAGGTAGACGAGCATAGCGTCGGCGGGCGTAATGTCCAGATGGTCGCCGCCGGCGCGCAGGTAGGCGCGCTTAAAGAGTAAGAAGGTGTGGCGCAGGTAGTCGACCTTTTTCTGTGGCCACTTTTCGACAAGGTTCTGACCGAGCATCTTGGCGAGCGTCTCGTAGCTTCCCTCGCGCGAGAACTCGATCTCGTATAGGGGGCAGACGCGCCAAAACGCGCAGAACTCGCCGTACAGGCGACTTTCGACGGAATCCCATGTGCCGGGGTAGAGACGGGTGACCTTGGCCGAAACCGTCGGGGCGTCAAGGAATTTGAGGACGCTGACGCGTTTGTTGCCTTCCTGGACATAGAACCGATGCATGAACTCGGTGACGATGATGGGGTCGCGATAGCCCTCGGTCACCTGGATGTCGTAGAGGTTGGACCACTTGCGGGCGAACTCGGTGCTAAATGGCAACAGGGGCATGAAGTTGCACGAAAAGGCAGACTGACGGCCTTTGGTGACCGTACCGACGACCATTTCGAGCGGAATGTCCCTTAGGCCGACGCTCTCTCGCTGACCTAAGGGGAGTTGGGCAACGAGGCTATCGAGGTCCGTAAGGTACGGGTGCTCGCTTTGGCTGATGGCGCGACGGCGTCCCTGCTCGCCGCGCTTGCGTGCTTGACGATAGGCCTCTTCCATGGTGTCTACTCCCTTAGTCGTTTAAACAACGATATGAACCATGGTACCACGATGCAAAACCACCACAAAGGTGCCTGTCCCCTTTGTGGTGGTTTAGGCGATGATGGGGGCGATGGCGCGGATGCAGGCGTCGGCTGCCGCGAAAGTGGTGCTGTCGTCGCTGACGATAAAGATGATTTTGCCCTTGATGCCAAAGTCGCCGATCTCGCTAAAGAGCACGTAGGGCTCCTTGTCAAAGCCCGAGATGGGAAGCACGGCGGCCTTGGTGGCATCGGTAAGTTCATCTGCCAGCGCGTCCAGCGAGGCCCACTTGGACGTGTCCTTTACGGCAACGGGCACGGCAACACGCCCAAAGGGCATCAAATGCACGAGCGTGTTCTTGGAGATGTTGGAGTTGGGCACAATGATGGTCTGTCCGCAGGCATCTTCGATGGTCGTGTGCCGCCAGGTGATATCTTGAACCACGCCCGACACGCCGCCGACCTCGATATTGTCGCCGGGTTTGATAATGCCCATAAAGGTCACCTGCATGCCGCCGATAAGGTTTGAAAGCGTGTCCTGAAAGCCGAGTGAGATGGCGATGCCGCCGACACCAAGAGCGGCGACGAGGGCGTTTGCGTTAATGCCAAAGCAGTTGTCGAGGATAAAGCTGCCGCCGATCGTCCATATGACGGCACGCGCGATGTTGATGAAGATGCTGGATGAAGGGAGTGGGTTATCGTCGCGGTTAAGCAGGTGGCGCAGGGTCTTGGACGCGACCTTGGCGGCAACGGCGGTGCCGATGGCCAAGATACCTGCCCAGATGATGTTGTGGACCCATCGCTGCTCAAAGAAATGAAGAATTGGCTCAAACAATTCCATGTAGGGAAACCTCCTCATGATCATCCAACCATGATACCCACCAAGAAGCCCGTCCGATCACATTCGGACGGGCTTCTGTGCTCGATATGAGGGTTAGCGAAAACCGCCGCAAGGGTGTCTGTCCCTTAGCGGCGGTTTTGACGTTTGCGCAGATAAAACCTGCCAAAATAAACCTGTCCCTTTTTGGCAGGTTTTAGCTCAGCAGCATGCGGTCGTTGGCGAGCTCGCCGCCCGAGACCTCCTCGAACTTCTGCAGCAGGTCGGCCACGGTGAGTGACTTCTTTTCGTCGCCTGCCACGTCGTAGATCACGTGACCCTCGTGCATCATGATCAGACGATTGCCCAGACGGATGGCGTCGTTCATGTTATGCGTGACCATGAGCGTGGTCAGGTGGTTCTCGTCGACGATTTCCTCGGTCAGGTTGAGCACCTTCGATGCCGTTTTGGGGTCGAGGGCCGCGGTGTGCTCGTCGAGCAGCAGCAGGCGCGGCTTGGTGAGCGTGGCCATCAGCAGGGTGAGTGCCTGGCGCTGGCCGCCCGAGAGCAGACCGACCTTGGCGTTGAGGCGTGTGTCCAGGCCAAGGTCCAGGCGTTTGAGCAGCTCAACGTACTCGTCCTTCTCGGCCTTGGTGACACCCCACGAAAGACCGCGACGCTGACCGCGGCGCTTGGCGAGGGCTAGATTCTCGGCAATCTGCATGTCGGCTGCGGTGCCGCGCATGGGGTCCTGGAACACACGGCCCAGGTACTTGGCGCGCTGAGACTCGCTCAGACGCGAGATGTCGGTGCCGTCGAGCTCGATAACGCCCGAATCGAGCGGATACACGCCGGCGATCATGTTGAGCAGCGTGGACTTGCCGGCGCCGTTGCCGCCGATCACGGTCACAAAGTCGCCGTCGTTAAGGGTGAGGTCGACGCCGGTGAGTGCGCGCTTCTCGGTGACGGTGCCCTTGTTAAAGGTCTTTTTGACGTGCGAGAGCTTAAGCATCTGCCTCATCCCCCTTCGTGTAGGAGCTGCGGAGCTTATAGCGCTCCCAAACCACGGGCACGCACAGGGCCACGGCAACGATCACGGCGGAGAGCAGCTTCATGTCGTTGGCATCCATGCCCAGCTGCAGCACGATGGCGCGAATGAGGAAGTACACCACGGAGCCAAAGACGGCAGAGGCAAGACGGACGCTAAACTGCGTCAGACCGCCGGGCAGCAGGCGGCCGAGCACCTCGCCGATAACAATGGCGGCAAGACCGATAACGATGGCGCCTGTGCCCATGCCAATGTCAGCGTACTTCTGGCTCTGGCAGATGAGCGCACCCGAAAGGCCGATAAGGGCGTTGGAGAGCACGAGGGCGATCATCTTGGTGGAGTTGGTGTTGACGCCCAGGGCGCGGATCATGTACTCGTTGTTGCCGGTGGCACGCAGCGCCGAGCCGATCTCGGTGCCAAAGAACCAGTACAGGATGGCGACGATGGCCACGGCCAGCACAATGCCCAGGATAATGGCAACAGTGGACTGCGGCAGGCCCGTCATGTGACTGACGGATGAGAAGATGGTGCCCTTGGCAAGGATGGGCGTGTTGGATTTGCCCATGATGCGCAGGTTGATGGACCACAGACTGATCTGCGTAAGGATTCCGGCGAGGATTGCGGGAATCTCAAAAACGGTGGTCAAGATGCCCGTGACGGCGCCCGCGATGGCGCCGGCGCACATGCCAGCCAGTACGGCGAGCAGTGGGTCGACGTTATTGTTGACGATGAGCACGGCGCAAACGCAGCCGCCGAGGGCAAAGCTGCCGTCGCAGGTCATATCGGGGATGTCGAGCAGGC
>CABQMF010000059.1 GCA_902465265.1 uncultured Collinsella sp. | reverse complement strand
AGCCCTTTACCATCGTCTATTCGTAAGGCCTGAGGCCGCTTCCTACTAGGGGAAGCGGCCTCTTTTGCGGAAAATGGGCGGTTAAAGCGAGCGATATTCGTCTGAATTTCGGAAGTATGCGGCAAAATCTTGATGGGCCGACCACGCCGCATATGCTCAAGCGCCCTACCTGCGGGTTTGTTATCGCAAAACCCTCGTGTGCTCAGCAAGATCAAAATTTGCCGCATACTTCCGAAAACGCCGCCGATTCCCATGCGACAGATGAGAGCAGATCACCGCTGGAGCGCGACGTTTCCCCAGATAAAACCGACCAAAATAAACCTGTCCCTTTTTGGCAGGTAACGTTGCCCCGACGAGCACGTCGGATTCCCGGACCGGGCCGCCCGCTGTTTAAGTTTGTCGCGAGTTCCGCACGAGCCGGAGGCCACTTAATGTGGCCTCCGTGCGAGCCAGGACTGTAGAGCAGCAAACTTAACCCCCGGGCCTCCCGTGCCGGGAATCCGCCCCCGCGCACAGCAGGGGATTCCTTTTGTGTAGGCTTTGCGGAAATGTGCCAATTTTAGGATACGCCCGGCGGCGTGGTCTGTTGACGGCATAGCTAACGCCACGTATCCTATCGAACTGCGTGTTTCGTAGGGGGATGCTGACCCCTCGATTCAAGCCGTTGCACTTTACAGAAAGCTGGAATCATTCGAGAAGGAGTACGCTTTGCCTACTATTAACCAGCTGGTTCGCCAGGGCCGTCGTTCCGTGCCCAAGAAGTCCAAGAACGCTGCTCTGCAGCACAACTCCCAGAAGCGCGGCGTGTGCACCCGCGTCTTCACCACGAGCCCCAAGAAGCCGAACTCGGCTCTTCGTAAGGTTGCCCGTGTTCGCCTTGTCAACGGCATCGAAGTTACTGCTTACATTCCGGGTGAGGGCCACAACCTGCAGGAGCACTCCATCGTGCTCGTCCGCGGCGGTCGTGTCCGTGACCTCCCTGGTGTCCGTTATCACGTCATCCGTGGCGCCTACGACGCTGCTCCGGTCCAGAACCGTATGCAGGCCCGCTCCAAGTACGGTGCTAAGCGCCCCAAGGCCAAATAAGCCAGATAACGTTTTGATACTTTCGCCGTGTGCCGCCTAAGCGCCGCACGGTAGACACTTAAGGAGATTTCACATGCCGCGTCGTGCAGCAGCTAATCGTCGTGAGGTTCAGCCTGACGCCGTTTACAACAACCGCCTGGTGACTCAGCTCATCAACAAGGTCCTTCTTGACGGCAAGAAGGCCACCGCTGAGCGCATCGTTTACACCGCTTTCGAGATCGTTGCCGAGAAGTCCGAGGGTGGCGACGCTCTCGCTACCTTCAAGAAGGCTATGGACAACGTCAAGCCCACGCTCGAGGTTAAGCCCAAGCGTGTCGGTGGCGCTACCTATCAGGTCCCGATGGAGGTCAACTCCCGTCGTTCCACCGCTCTGGGCATCCGCTGGATCGTCAACTTCTCCCGCGCTCGCAAGGAGAAGACCATGGCCGAGCGTCTCGCCAACGAGATTCTCGACGCTTCCAACGGCCTGGGCGCTTCCGTCAAGAAGCGTGAGGACGTCTTCAAGATGGCCGAGGCCAACCGCGCGTTCTCTCACTATCGTTGGTAAGTTAAGGTAAGGAACTAACATGGCTAAGCCTAAGTACAAGCTTTCCGATACCCGTAACATCGGCATCATGGCTCACATCGATGCCGGTAAGACCACCACGACCGAGCGTATTCTTTACTACACCGGTAAGACCCACAAGATCGGTGAGGTCCATGAGGGCGCTGCCACCATGGACTGGATGGTTCAGGAGCAGGAGCGCGGCGTAACCATTACCTCCGCTGCTACCACGTGCTTCTGGAAGAAGGACGGTACCGACTACCGCATCCAGATCATCGACACCCCGGGCCACGTTGACTTCACCGCCGAGGTCGAGCGCTGCCTGCGCGTCCTCGATGGCGCTGTCGCCGTCTTCGACGCCGTTGCCGGCGTTCAGCCCCAGTCTGAGACCGTTTGGCGTCAGGCTTCTACCTTCAACGTCCCCCGCATCGCCTTCATCAACAAGTATGACCGCGTGGGCGCTGACTTCTTCAACGCTATCGAGACAATGAAGGATCGTCTCGACGCCAACGCCGTGGCCGCTCAGGTCCCGATGGGCGCCGAGGACAACTTCTGGGGCGTCATCGACCTCGTCACCATGACCGCATGGGACTTCAAGGCCGACGACAAGGGCATGACCTACCCCGAGCCGATGGACGAGATCCCGGCTGAGTTCGCTGACATCGCTGCCACCAAGCGCGAGGAGCTCCTCGACGCTGCTGCCAGCTTTGACGACGAGCTCATGGAGAAGATCCTCATGGAGGAGGACTTCACCGTCGAGGAGCTCAAGGCTGCTCTGCGCAAGGGCGTTCTGGCCAACGAGCTCAACCTCGTCTTCGTGGGCTCCGCCTACAAGAACAAGGGCGTCCAGGAGCTGCTCGACGCTGTCGTCGACTACCTGCCCAGCCCGCTCGACGTCGAGGCCGTCACCGGTACCGATCCGGACACCGGCGAGGAGATCGAGCGTCATCCTTCCTTCGACGAGCCCTTCTCTGGCCTGGTCTTCAAGATCATGACCGACCCGTTCGTCGGTAAGCTCACCTACGTCCGCGTTTACTCCGGCCGTGCCGAGTCCGGTTCCTACGTGATCAACGCTTCCAACGGTCAGCGCGAGCGCCTCGGCCGCATCCTCGAGATGAACGCCGCCGAGCGTATCGACCGTGACGACGCTGCCGCCGGCGACATCGTCGCTTGCGTCGGCTTCAAGAACTCCACCACCGGTGACACCCTGTGCGAAGAGGGCAAGGAGATCGTCCTCGAGAAGATCGAGTTCGCTAAGCCCGTTATCGACGTTGCCATCGAGCCCAAGACCAAGGCCGAGCAGGACAAGATGTCCCTGGCTCTGACCAAGCTCGCCGAGGAGGACCCGACCTTCCAGGTGTCCACCAACCACGAGACCGGCCAGACCATCATCGCCGGCATGGGCGAGCTGCACCTCGAGATCATCGTCGACCGTCTGCTCCGCGAGTTCAAGGTTGACGCTAACGTTGGTAAGCCCCAGGTTGCCTACCGCGAGACCGCTGGTCACGACGTCGAGAAGGCTGAGGGCAAGTTCGTCCGTCAGTCCGGTGGTCGCGGTCAGTACGGCCACGCCGTCATCAAGCTCGAGAAGATGGAGGAGGGCTTCGGCTACGAGTTCGTCAACGCTATCGTCGGCGGCGTCGTGCCCAAGGAGTACATTCCGTCCATTGACAAGGGCATCCAGGAGGCCCTGAACACCGGTGTTATCGCCGGCTTCCCGGTCCTCGACGTCAAGGTCACCCTGTTCGACGGTTCTTACCACGAGGTCGACTCCTCCGAGGCCGCCTTCAAGATCGCCGGTTCCATGGCAATCAAGGACGCTCTCAAGAAGTCCGATCCGCAGCTGCTCGAGCCGATTATGGCTGTCGAGGTCGAGACCCCCGAGCAGTACATGGGCGACGTTATGGGCAACCTCTCCGGTCGCCGCGGCAAGATCGAGGGCATGGAGGATCGCAAGAACAGCAAGCTCATCCGTGCCAAGGTGCCGCTGGGCGAGATGTTCGGTTACGCTACCGACCTTCGCTCCCAGACCCAGGGCCGTGCATCCTACACGATGCAGTTCGACTCTTATGAGCCCGCGCCCAAGTCCATCGTGGACGAGGTCATGAGCAAGAACGCCTAAGTTCGAGCTCCCTGTTACGTAATCCGCGAGAACATCTCTCGCACTCTTTGGAGGTTTAAGTTGGCTACCCAGAAGATCCGCATTCGCCTCAAGGGCTATGATCACGAGGTCGTCGATCAGTCCGCGAAGCTCATCGTCGAGACCGCTCAGAAGACCGGCGCTCGCGTTTCCGGTCCTGTCCCCCTGCCCACCGAGCGCAACCTGTACACGGTTATCCGCTCGCCGCACGTGAACAAGGACTCCCGTGAGCAGTTCGAGATGCGCACCCACAAGCGCCTCATCGACATCCTCGACCCCACCTCGGGCACCGTTGATTCGCTCATGCGTCTCGACCTCCCCGCTGGCGTCGACATCGACATCAAGCTCTAAGCGATATCGCTCATAGCTTACAGAGCCCCGCTGCCATGTTGGTAGCGGGGCTCTTTTGTTTGAATAATGGTTTGGACTGCCGGGCATTGCTGCCGAGTAGGTGGCTGCAGCGCCCTATTCGCTCAAAGGACGCAGCGATGCCTCCTCAAAATGGAAGGATCGCAAGCCGCCTTCCGTTTCGATACACGCGCGACCAAAGGCATCGACGGTTTTAAAGACGCCTCGCGCCATCTCGTCTCCAGCGGGGGAGCGGGCGATAACGTGCTCCCCGATCCAATTGAGGTGAGCGACATATTCGCCGTGGACGGGCGCGAGCGGTCCGGTGTTTGCTTCCATGGCGTCGAGCAGATCCACCCACGCGTCCACAGCGTTCACGACCGCGTGATAGACCTCCTTGAGTAGCACATCGACGGCGGGAACATTCTCGTTGAGATCCGAGAGACCGATTGCCGGCAGGCCGCCATCGGGAACCTCCGAAGGCACATAGTTCACATTGACGCCAATGCCACAGACAGCGAAGGGCATGCCTTTGTTGTCGCGAGCCGCCTCGACCAGAATGCCGCCGAGCTTGCGTCCTCGCGCGACCAGGTCGTTGGGCCATTTGAGGCCAATCTCGTTTGCAAGACCCTGCTTTTCGAGCGCCTCGAGCACCGCTAGGCCGCTGACGGCGGCAAGACCAGAGTACTTTGCAGGATTAACGCATGGACGCAGGACAATCGAAAGCAATAGGTTGCCGGCGGTTGAATCCCACTTGTGGCCGCGCCGGCCGCGTCCTGCTGTCTGAGCCCGGGCGGCAAGTCCTGTGCCGTGCGGCGCTCCTTGTTTTCCTGCTTCGAGCAGGTCATCGTTAGTCGATCCGGTTACGTCGACTATCGTAAATTGGGCATCCATAGCGGCTGCTACCTCCTTAATGAATAAGTGAATAACGAAATGGTGTCGTGAGGCAGACACAATGTGAAGCCTTTGTCGCATTTGGACAATTTAATGTTAACACGTCAACAATGACTAAAATGCGCTATCCTCTCTTGGTCGATGTAAACACGTCAACAACGCAAAGGAGGTTAGTGATGGGTTTCACGATACTGGGAACGGGCTCGGCGCTTCCCGAGCGCAGCGTATCCAACGACGAGCTGTCCGAGTTCCTGGACACCTCGGATGAGTGGATTTTTACCCGTACGGGAATCAAGAGCCGCCATGTGTGCACCGCCGAGTCACTCGACGACCTTGCCGTGGCAGCGAGCGAGCAAGCGCTCCAAGCGTCCGGACTCGATGCGAGCCAGCTGGATCTTATCGTCTGCTCGACGACGACGGGCGATCATCTCGTTCCTGCCGAAGCGTGCGCCGTTGCTGAGCGCCTGGGTGCCACATGTCCAGCCTTCGACGTTTCGGCGGCTTGTGCCGGCTTCGTATTTGCGCTCGATGTCGCCGAGGGCTATATCGCTCGAGGACGAGCCAAGCATGTGCTTGTCGTTGCCTCCGAGCAGATGACGCGCGCGCTTGACTGGTCAGACCGCGCTACGTGCGTGCTCTTTGGCGATGGCGCGGGCGCTGCAGTGATAGGGGCTGGGGGAGACAACCCCCTTGCCGTTGAGCTTTCGACGGCGCCCGACGTCGAGACGTTGCGCGTTCCCGGTCTGGTCGGCACCTCGCCGTTTAAGGACTCCGCAGATAGCGCGAGCGTGCTGTCCATGAATGGTCGCCGCGTGTTCAAGTTCGGCGTCAACGCCATCTGCGACACGGTCCATAAGCTTGCGAGCGATGCGGGCATTTCGGTCGAAGACATCGATCATTTTGTATTCCATCAGGCTAACGAACGAATCCTGAGTCAGGCGGTCAAGCGTCTCGGCGTGCCAGACGAGCGCGTGGTTCGAACGCTACGCGAGACCGGCAACATTTCGAGCGCCTGCATTCCCTTTGCGCTTGACCGGCTGGCACGTACCGACGCACTGAATGAGGACGACACCATCGCCCTCGTTGGATTTGGCGCCGGCCTGGATATAGGTGGCTATCTGCTTCGTTGGAAGTAGTCGCACATAGGAAATAAAAACGCCCATAGGGCACAAACAAAGGAGAACTACCATGGCAGATCAGAAGACCTTCGAGCGCGTTTGCGACGTTATCCGCGAGACCGCTGGCCTTGACGACGTCGAGATGAAGCCCGAGTCCACGCTCGAGGAGATTGGCCTCGACAGCCTGGGCACCGTCGAGATCCTCGTCGCCGTCGAGGACGAGTTTGGCATTGAGCTCGATACCGAGGAGAACCCCAAGACGGTTGGCGAGTTCGCCGATACGGTCGAGGCGGCATTGGAGAAGTAGAGATGCTCAAGACTCCTCTCTGCGAGCTGCTCGGCATCGAAAAGCCCGTGTTCCAGGGCGGCATGGCCTGGATTGCCGATGCTTCGCTTGCCTCGGCCGTGTCCGAGGCCGGCGGGTTGGGAATCATCGCGGCCATGAATGCCGACGCCAACTGGCTGCGCGATCAGATTCACGAGCTGCGCACCAAGACGGATAAGCCTTTTGGCGTGAACGTCATGCTTATGAGCCCGTTTGCCGACGAGGTCGCACAGGTTGTGATCGACGAGCAAGTGCCGGTCGTCGTGACGGGTGCCGGCAATCCCACCAAGTACATGAAGGCTTGGAACGACGCGGGCATCAAGGTCATCCCGGTTGTTGCCTCGGTGGCGCTGGCGCGTCTCGTGGCGCGTCGCGGGGCCACCGCCGTGGTTGCCGAAGGCACCGAATCGGGTGGACATATTGGCGAGACGTCGACGATGGCACTTGTCCCGCAGGTTGTCGACGCGGTCGATATCCCCGTTGTGGCAGCCGGCGGTATCGCGGATGGCCGCGGGGTGGCGGCCGCCTTTATGCTTGGCGCCGCTGGCGTCCAAGTGGGCACGCGTTTTCTCGTTGCCGATGAGTGTACCGTCTCCGAGCAATACAAAGAGCTGGTGCTCAAGGCGGGAGACACCTCGACGCGCGCGACTGGCCGTTCGACGGGACATCCGGTTCGCGCCCTCAAGAGCCCCTTCACCAACGCCTACGCCAAGAGCGAGGCGGCGGGCGCAAGCGTCGAGGAGCTCGGGGCCATGGGCACGGGCGCCCTTCGCAAGGCCGCCAAGGACGGTAATTACGAAGAGGGCTCGTATTTGTGCGGACAGATTGCTGGCATGGTCAACGAACGCCAGAGCGCACGCGAAATCGTCGACGATCTGGTCGATGGCGCCGAGCATGTCCTGAAGGGTGCGTCCGCATGGGTAGCGTAGCGTTTCTGTTTGCAGGCCAGGGCGCCCAGCATCCCGCGATGGGCGTCGACCTTATCGAAGCGTCGCCGGCGGCTGCCGAGGTGTTTGCAATCGCCGATGAGGTGCGCCCGGGGACCAGCGAGCAGTGCCAGAGCGCCTCGAAAGAGGAGCTCTCGCAGACCGAGAACACGCAGCCTTGCGTGTTCGTGCACGACTTGGCTGTCGCCGTCGCCCTGCGTGAGCGCGGCGTGGTGCCTGCCGCCTGTGCGGGATTCTCGCTGGGCGAGGTCGCCGCGCTCACCTTTGCGGGGGCATTCGATACGCGAGCGGGCTTTGAGCTCGTGTGCGAGCGCGCGGCATTGATGGCCACGGCGGCTGAGCGCCACTCCGGCGGCATGCGCGCCGTCATCAAACTCGATGCGGCGCAGGTCGAGGGCTTGGCAAAACAGGCCGGCGAGGACTGTTGGCCGGTCAACTACAACAGCCCCCAGCAGACGGTTGTGGCCGGAGCGACCGATGCGTTGCAGACCCTCGACGTCCTGGTAAAAGAGGCTGGTGGCCGGGCCATGAAGGTCGCGGTGTCGGGTGCATTCCATAGCCCCTATATGGCCGAGGCGACCTGTGGCCTTGCTGCATATATCGATGCCGGTCACGCGCCGTCCCCGTTGCTCATTCCTGTTATGGCAAATATGACGGCGGCGCCCTATCCGGCCGACCCGCAGGCGGCATCGGAGGTGCTGACCAACCAGGTGAGTCATGCCGTGCGCTGGGTCGACACGCTGCATGCTCTGCAGGATCAAGGCATCGACACGTTTATTGAGGTCGGCCCCGGCAAAACGCTGTCGGGCCTGGTCAAGCGTACGCTGAGCGACGTTCGCGTGTATTCGTGCGAAACGGCCGAGCAGGTCGCAGCTATTGCCGACGAGCTCGCATAGTCCACAGGGCTGTAACCCGAAAGGAATGACATGGGCAACTTGAACAACGGCGCGCTTGAGCGCAACGACTCACGTCGCGTGGCGCTTGTCACGGGCGGCTCGCGCGGCATCGGTCGCGCTTGTGCCGTGGGCCTGGCGGAAGACGGCTTTGATATCGCCGTCGTCTATGCCGGCAGCGTCGATGCGGCGCGCGAGACGTGCGAGGCCTGCGAGGCGCCTGGCGCTACGGCACGCGCATATCAATGCGACGTGGCCGATCCCGCTGCCGTCAACGCGTGCGTGGAAACGGTCCTCAACGACTTTGGCTCCATTTGGGCGCTCGTCAACAACGCCGGCATCACGCGCGATGGCCTGCTCATGCGCATGGGCGATGACGCCTTCGACCGCGTGCTAGACGTCAATCTCAAGGGCACGTTCAATACGACGCGCGCGCTCACCAAGACCTTTATGCGCCAGCGCGGCGGTTGCGTCGTCAACATGAGCTCGGTTGTGGGCCTGATGGGCAATGCCGGGCAGGCCAACTACGCTGCCTCCAAGGCGGGCGTCATCGGCCTGACCAAGGCGGTGGCGCGCGAGCTTGCGCCCCGCGGCGTACGAGTGAACGCGGTCGCTCCCGGGTTTGTCGAGACCGATATGACGGCAAAGCTCTCGGAGAAGGTGCGCACGGCAACCGAGGAGCAGATTCCCCTAAAGCGCATGGCGCGCCCCGAGGAAGTGGCCGGCGTGGTGCGCTTTCTGGCGAGCGATGCGGCTGCCTACATTACGGGCGAGGTCGTGCGCGTCGACGGCGGAATGGCGATGTAGAAACCAGAACCGAAGAACGGCTTGAATGAGGAGACATGATGGAACAGAGAGTTGCAATCACCGGCATCGGTGCCGTATCGCCGCTCGGTAACACCGCGCTTGCCACCTGGGCGGCAATGTGCGCCGGCACGTGCGGCATCGGCCCGATCACGCACTTCGATACCGATGCGTTTGCCGTTAAGGTGGCGGCCGAGGTCAAGGGTTTTGACGGCAACGAGTACTTTGGCAAGCGTGACGCCAAGCACCTGGACCCCTGCGTTCAGTTTGCCCTGGCAGCGTCGGACGAGGCCATGCACGATGCGGGCTTTGATGTCGAGGGCGCCATCGATCACGAGCGCCTGGGCGTCTACGTGGGTTCAGGCGTGGGCGGCATGCAGACACTCGTCGACAACGTCCACACGATTGCCGATCGGGGGCCTCGCCGTGCATCGCCCTATATGATCGCGATGATGATCCCCAATATGGCTTCGGGCAATATCGCAATCCGCCACAAGGCAAAGGGCCCGACCCTGCCCGTGGTGACCGCCTGCGCGACCTCGGCACATGCCGTGGGCGAGGCGTTCCGCGCCATCAAGCATGGTTATGCCGATGCGATTCTCGCCGGCGGCGCCGAGGCCGCAATCATCCCCGATGCCGTTGCGGGCTTTACATCCTGCCGTGCTCTCACCACTAATCCTGACCCGTCGACGGCTTGCCGCCCGTTCGATGCAGACCGCGACGGCTTTGTGATGGGCGAGGGCGCCTGCGTGCTGGCACTCGAGAGCATGGAGCATGCGCAGGCGCGCGGTGCGCACATTTATGCCGAGGTCGTGGGTTACGGCAACACCGATGATGCCTACCACATCACGAGTCCCGACCCGGACGCGGCAGGCATCGCCCGTGCGATATCGCTGGCGGTGGCCGAGGGCGACGTTAAGCCTTCCGAGGGCCTCTACATCAACGCTCACGGCACCTCGACCAAGCTCAACGATTCGTCCGAGACGGCGGGCATTAAGCGTGCGCTTGGCGAGGATGCGGCGCGCGCCGCGCACGTCTCGTCGACCAAGTCGATGACCGGCCACATGATCGGTGCCACGGGCGCCATCGAGGTCATGGCCTGCGCCATGGCGCTCGAGCAGGGCGTGATGCCCCCGACCATTAACTACCACACACCCGATCCCGCCTGCGATCTTGATTACACGCCTAATCGCGCGGTTCGCGCCGATCTTACCTGGGCGCTTTCGACCAACCTGGGCTTTGGCGGGCACAACGCCGCCATCGCGCTGCGTAGATATACGAGGAGCTAGAGCATGGATTCCAAAAGAATTGCCGAGATAGCCGATGTTATGGAGGACCGCGGCCTCACGCGCGTACGCGTTGA
>CABQMF010000058.1 GCA_902465265.1 uncultured Collinsella sp. | reverse complement strand
GTCGTAGGTCCAGCCGGCGAAGGTGTAGCCCTCGCGGGTCGGGGCCAGGGGCTGGCGGGCGACGCCGTCGCCGTCGGTCACGCCCTGGAGCGTCTCGTTGCCATCTGCGAACACACCGCCGTTGGCGACGTAGAGAACATTCTTCTCATTGTTAGCAAGCTCTGCCCACTGAGCGAAGAACGTAACGTGCTGACCGCCACCCGGGATGGGCTTGGTGAAGTCGACAGGCTCGGTGCCAGCAGCATCGTAAGTCCAACCAGTAAAGGTGTAGCCCTCGCGGGTCGGGGCCAGGGGCTGGCGGGCGACGCCGTCGCTGTCAGTGACACCCTCCATGGTCTCATTGCCATCGGCAAAAGCGCCACCATTGGCAACATAGAGAACCGTCTTCTCGTTGTTCTGCTTCCACTGAGCATAAACAGTCGCGTGACCGCTGCCCGCAACGATAGCCTTCGTGAAGTCGACGGGGTCATTTCCGTCGCGATCGTACGACCAACCAAGGAAGTCATAGCCCTCGCGGGTAGGCTGAAGCGGCAGGCGTGCGATACCGTCGGTATCGGTTACGCCCTGCATAGTATCGTTACCGTCGAAGAACGTACCGCCGTTGGCGACGTAGAAGATTTCGACAGTCTTGTCCTGCTTCGCGGGCGTCCAAGCGGCGAAAAGGGTCACATTCTTGCCGCCACCGACAATCGGCTGGTTGAAGTCAACCGGGTCGGTTCCATCGCTGTGATAATACCAACCGGCAAACACATAGCCGTCACGCGTGGGGGCAAGCGGCTGGCGAGCAATACCATTGCTGTCAGTCTGGCCCAGCATGACGTTGTTGCCGTCGGCGAACTGACCGCCATTGGCAGCGTAGGTCACATTAAGCGCCTTCGAGGGTGCCTCAGTCCACTTAGCGAACAGGACATAGTTGCTGGCGCCGCCCAGAAGAGGCTGAGATAAATCTACGGCCTGAGTGCAAGCGCTGTCATAATACCAGCCACCAAACACATAGCCATCGCGCACGGGAGACTCCGGCACAGGGCATATGCCCTCGTCGTTAGTCTCAATGGGTTCAGTAGTGATGTTTCCGTCCGCGAAAGCGCCGCCGCCGCCATTTGCCGCTACAAAAATAACGGTCTTAACACCAGTAGAGGCTGCAGCAGTAGCCCCCTCGCTCGTGTTCTGAGCAGTCTCCGCCGCGATAGCAGCAACCGGCGTGGAGCCAAGAACCATACTAAGGCTCAAGCCAGCTGTGATAGCAGAGTTAAGCTTCCTATTCATGTGGTCGTCCTTTCCCGACTCTCTCCTCGCGACCACTTCGCGAAAGAAGACATTTGAATTGCATCATCAATTTAAGCCGAGAAAAAACTCAAAAGGTTGCGCAACCAAGCTATATCTAAGGTTTGGGACTTTTTTGCAAAAAAGTTTGCAAAAAGCTATTGCACCACCCGTACGCTGGGGCAAAGGTCTGCCAGCGGGCACTCGTCGCACTTGGGCTTGCGGGCGTCGCAGATCTCGCGGCCAAAGGTGATCCATTGGTGATTGACCGACTCCCAATACTCGTGCGGCAAAATCTTGAGCAGATCCTGCTCGGTCTTGAGCGGCTCTTTGGCGTGCGTCTTGGGACTCAGCATCAGGCGGTGCGCGATGCGGTTGACGTGCGTATCCACCGCGATGCCTTCCACGATGCCGTACCCTACGTTGAGCACGATGTTCGCTGTCTTGCGCCCCACGCCCGGCAGCTTGACGAGCTCCTTCATGTCGGCCGGTACCTCGCCGCCGTAGTCGGCAACGATCATCTGCGCGGCCTCCACGGCATGCTTGGCCTTACTCTTATAAAAGCCGAGTGACTTAATGGTGTCCGCCACGTCGGTCACACTTGCCCCGGCCATGGCCTCGGGCGTGGGCCACTGGGCAAACAGTTGGGGCGTCACCTTGTTGACCTGCGCGTCGGTCGTCTGAGCCGAGAGCAGTACCGCGATGAGCAGCCTAAAGGGATTCTCGTGGTCCAAGAAGCACTCGACCGGGCCATAGCGACGGTTAAGGCGCTCGCACACCTCGATGGCGCGTTCGCGTTTGGCGGCATTGGTCTCGCGTGGCATAACGACTCCTCGGCTCGGCAGAAACATAACTTCACGGAAACGATTGTCCCACGTACGGGGACCTTACGCCTCCAAAAATGCGCCGGTCTGGCGGCCCCACAGGCTTGCGTACTCGCCGCCCACCTCGACAAGCTGCGCATGCGTACCGTCCTCGACAATCTCGCCGTCCGCCAGCACCACGATGCGGTCGAGCGCCGCCACGGTGGACAGGCGATGCGCCACCACAATGGAGGTGCGGCCGCGCATCAAGTTCTCGAGCGCCTCCTGCACCAACGCCTCAGACTCGCTGTCCAAGGCAGACGTCGCCTCGTCGAGCACCAGAATCGGCGCGTCGGTCAGGATAGCGCGGGCGATGGCCACGCGCTGGCGCTGGCCGCCCGAGAGCTTAACGCCCCGCTCGCCCACCATGGTGTCAAAGCCATAGGGCAAGCGGTCGATAAACTCCAGGGCATTGGCCAGGCGCGCTGCCTCGCGAATCTGCTCGTCGGTGGCGTCGGGGCGGCCGTAGGCGATATTCTCGCGAATGGAGCGGTGGAACAGCAGCGCCTCCTGCGGCACGTAGGCAACCTGGCGGCGCAGGCTCTGCTGCGTGCAGCGCGAGACGTCTTGGCCGTCCACGAGCACGCGGCCGCCCTGCACGTCGTCCAGGCGCAGCAACAGCTTGGTGAGCGTCGTCTTGCCCGAGCCCGATTTGCCCACCAGGCCCACGCGCTGGCCCGCCGCCACATGGAGCGTCAGGTCGTTGAACACGCTCTCGCCCGCCGCGGCATCACGGTATGCAAAGCTCAGGTGCTCAAAATCAATCGCGCCCTCGCTCACCTTGAGCTCGGGGGCATTCGCGTCGTCTGCCACCAGACGCGGCTCGTCCAGCACACGCGTCATCTCGGCCGCATCGCCGAGCGCGCGGTTGATGCGCTGCATCATGGAGCTCACATAGTTCAGACGCATGGTGAGGTTGTACGTATAGGTAAAGATCATGACGAGCGCACCGGCAGAGATGCCAAACCACGCGTTGCCGCCCGCCACGAACACGCTCACCACGGCCATGGTGATGACGATAAGGCCCGAGGTCGTAAAGTTGCGCTGCATCATGGCGTGCATCGAAACCGTTTCGGCATCGCGCGCGGCGCGGTCGGCGGTATCGAACAGGTCGCGCTCAAAGTCTTCGCGCCCACAGGTCTTAACGGCCAGGATGTTCGTGACCGCGTCGGACAGCACACCCGACAGCTTGTTCTGCGCGGCGGACGTCGCGGTCGAAAGCGGCATGATGCGCTTGTACATAAGCCAGACAAACGCGATGTAGACGACCATGATGCCCACCAGGATCACGGTAAATGCGGGCACCACCGGGGCGAGCGCCACCACCGTGCAGATGATCGAGGTGATGGTGGGGATGAGCGAATACACCGTCACGTCCACCAGCCCCGTGTAGCCGCTCATAAAACGGCTCGTCTGGCTCACAAGCGATCCGCCAAAGCGGCTGGTGTGGAACGTCATGGATTGATTGGAGAGCGTGTCGAAGCACAAGCGCGCCAGGTGATAGTTGCCCGCAATCTCGAGCTTGTAGACGGTGTAGTCCTGCAGTTTGGAGAGGATCTGGCCTACCAGGTTAACGAGCACGAGCGCCAGAATGTAAGGACCGAAGACCTCAAACACCTGGTCGCCTGCCACGGGGCCGGCCTGGACGCGGTCGACGATAAGGGCCATCACGTAGGTGTTGGCAAACGTAAGCAAAAAGATATAGCCCGCCGACGAGAATACCGAGAGAAAGACGATCAGCGGCTGTGTGCGCGTAACGTCCCAAAAACGCTGCAGCGTGCGGCGCACGGTGGAGCGTTTGAGCGGACTGGTGCTTCTCTGAGACATGGGCTTCCTTTCGCGTCTGATAGGGCGAAACGCCATTGTTGCACACTAAAGTGCACTTCAGGCAAGCACGATGCGAAAAACGCCCGCGCCCCGCGCTTGCGCCGACGCCCAGCCGTCCGTTGCGGCTAGCCCTCGTCTTCCTGGCCCGTGAGTAAGCCTGCGGACTCCAAGCCCAGAATCGCGTCGGCCTCCTCGGCATCCTCCAGCGCATCGATGTCCTTGAGTTTGCGCTCCATAACGTTGGTGCGCGTGGTGATAATGCCCTCGACCGTCTTGCCCGCGGTCTCGATCTGCTGTTGGGCGCGGCGTAGCGCCGCCTGATAGCGCGGCAGCTCAGCCTTGACGGCGGAAAGCACGCGCAGCACGTCATCGGTGCGTTTTTGCAGCCTAAACGTCTGGTAGCTCATCTGCAGGCTGTTGAGGATGGCGGCCATGGTGCTGGGGCCGGCAACGTTGACGTGATAGTCGCGGCCCAGGGTCTCGATAAGCCCGGGACGGCTGACGACCTCGGCGTACAGCCCCTCAAACGGAACGAACATGATGCCAAAATTGGTCGTCGCGGGCACGCTCAGGTACTTTTCGCAGATGTCCTTGGCCTCACGCTTCACCATGGCGTCGAGCGTCTTGCGCGCGGTGGCCACCGCCTCGGCATCACCCGACTCTTGTGCATCGAGCAAGTGCTCGTACGCATCGCCCGGGAATTTGGAGTCAATCGGCAGCAGCACGGGATCGCCCTCGTCTACCGGCAGCTTGACGGCAAACTCAACGCGCTCCGAGGCGCCGGGCTTGGTGGCGACATTTTCCAGATACTGGTCGGGCGTAAGGATGTCCGCCAGGATTGCACCCAGCTGTACCTCGCCCAAAATGCCGCGCGCTTTTACATTGCCCAGCACGCGCTTGAGGTCGCCCACGCCGGTGGCAATGGACTGCATATCGCCCAAACCCTTGTACACAGCCTCGAGCTGGTCGCTCACCTGCTTAAACGATGCAGACAGGCGATCGTTGAGCGTGCGGGAGAGTTTCTCGTCCACCGTCGCGCGCATCTGATCGAGCTGCACGTTGTTGTCCTTGCGGATGGCGCCCAGCTGGGCATTGACCGTCTCGCGCACCTTGTCCAGGCGGTGCTCGATGCCCTCGCGGTTGGCACCGAGCTGTTGGGCCGTCTCGCGGCGTAGGTCATCCATACGGTCGCCAGCCTGCGAGAACTCACGCGCGATGGTCAGGTAACGCTGCTGCTCTACGGCCGCATCGGTCGTCTGCTGCTGCGCGATGGCATTTGCCGTGCGGCGGGTTTCTGCCAACGCGACGTTGAGGGTGTCGAGCGCGTTGTTGGCCTGCTCGAGCGCAGCCAGCATCTCTGCCCCGTCATCGCCACGCTCCTGCAGCTCGGCGCGAAGGCCCTTGAGCTGCAGGGCACAAGCCGCGGCAACCCCCACCGCCACCAAGGCGATCACAACAAGTACGATATCAATAGCAGACATAGTCTCCGCCCAACAAACCCAATCGATCATCAATCAAAACCGCGATCAATCTTACCCCGCCACACGCACCGGGGGCCCGGCCCCTTCTTGGGCACCCCTCTCCTCCGCATATTCCATAATGCGGCGCGCCGTTTCCCTGCTCACTTTTGAGTCATCACCGGCTAGGTATGCGTAAACGTTTCCCTTATTCAGATTCAAATCGCGGCAGAGACCGTAGCGCGTTACGCCCGATTCCCCTAGCGCTCCCAATGTTCTTTTTCGCATCAGGGCGTTGATCCTTCTGTCCGCCACTGGCTTATCCTTCACCGCTCTATACGCACGCCAAACGTTGGCATAACGATTAGGGAGCTCGCTTTTGGTGCATAGAGACGCCATGCTACCCGCTTGACCGTACAAGGACAAAACGCCTCGGTAATCTTCTTCCATCCACGAGCCCTCGGATAAGCCCAGAACGTATTCGGCTTTACCCTGCGCCAAAGCGAGCAAAAACAGGGGCTCCGCCACGCGCGGCGCAACCGTCGTCGCCTGCTTAACCAGCTTTCTAAAACTGAGCGACTGCTGTCCGGATAGCTCTCGGCAATAGCCTTTTAAGAATCCCTCAAAGGTCAGATTCAACCGAGCACCTCCGTTCATTTGCTATTATTATTCATCTTCAATAATACTATTCAGTCGCATGACAGGACCCACAGGATGCAAGGATTCTACTCGTGGCGACAATCCCTACACCCTCGAAGTCCTGATGCGACAAACGCTAACTCTCCCAGCCGGCGCGGATGGTTGTTGTGACATCGCCTAGGCGCTGGCCGAGAGCTGCCAAGTGCTCAAGCACCTCGCTGGGAGAGGCGCCATTGAGAATGCACGTGAGGGCATATGAGGCCAAGAAGATTGCCGCGAGTCCCAACGGGATCAGCACGATCATCGCCAACGTACGCAGGCGCTGGGCCCAGCGACGGCGACGCGCACGACGCTTGTCGAACGCAAGCTCCTGCGCATATGAATCTTGCTGTACGGAATAGGCTCCTGGGTCTACCTCACCCGCAGACGATACCGCGGGCGCGGCGTTTTGCGCAGGAGGCTGGACGGCCGCCCCTTGCATTTGCATCTCCATAAGCCGTTGCTGCTGGCGCAACATGCGCTCGGCTTGTTGCTGCGGAGTCTCAAGAAACAGGTCCATGTTGGCCTCCTCAATCGGAGCATTCGACGCTTACGCTCAGCATCCCGCACCATCGCGGCTGCGGCAACGAAATCCGTGGCAATAGCCGCAAAGATTCTTTTGTCAGAAAACTGTCGAAAAGCCCAACAACTCCCCTACCAGCACTTTCTTTGAGCTTTTTTCGCCAGCAATCTTTTGCCCTTCCGCTCTTGCGCCATCCGACCAAAACCTAACCAAAAGCTTGACGGAAATTGTGAAGACAGGGACCCCACACAAAAAGTGCCGCCCCAAGGGGGCGGCACACAAACCAATCTATTAGCCAAAACTCGTTGGCAAGCCCGCGTCGTCAGACCCGCGGCGCATGCCTTTGCCTCGCGCGACTCTGCGAAGCCGTGAGCGAGAGGGAAAGGGATGCGCCGCGGGTCTGACGCCCGGAGCGGTGAAACCAGCAGTTGCCCTGCGCTCCGTGGTCGGTGAGGACAGACTACATGCCCGCGAGACCGCGGGCGGCGGTGGCGCACATAAACGCCAAGGCTAGAATCACGAGCGAACCGGCAATGTCGGCCACTACACCCGTAAAACGGCGCTCAAACAGCCAGCTCTCAAAGTGCGGGGCAACGTTGCGCCAAACACGCCACAACAAGATGCCCATGCCGATAACGCCGGGAATATTGAGCAGCAAAATCTCGGAGCACAAGAGGCCGATCAGGTTGCCGGCGGCAAAGCCCGCATCGCCCTCGCAGTATTTGCGATAAATCATGTACAGCATGTACGCCACAAACGGCTGCAGGCACGCAGAGATAAACGTAACCACCATCGAGGGGTCCTGAGAAAAGACATCGGTGAGCTTATCCACGCTCGTGGCATCCTTAGAGGCCAGGAACAGGCCAATGACCACCACAGGCACCACGCCCAAAATAACCTCGACCATCGTAAACAGCTTGGCGGTCAGGTCCTCACTCGCCGAATTCAAATGGGGCGCCCACTCAGGATGAGCATGCGCGCCGACCTTCTTGTCCTTCTCGGCACGATCGGCCTTTTTGCCCTCAGGAACCCGACGACCAGGATCCTTGCGAGTCCCCACCGCAGCCACCCGAGCCCGAGACTTCTTGCCCATACAAAAACACCCCATCAGGTAGTAGATAAACTAAAAGTCGCTACCCAGTGTACCCCACCCATGAACGGTGCCGTCCCAACCAGCCCCCACACAAAAACGTGCCGCCCCAAAAGGGGCGGCACACAAACTTCTAATCAGCTTTTCTGTAGTGAGCACGCGACGACCCGAAGCCGGAGCGCAGGGCGGGAGGCCGGATTACCTTCCCTCAACGCGACCCTGCGGAGCCGTGAGCGGGGAGGGGAGGCAATCCGGCCTCCCGCCCTGCGCTCCGCAGCAGCCAGCGCCACGCGCTAGTAGTTCACCACCTGCTCCTCAAAGTACGCCTTCGGGTGATTGCACACCGGGCACACCTCGGGCGCCTCGGCACCAACATGCAAGTGCCCGCAGTTCAGGCACTTCCACACCTTTACGCCCTCGCGCTCAAACACCTCGCCCGATTCAATGCGCTCGACGAGCTTGTTGTAGCGCTCCTCGTGAGCCTTCTCCACGGCGCCGACGCCACGGAACTTCTCGGCGATCTCGGCAAAGCCCTCCTCCTCGGCGGTCTTGGCAAACTCGTCATACATCGTGGTCCACTCGTAGTTCTCGCCCGCGGCGGCGTCGCGCAGGTTGTCCAGAGTGCCCGGAACGGCGCCGTCGTGCAGGTACTTAAACCACAGCTTGGCATGCTCGGACTCGTTGCCCGCCGTCTCGGCAAAGATATTCGAGATCTGAACGTAGCCGTCCTTTTTGGCCTTAGATGCATAGTAGCGATACTTGGTGTGTGCCTGGGACTCACCGGCAAAAGCGGTCTCGAGGTTCTTCTTGGTCTGAGAGTTCTCAAAATCCATAGGTGTACTTCCCTTCAACACGTGCCGCCCATAGGCTTTGAGCGGCCTTGTCTTTAGGATGCCCTCAAGCCGCGAATTTAAACCTTATAATCCTGTTCTTCAGATTCGAGCGAGCTATACACTCAGCCAACGATCGCCCTCGGAGCGGCAAAAGCCCTCGCGCTCCAGATCGGCAAGAATACTTGCGACCAGCTCGCGCTCGACCGGTTCCCGGCCGGCTGCCGCCTCCATCTCGTTAACGCCTGCAACGGCTTCATCGAGCGAAATACCTGCTGGCTGCCCATCGCGCGCCGCCAGCAGCATGCGCACAATGTGGGCGCGCTTTTGGCGGCGCGAGCCCTCAAACTTGGACTGACGGCTATAGCCCGCCGATCGCCTGGACGGATTGGGCAACGTCTTTTTAAGATACGCGCCGTAATCCAGCAACGCGTAATACCACGCGCGCGGCGTATCGGCATCATCTTGAGGCACGGCAAAGGGCGCGATCTCGTCCGCCGCCGCACCGGGGGCCGCCGGACAGGCGGCTTGAATCAGCGGCACCAGCTCGCGATCGGGAACGGCCGGCACATCGGGAAAGAAATGATGCAAAAAGACCGTGCGCACGTTGGTCTCTAGATACACGCCCGGAAGATCGAATGCAAACGAACGGATGCCCTGCGCCGTTGCCGGGCCAATGCCGGGCAGCGCGACCAGATCGTGCGTCTCGCGCGGAAACTCCCCATCCCAGTCCTCCACAACGCACTGTGCAGCCCTGTGAAGCGCCAGGGCGCGGCGATTGTAGCCCATCCCCTGCCACGCGTCCAAGACATCGGAAGGGGCGGCCTGAGCAAGCGCTCGGACAGTCGGAAAGCGATCGAGCCACGCCGGCATACGCGTCTCCACGCGCGGCACCTGCGTCTGCTGCAGCATGACCTCGGAGAGCCAGATGATATACGGGTCGCGCGTGCGGCGCCACGGAAGGTCGCGATAACGCAGGACCCCTTCCGAACGAATCATCGAACGAAAGGGGTCCTGAATCATAGCAATGCTCCTTATGCGGCGCTATTCCTCCCGGCAAGCGTACGCGCAGGCAGCGTACTCGGGAAACGCATCGCGATCGGCGAACTTGGGATCGACGGCCGGGAACTGGCGATGGGCGACGATATCGCCGAGCGAAACGGAATCGAGATAGTCGCGCATCAGCGCCTGGGCTCCGGCCCACAGGGGATGATAGCAGCACGTGCCCATGCGCGCACAGTCGCCATCCGGCGCGGTGCAGTCGTTCATAACCATGGGGCCCTGAACGGCCTCTACAACCTGACGAATCGTGACATCGTCGGGGCTCACCCTAAGGCGCATGCCGCCGTGAACGCCACGCAGGCTCTCCACAATGCCGGCCTGAACCAAGCCGTGCTGAATCGAACGGGCAAACGAATACGGAACATTGACCTCTTCGGCAGCAGTGCGAACAGAAAGCAACCGCTCCGGCTCCTCGGCAAGCATCGCAAGCATGCGAAGGGCATAATCAGTCTTCCTCGATATGTCCATGTTTCCCCTTTCAAGGAATACGAACAGCTCGAACGAGCTCCGGGGCCGAGCTTGTGTCGAGACGCCAAATGACCGCCTGAACAACCAAATTATAAAATGGGTGTTCACTGAATGCCGCACTTGAAGACTAGCTGAATCAGGTACGGCCTAAAGTGCAATTTAGTATAACCGAACCCCCTGCTTCATTGAACAGATGTTGCGCAACAAACCCCCTGTTTGAACACATATATCAGTAGAGGCTGGCTCGCTCGTTGCAAATGCGGTGATTTGGATAAAGAGGCATATAAGATCGAGGGCCTATTAAACGCAAAAAGCCACGTCCGAAGACGTGGCTTTAATTGCGTTGGCGGGAAGTACGGGGCTCGAACCCGCGACCTCCGACGTGACAGGCCGGCGCTCTAACCAAACTGAGCTAACTCCCCAGGCAGTCGTTCGCGTTTGTTTCCGCTCGCGTGCGCTGCGGGGATTAGTATACACAGAAGTCTGTCCGGCGCGCAACAACTTTTTTGAAAATATTTTTTGGGCCCTTCGGGAGGGTCTCCGGGGCCGGCTGGCGCGGGTTAAGTTTGCTGCTCTACAGTCCTGCGCAAGACGGAAAGCACATTAAGTGCTTTCCT
>CABQMF010000057.1 GCA_902465265.1 uncultured Collinsella sp. | reverse complement strand
ACGGCACCGAGCCGTCATCCGAAACTGAAGAAGGGGGAGGCCTCGCGGCCTCCCCCTTTTTTTGTGTTAACACTTCACAATGTAGTTGCATTTCACCCGTGACCCGGTTGGGCTTATGGGAAATGAGCCTTTATTTAAAGACAATAAATCGAATCACAAGGGCAACTGCTATGACCACAATGATCAAAAGTAGCAATTGGAGTCGATGCTGCTTGCGTCGTTTACTTGATGATACGAAGATCGTTTTCCCTTGTTTTGGCGTCTCGAGATAACGAGCCGAATGCGTTAAGGTCTGCTTAGGTCGAGGACCTCTTTGCTGTCGACTTTTGGGCGTTTTCGTCGGGTCGTCATTGATCGCGCTGTTTATTGATAACGGTGCATCTTTCAGATATACGGGATCGCTCGATGTGACACCCATATGCTTACGTCCCGTCTGGGCATCCTCGAGCGTTTGATATCGATTTCTCGTCACATACTCGGGCTCTGCATCATTAATGGGCTCTTGTGAGATGTGGGGGCGATGGAACCGTGGCGGCTGCGTGGAAGTATCTTCCCCCCGCGTCGGTATAAACTTATTGTTCTGGTTTTTGTCGTCCATGATGCCCTTTAGCTCGTTACCAACAACGCGTACGCGCTCATTGTAAGCCCCTTGTTATTTGTAGCTGTGGACATACTCGTTATTTAAGCTCTGGTTCAAAGAACCTTAACCTTACTAAAACCTGAGTCATGCACACTTAGATATGCTTATAGTACTGGACTCAAAAAACTTTATAGTCGATGTATATATGAGCACTGGGTGGGCATATATAAGAGCGTCAAAAGAAGCCCCAGTCACCTAGAAGATGACTCGGCAGTCCTATAAAGGAGTGGTAAACATGGCAAGCATGGTTCCTTATCGTTCGGTTTTTGGCGTTCGTCCCTCTGCAAGCTCGCTGTTCGATCTGTTTGATGATATGAGTGACCTAGCGAACGGCTCGATTGCCTCTAAGGCGTTCCCCGTTGACGTTGAGGATAAGGGCGATGGCTATGAGGTCAAGGCTTATCTGACCGGCGTCGCCAAGGACGATATCGATGTCGAGCTTAACGAGGGCCGTCTGTCCATTAGCGTGAATGTCGAGGAAGACGAGGAGAACGAGGGCAAGAACTTCCTGCAGAAGGAGTTCAGCTCGTACAGCGCGACCCGTGGCGTGTATCTTAAGGACGCTTCGAGCGAGGGCCTCTCGGCTAAGTACGCTGACGGCATCCTGACCGTTACGGTTCCCAAGATCGTCGAGAAGAAGAACGTTACGAAGATCTCCATCGACTAACTTCGTTGGTGTTCTGAGCTATTAAAAGACAGCAAAAGGGGCTGGGAAGCGATTCCCGGCCCCTTTTGCTGTCTAGGAAAGCCTATTGAATGGTTGCTGGCCGATACTGGCTTGCGGGGCGTATCGAGAGTTTTTGCGATCCTTGGAGAAGGGTGGCGGAGCTGCCGACCTCGTCATCCAGGATTGCGGCTAGAGCTTTGGCATAGCTTTTGACGGTAAGGCTCGGACGATTGTTATCTTGGCTGATATGCATGGCAATGAGCTGTTCGGTGCGATCGGTAACAAGCTCGCGTGCGGCTTCGGCTGCCTGATCGTTGGAGAGATGCCCTTTTGTAGATAGGATGCGCTCCTGAAGAAAGCGGGGATATTCTCCCTCGCGCAGCATGGTCACATCGTGATTGCTTTCGAGCGCGAGGACTCGGCAATCTTTGAGGGTGTTCATGGCCTGGCTCGATAGCTCTCCGGTGTCGGTGACAAAGCCAATGGAATCATCGGGGGCGTCGAATCGGTAGCCGACTGGATTGATGACATCATGTGATGTTGAGTAGGTTTGCACGTGGATGCCGGCAATGGATAGGGTGTCACCGGGATCGAATTCCTCGACAGGCAGATGCGAAAGATTTTCCTTGCTCGAAAGTGTGCCCCTGCTGGCAAAGAGGGGGCCGTGCCAGTGCTTGCACCAGACATCGAGACCCTTGATGTGATCGCTATGCTCATGAGTAATGAGAAGAGCCGGAACGTTGTCTGCCGAGAGCCCCAGCTCTGCCATGCGCTTTAATGTCTCGCGGCGAGAAAGACCGTTGTCAATCATGATGAGCCCTCGGGGGCCTTCGATGAGTGCGCAGTTGCCTTTTGAGCCGCTGCCAAGGATATGAAGGTGCAGACGAGACATAAGATTCCAAAGGATACAATGGGTGCGAACGAATAGAGGAGGAAGCAAATGCCGACGGTATCTCAGCATTATGGACACCATGCTGCGTCGTGGGCCGATGATAAAGCCCTGGCAACGCGGCAGACGGCTGCCCCCGTGGTGCTCATGGTATCAGGTGGTGCGGACTCAACGGCTTTGCTCCTTATGGCGTGCACATCAAAGTTGGATATTCTGGATGGGCGTGGTGTAGCCCCCATCGCGCGTGAGCGACTGCACGTGCTGCACGTGAACCATCATCTGCGCGGCGAGGCATCCGATGGCGACGAGGCCTTCGTGCGTGAGCTCTGCGCACAATATGGCTTGCCGCTGTGTGTTGAGCATGCCTATTTTGATGATGAATCGGGCAATATCGAGGCGGCTGCCCGCGAGGTGCGCTATGCCGCGGCGCGGAGGTATGTTCGCGAGCTCTGCGCCCAGACGGGGGCACCGCGAACGGCGGCTCGTATCTGCACCGCGCACACGTCTTCGGATCGCGCGGAAACGTTTTTGATGAACGCGATTAAGGGTTCGGGGCCCGCCGGCCTATCGAGCATTCCTCGCCGGAGGAATATCGTGGTGCGTCCCTTGCTCGACCTGACTCATGATGAGCTCGTGGGCTATCTGCAGGTGCATGGTCAGCCGTGGCGAGAGGACGAGAGCAACGAGGACGTGTCGTACTTGCGTAACTACGTACGCCATCGAGTGATGCCGGTGGTGGCGCAGCGCAACGCGAGCGTCTGTAAGACGATTGGTGCCGCCTGCGAGATCTTAGGCGATGAGGACGCCTTTCTTTCCCAGCTTTCCGCGCAGGCGTTTCGAAGCTGCCTGCGTAAGGAGGCGGCGGGTGCACTGGTCCTTGACGCTCGCCGACTGGCCGCGGCCGAGGTGGTGATTGCTCGGCGCATGGTGCGACTGGCAATTAAGCGTATCGACCCAGACGCTCGCCCGGAGATGCGGCATGTGGAGCGCGTGCTTGCCTGTGTTGCCGAAGGCTCGGGTTCGGTCACGCTGCCGGCGGGAATCGATGCGCGCGTGGAGTTTGGCATGCTGTCGTTCAAGGCCCCGGCGGCGCGCGAGGGGTTAGTTGCCGATTGGGTCACCATTCCCGGTCGATTGCCGCTGGGGGCGGGCCGCATCCTGGTGGCAGAGCCGATGTCTGTGGAGCCGGGGTGTGATATTGTGCGCCGTGCCCGCGAGCTCGCGGGTGCCGGAGGGGTGGTCGCTATGGTGGATGCCGCGACGCTGGGCTTTGCCGATCGCGATAGCGAACGGATGCTCGCCGGCTCGCGCGGGGAGATTCCCGCCGAGGCGCGTTTGGCGCGTCTGTGGGTAGACGGTCCCGCGCCGGGGGATGTGATGTGTCCGTTGGGCATGAGTGGGCGAAGTAAGAAGGTATCCGACCTGCTCAACGAGGCTCGTATTCCCGTTTCTGAGCGCGCAGGCGTTCCTGTGGTGAGAACGGCTCCGGGAGGTGCCGTAGTATGGGTCGCAGGCGTTCGCACGGACGAGCGTTTTAAATGCACGGCCGCAACGCGCGTGGCGTATCTGCTTCGCGTGGTCGATGCGGAATAGCGTTCCACGTCAGCTATTCTGTGCGACGTTGACGGTATTCCCGCGCTGATGGCGTACGGGCTGGAAAATATACCCCGTGCGCTGCTAGAATGTGAAGTTCGCGTCCATACGGCGGTGTGTGGGCGATAAGCACAAGAAAGGGTTGTCATGGCTTCTCAACATCCGGATATCGAGAAGGTTCTGTTTACGCAGGAGGATATCGACGGTATCGTCTCTCGCCTAGGCGAGCAGATTACTCGCGACTACGCGGGTAAGGATCTGGTGCTGATTGCGGTCCTGCGCGGCGCCGTGGTCTTTATGGGCGACCTGATGCGCAAGATCGAGCTGCCGACCAACATCGATTTCATGGCTGTTTCGAGCTATGGCGACGGTGTGAAGTCCTCGGGTATCGTGCGTATCATTAAGGACCTGGATATCGACATCCGCGGTCGCGACGTGCTGATCGTCGAGGACATTCTGGACTCGGGCCTGACGCTCAAGTATCTGATGAAGAACCTCGAGAGCCGCAAGCCCGCTTCTCTGGAGGTCGCCGCCTTCCTGTGGAAGGACGTTGAGGACCGTACCTCGGCCATCACGCCCAAGTATGTTGGAACCCATTGCCCCGATGCCTTTGTGGTGGGCTACGGCCTCGATTATGCCGAGCGCTATCGTAACCTTCCGTATCTGGGCATTTTGAAACCGGAGGTTTATTCGTAAGATGCCCGATGACCGTAACGATAACAATTCCCAGACTCCCCGGGAGCCTAAGATCCCGGGGATGCCCGGAGGCAAGAAGCCCACGCGTACGGGCTGGCTGTATTTTATTTTGGCTTGCGCGCTTCTGGGCTACGCCTTCTTTAACATGGGCTCCGGCTTTGCCAATTCCAGCAATACCGTAAAGCTCGCAACGAGCGAGATGGTCAACGCCATTAAGCAGGATCGCGTCGAAGATTTGACCTATACGGTTCAAGACGGAAGCGTGACGGGTCATTACTGGAAGACGAAGAAGGACAAGGGCGATACGAGCGAGCTCAAGGGCTTCTCCTCGACCTATGTCGGCTCCGATTCGCTTGCCGAGCTTATGGCGGAGCACCCCGATACCAAGTACATCGTCAACACCAATGACCCCGATTTTTGGGGTGACCTGGCGATGAGCGTGCTTCCGACGATCGCCCTGATTGCCATCATGTTCTACTTTATGCGCCAGATGATGGGCGCCAACAACAGGAACATGCAGTTTGGCAAGACCAACGCCAAGACCAACGAGGCCACGCGCCCCAAGGTCAAGTTTGAAGACGTTGCCGGCGTGGACGAGGCAGTCGAGGAGCTCGAGGAGATTCGTGACTTTTTGAGCGATCCGGATCGCTATCGCAAACTGGGCGCCAAGATCCCGCGTGGCGTGTTGCTGGTGGGCCCTCCGGGTACCGGTAAAACGCTGCTGGCCAAGGCTGTTGCCGGCGAGGCGGGCGTGCCGTTCTTTAGCATCTCGGGTTCCGACTTTGTCGAGATGTTCGTGGGTGTCGGCGCCAGCCGCGTGCGTGACCTCTTTAAGGAGGCCAAGTCCCAGGCCCCGTCGATCATCTTCATCGATGAGATCGATGCCGTGGGACGTCAGCGCGGAGCTGGCTTGGGCGGCGGTCACGACGAGCGCGAGCAGACGCTCAACCAGCTGCTGGTCGAGATGGACGGTTTTGAGGAGAGCGAGTCGGTCATCCTGATCGCTGCGACCAACCGTCCTGACATCTTGGATCCGGCATTGCTGCGTCCCGGTCGTTTTGACCGTCAGGTTACGGTCGACCGTCCGGATGTGAAGGGCCGCGAGCAGATCTTGCGCGTGCATGCCGAGAACAAGCCGATGGACGAGGATGTGAAGTTTGAGAAGCTCGCCCAGATGACCGTTGGCTTCACCGGCGCCGATCTGGCAAATCTGCTCAACGAGTCTGCGCTGCTTGCTGCCCGCCGCCATCGTTCCGTAATCTCGATGGACGAGGTCGAGGAGTCGATGGAGCGCGTGATTGCCGGTCCGCAGCGCAAGGGTCGCGTGATGACCGAGGCCGAGCGCACCACGATTGCCTACCACGAGAGCGGTCACGCCCTGGTGGGCCACATCCTGGAGCATTCCGATCCGGTTCACAAGATCTCGATCGTCAGCCGCGGCCAGGCGCTGGGCTACACGCTGCAGCTTCCGCAGGAGGACCACTTCCTCAAGACCAAGAACGAGATGCTCGACGAGCTTGCCGTGTTCTTGGGCGGTCGCGTTGCCGAGGAACTCATGTGCGACGACATCACGTCGGGCGCGAGCAACGATCTGGAGCGCGCGACCAAGATGGCGCGCGAGATGGTCACGCGCCTGGGCATGAGCGAGGAGCTTGGAACGCAGGTGTTTGGTGAGGCGCAGCATCAGGTATTCCTGGGCCGCGACTATGCCGATCATCAGGACTACTCTGAGGAGACGGCGCGTCGCATCGACATCGAGGTCCAGCGCATTATGCGTGAGGCCCATCGTCGTGCGGTCGAGATCCTGGATGCCCGTCGCGATCAGCTCGACCTGATGGCGAAGGTGCTGCTTGAGCGTGAGACCGTTGAGGGCGACGCCGTGAACGCCCTGCTCGACAACGAGTGGGATGCTTACCTTGAGCGCGAGGGCGATATCCTGGCGGCCAAGGAGGAGCGCAATGCCAAGGCGGCCGGCATGCCGACCAAGAAGCGTGCGCCTCGCATGAGCGAGGAAGAGCTGGCGGCTGATGCCGCAGCCTTTGCGCAGGCGGCTATGCAGGAGGATGCCGAAGCCGCATCCGATAATGCCGTCAATGCCGGTGCCGACACCGATGCCGACAAATAGCCTTTGTGGCGAAAGCCTCTGCGGGGAAACCTGTGGAGGCTTTTTCTTTTGAGCGATATGGGGTCATCTGTTGATTGGGGACAGACTTAAATGAGCGTTTTCACGCATTTAAGTCTGTCCCCAATCAACATTGCTGGGGTACTTTGCTCAACTAAAGCGTACAATAGCGCCTATGCGAAAGGGGTACAGATGATCAACGAAACCATGTATGCTCGCGGTGCAGAGAGCTCTATCATCCGCGAGATTTTTAGCTATGGCCTTGAGCGCAAGGCGCAAATCGGCGCGGAAAACGTATTCGATTTCTCGCTGGGCAACCCGAGCGTTCCTGCTCCCGCTGCCGTCGCGGAGTCCATCAAAAAGGCGCTTGAACTGCCGAGCGAGCAGTTGCACGGATACACGCCTGCACCGGGCCTGCCGCAGTGCCGTGCCGCCGTCGCCGAGTCGCTCAACCGCCGCTTCGGTACGAGCTATGAGGGCAAGGATGTCTTTATGACCGTGGGTGCGGCGGCTTCACTCACCTGTACGCTCAACGCCGTTACGAACCCGGATGACGAGGTCATTGTTATCGCCCCGTACTTTCCGGAGTATCGCGTGTGGATTGAGAAGGCCGGCTGTACGTGTGTCGAGGCGCTCGCCGATGAAGATACGTTACAGCTGAGCGTGGATAACGTGCGCAAGGCTATTACCGACAAGACGGCAGCTGTCATCATCGACTCGCCGAATAACCCGACTGGTGCCGTGTATACGCGCGATACCCTGACGCGACTGGCTAATGTTTTGCACGAGGTCAACGCCAAGCGCAATCCCGAGAACCCGATCGCGCTTATCTCGGATGAGCCGTATCGCGAGATTGTCTATGGCGCCGAGGTGCCTTGGGTGCCTTCGATCTACGCGCACACCATCGTGTGCTACTCGTATTCCAAGTCGCTTTCGCTGCCGGGCGAGCGCGTGGGGTGGATCCTGGTTCCCAATACGAATCCTCGGGCAGCTCGTCTAATGCCCGCCGTTGCCGGCGCCGCCCGTACGCTGGGCTTCGTGTGCGCGCCGGCGCTCTTCCAGCGCGTAATTATCGACTGCATCGATGAGCCGAGTGACGTTGAGGCCTATGCACGCAACCGCACGGCGCTTACCGGTGCATTGGCGGAGTACGGCTACACGTATGTTGAGCCGGATGGCGCGTTCTACCTGTGGGTGAAGGCGCTGGAGCCCGATGCGAACGCCTTCTGCGAGCGCGCGAAGAGGTATGAGCTGCTCGCGGTGCCCTCGGACAGTTTTGGCATGCCGGGCTGGTTCCGCTTGGGCTACTGTGTGAGCTACGAGACTATCGTCAACTCACTGCCCGCCTGGAAGCAGCTGGCCGACGAGTATCGTCAAAAGTAAAGCGCTCTGCTTACAATGTTTTACGTGAAACGGGGTTTGGTTTTAAGCCAGACCCCGTTGTCATGGACGTTGTGTCGTTGGGATGGAGCGGTTTTACGACCATCGAATGCTATGCGTACAATGAATATACGCGACGGCCATACCGGATAAGGAGACCCGATGCCCTACCTGCTTTCTTGTGATATCCATACTCATACGATGTTCTCTGCGCATGCGTATTCAACCATCGAGGAGAACATATATTGGGCAGCAGAGCGCGGCCTTCAGGTGCTTGGTTCTGCCGACCATCTGAGCTCGATGGTTACGGCTTGCCCCAACGACCTGCGCAGTTTCCAGTTCTTTATTAACCAGGATATCTGGCCGCGCATTTGGAGCGGCGTGCTGGTGCTTCGCGGCGCCGAGGTCGATATCGTTTCGCTGGACGGAAGCTTGTTTGGCGAGGACATTCCCGTGTCGCTCGATATTGCCGGCGATTCGTACAGTCACCAGCATTCGCTGTTCGATTTGGTGACGCGTAATTTGGATTATTTGGTGGCAAGCGTGCATAACCCGCAGTTTGCCGAAGGCGCGACGCTCGCCCAAACGACCCAGATGTACATCAATGCCCTGGAGCACCCCAAGGTGTTCATGCTTGGGCATACGGGTCGTTCGGGCGTGCCGTTCGATATCGATGAGGTACTGCTGGCGGCCAAGGCCAAGCACAAAATTATCGAGATCAACAACCATAGCCTTGAGCATGGCACGGATACCGAGCATTGGAACGTGTGTCGCAAGATTGCCGAGCGCTGTGCCGAGCTGGGCGTGGGCATTGGCGTTTCGACCGATGCGCACATTGGCATGGCAATTGGCAAGCTTGACCATGCCCGCAAGTTGCTCGACGAGATTCACTTCCCGCTGGACCTGATCGTGACGCGCGACCGCGAGACGCTGCTGCGCGAGATGGCGGCAGCCGGTGTGTGCGACCTGCGCAAGGGGATGTAACGAGGCTCATATGTCCAACGAAAGGGGGCGGTCCAGACGGGCCGCCCCCTTTCTTGTCCTAAAATCTGCGGGGGTTGGTTAGCGTCGCTCGAGGACCGCTACTGTTTCGGTGTGGTCGGTATGAGGGAACATGTCGACTGGCGTGATCTTGAGCAGGCGATAGCCACCGTCGAGGAGTTGGTGCAGGTCGCGCTCTTGGGTCACGGGGTTGCAGCTGATATAGGTGATGCGGCGCGGCTTAAGTGCACAGGCGGCCTCGAGGAACTCGGGGGTAGAGCCGGCGCGCGGCGGGTCGATGGAAAGGACGTCGACGCGCTCGTTGTTATCTGCGGCATCTAGGATGTAGTCGGTGGCATCGTCGGCCATAAACCAAGCGCTGCGGGTGAGGCCGTTGAGCTCGGCATTGCGACGTGCGTCGGCAATGCCCGCCGGGTTGCGCTCCACGCCAAGCAGCATAATGCCGATGCCCTTGTCCTGGGCGGCTTTGGCTGCGCACAGGCCGATAGTTCCGCTACCGCAATAGGCATCCATGAGTACGTCACCCTGCTGCAGATCCATGCCGTCAATGGCGAGCTGATAGAGCAATTCGGTCTGCTGCGGGTTGGTCTGATAAAACGCGGTGGGGGAGATATCGAAGTTGCAGCCGAGTAGCTGGTCGCGCATGCACTCGGCGCCATAGACGATACGAGTCTCCTCACCCAAGATGGCGTTACCGGGACGGCCATTGATATTTTGGGCAACGGTGACGATATGCGGATCGAGCGCCGCGACGGCCTCAAAGAACTCCTGCGCATGCGGTAAGTCACGCTGGGCGGTCACGAGCGTAACCATGACCTGGTCGGTACGCCAACCGCAGCGGACGACGGCATAGCGAAGCAAACCAAGATGCTTGTCCTCATTAAAGGCGGGAATATGCAGCCGCTCAGCTTCGCGTGCGATGCCGTTGAGAATCTGACGGGCACCCGGCGCCTCGACAGGACACTCGGGCACGGCAACGATTCTGTGCGTGCCGCGCTCAAAGAAACCGCAACGGACAGCGCCCTCCTTGCCGGGAGCAAAGGGGGTGGCAGCCTTATGACGAAAGCCACGCGGCGCAGGATATTTACCCGGGTCGCCCAGGGTGACGCCCATACCGCGAATAGGATCAACGGCGATACCCTCACGCTCACAAAGCGAAGCAAAAAGCTCCTCCATAGCAGCCTGCTTGGCCGCCAACTGCTTCTTATAAGGACGATTGAGCGCCGTGCACCCACCGCAAGATTTCATGATCGAACAGGGAGACTTGGGGTCCACAGTTTTACGTGCAGACGAAACCGGATCTTTATGCGGGCGCTTGGTGCGAGTCTGAGATGCCTTGTCCTCGCTCCGACGAGAGCCGGGGCGCTTAGCCTTAGCCTTGCCCTTGACCGACTTACCCTTCGCATCCTGAGACGACTTTGATTTCTTAGAAGATTTCTCCTCCTTCGACCCCTCAGCCGCCTCCACCAAAGCACGACGAGCCCTACGCTCCGCACGAGATTCTGCCATGAATTAACCCCACTAATTTATAAATTGAAAGCCACAAGCATTGTACCGTGCCAAGCCAACAGACGATATGCAAGCGGTTTATTGGTATCAGTGATAGGTACAACGATGATTGCCCGCTGGGCTCCGGGGCGGGGGTTAAGTTTATCGCGAGTTCCGCACGAACAGGAGGCCACTTAATGTGGCCTCCGTCGTGAG
>CABQMF010000056.1 GCA_902465265.1 uncultured Collinsella sp. | reverse complement strand
CCAGCCCCGTCGTCAAACGTCTAAATCTGTAACAGGTAGACAGGTTTTCGGCCTCTAAATGTTACAGATTGAGATCTTTTAGCGGTAGCCAACCTTCCGTCTCGATCTGTAACAGTTACGAGGCCAAACGGCCCCTTGTTGTTACAGATCGAGACAAACTCGGCAGGAACAACCACATCCGCGTCAGTTGCACCCCTCAGCGCCCGTACCACTGCCGTCTCCATTCCTCAGCCAAATCGGCCCGCTGTGGAATTCCCGCCAGCCTCATCTTTTCAGCCAGCTTCCCCGGATTCTTGAGCTCATCAAACGTAAACCTCAGTACCTTATGTCCGAGCATCGTCAGATGGGACTCCCGCTGACGTTCCGTCACGAATGGGTCGACCGATTCCCGACCCTCGTCGTTCTGTAAGGCATACTTTCTCTTTCCATCGAGCTCGCCAATCACGCACGTCCCGTCCTCGAGCCTCCAGAAATAATCGACTCGAAATAACTGATTCGGATCAAGCGGATCACGAAACTCCACCTGCAACTCTGGCACCGGAAAACCGTATGCAATAAAGAACGCCCGAAAGCGAGACTCGCCTCCGTTTTCTGACAGCCCGTCCGCATACGACGCGATCACCCGCGCTCTGCGATACCCTCGCCTACCCTCGCAATCGAAGCGGAGACACTCGCGCAGGTCATCGCGCGATACGCCCTTTGCTCGCAACGCAGAATCGGCAATCGCCAGGCCATACGAAAACGGCGCGCGCAGCAGGCAGTCCTCTACCGTGCGCCAAAACGGCGTCACCCGCACGCCGTCGACTTGTTCAAGCGCACCCGCCGCCTGCGGACGCAGCAGCCGGCATCCTGCACTCAGCGGCACCGAGCAACCTGTCTTAACAAGAAATCGCGGCCCGAGCAGATCATTCGGCACCTCCAGACCCCACAAAAGCGCCGCGTCATAACCCCAAAACGCCCAATCGGGGTGAAACGCCGCAAGCCCTTTGATGGTACGCAGCGCTCGCTCCGCCGGCGTCAGCACAACCCAATCATGTTGCAAGCAGAACAAATACGGCTCGGGCTCCGCAATATCATCGGTTCCCACATGACGCCGCAGCCACATGAGCTCGGCATTGTCGTGCGTCACAAGCAGCACGCCTTGTTCAGCTGCCTCCGTGAGCCTGGCAAGCATCCTATTCCGCGCCAAGGTGTTACGTGTTGCATGTTTGCGTTTAAGAACGGTATTAGACACTTCCATCACCACCACATCGGACAAATGGACCTTCGCCGCTGTTGCCACTGCCGACAAACGTCTTGATCTGTAACAGTTACGAGCACAAGCAGCCGCCAAACGTTACAGATCGAGACATTCGTGCAGCATTGCACCTCTTTGTCTCAATCTGTAACAGGAAGACCAACTTTTGGCCGCCAGATGTTACAGATCGAGATCTTTCGGCACCGCGTCCAGCCTTTGTCTCAATCTGTAACAGTTAGGTCGAATTTTGGCCTGTAGATGTTACAGATTGAGACATTCCCCCAGCCAGGTGCCAAACATCTCGATCTGTAACAGGTAGACGTTCTCCAGGTCCCCAAACGTTACAGATTTAGACAAACCAGGGGCGCCCAAACATTCGTCTCGATCTGTAACAGGTAGACCGGTTTTTTGTCCCTAAACGTTACAGATCGAGACAAATAGACAGGCGGCGGCGCTGCGACAGCCCACCCCCTACTCCCATTCCTGTTCGTAGATATTGAGGGACTTTACGTAGCGCCCCTGGGCACCCATGATGTCGCGGACCAGCCTCAGAAAGAAGCTGATGCACGAGGCGTCGAAACCGTCCTCCAGGTCCTCCGGATGCACGGCACCTGGCCCGTCGACCGCTGTGTCACTCAGGCGCGCGATGTCATACAGATAGAGCTGTCCCGCCGTTAGCCAGACGTCGTCGACGCACGCGATGCGCACCGCAATCGCGCCATCGTTCCAGTGCTCCTTTTGCACGATATGTGGGTCGTAGACATCAAAGCGACGGTCGGTGCGAGTGTCCTTCAGCACGACCATGCCAGTCGCGGAATCCTTGTCCAAAATGCCAAAACGCGAAAAGTAATGCGTGTCGCGCACTTGCTCGAGCCGCTTGAGCGACGCAGGCGAAAGCGAAGCCGGCGGCTCGTCCACATACAGCTCAAGCAGCGTCGCGCCATGATAATAGGGGCGCTCAAACAGCAGCCAATCGGTAAACGCCATGTTGTAGGCCATGATTTCGCTTTGCGAAGGCTCCTCGCAATAGCTGAGCCACGGGTCGACAATAATTTCGAACTGCTCGCGCGCCGGCTCCAAAAACTGGAACTTCCGCAGCATCCAAAAATGAGCCATGTCGACAATATCGTTGCCGACGGCTTCGGCCAAACGCGCTCGATTGCAAGCCTGGTCAGTCATGGCATCCTCCTCAAATCGATGGGCCTCGATTTGAGCTTACGAGGAGGTCATATGCTCACGGCCAGCGCGAACGAAACGGGGCCTCGACTGCAAACCAAATGCTGACCAAATACTTGACGGAATGCTTGACCGAATATTCGTGATGAAAAGAAATCGCAGGTAGACATGGACAGCAAACCCGCTCTTTTGAGCCAAGCACCCCCGGCCGCCACGGAAACAGCAGAGCGCCACAACCCCAAACGTCGACGAATGAACACCCACACGTCGACAAACGAACAGGCGCCCCGCGAAGAGTGTCCCCAACGACTAGACAAAAAAGAACGTCCCCAATGACTGAACTGCCTCCCATTTCTTGGACACGAGAAATGGGAGGCTTTTTATGCGTGTCGACTTGAGGGTGAAGCACGACATCGAGGCCAGGAAGGCGGCGATCGGGCTCTTCGAGCGAGGCCACGGCTACAAGTCTGCGGCGAAGGCGCTGTCGGTCCCGCGCGGAACCGTGAGACAATGGCTCTGCGTATACCGGTCGTTCGGAAGCGAGGTGCTGCTATCCATGGACGGCAAGCAGGCCAGGTACACATACGAGCAGAAGGTCGCCGCAGCCTCCGCCGTGGTCGACGGCGGCATGACGAAGGCCGAGGCGATGGCGGCGTTCGGCATAATGTCGATGTCGCCGCTCAAGAGATGGTGCGCGCTCTACCGCCGGGGCGGCGCGGAGGCCCTGCGCCCGAGGCCCAAGGGCCGGCCGAGCGGTTCCAAGGCGAGGCCGCGGACCCGCGAGGAGGAGCTCGAGGAGCGCTGCCGAAGGCTCGAGACCGAGGTGGCCTACCTAAAAAAATTGCGTGCCCTGGTCGAGAGGGACGGGATCTGACCAGGGCGAAGGTCGAGGCCGTGAGCGCCCTGCGCGAAGAGGGGCACGGGCTGGGGCGCCTGCTGGAGTGCGCCGGCATGGCCCGATCCAGCTACTACTACGCGCTGTCGCACCCGGCCAGGCCGACGCGCCCGGAGCTGCGGGACGCGGTGGCGGAGATCTTCTCGCGCACGGCCAACGGGTGCGGCCACCGCCAGGTCGCCATGTGCCTGCGCGCCGAGCTGGGCGCGCGCATAGCCTACAAGACCGTGCTCAAGATGATGCGGGAGATGGGGGTCCGCTGCGGCATCCGCCGCGAAACCGACTACCATAGGTACAACTCGTACAGGGGCGTCGTGGGCGAGACGTTCGAGAACGTCATCGGGCGCGACTTCGCCGCCGACGGGCCGTGGCAGAAGATGGGCACCGACGTCACCGAGTTCAAGCAGCCCTGGGGCAAGGCCTACTTCGCGCCGGTGTACGACTTCGGCAGCAAGGAGATAGTCGCGTGGTCGACGTCGACCAGCCCGAACATGGCGCAGCAGGCCGAGCTGCTCGACCAGCTGCTGGCGAAGATGCCCGAGGGCGCGACGCCGGTGCTCCACAGCGACATGGGCTGGCAGTACCAGCACGCCGCATGGTGCGGGAGGCTGAAGGACGCCGGGATCGTCCAGAGCATGTCCAGAAAGGGAAACTGCATCGACAACGGCGCCACCGAACAGGTCTTCGGCCACATGAAGGACGAGTTCTTCCGGGGAAGGACATGGCCCGACTTCGAGTCCTTCAAGGCGGACCTGGACGCGTACGTCGCCCATTGGAACACGAGGCGAAGGCAGGTTAAACTGAAGGGGCTGACCCCGGAGGAGTTCCGGAACCAGCCCCTTGCGGCGTAGTTCTTATTTAAGCCGTCCAAGTTTTGGGGTGCAGTTCAGACTAGTCGTTGGGGACGTTCTTAAATGACTACCTTACAGCGCCAGCGCGTCGGCGACTTCGGCGGCGCAGGCCAGGGCATCGGCCATGGCACTCACCACGAGCGAGCTGCCGTTGCGGGCGTCACCGGCCACGTACACCGGTGCGGCATCCGCGGCGACGCCGTCGACACGGGCCGCAAGGTGCGACCCCTCGGCAGCCATTACCGGCAGCGGACGACCAGCGGTGGCAACAGGCACGCTCACCGCATCGAACACGCCATGCTCGGGACCCGTAAAGCCGCAGGCGATGAGCACCAGCTGCGCCGGCACCTCGTGCTCGGAGCCCGCGATGCGCTCCGGCTTGCCGGCCGACCAGTCCAGATCGACCACGCGCAGACCCGCGGCCGCACCCTTCTTGTCCAGCAGCACCTCGAGGGTATCCACGCCCCAGGCACGCATCTCGCCACCCATCGCATCGATAGCCTCCTGCTGGCCGTAGTCGGTCTTCCTAACGTTGGGCCACTGCGGCCAGGGGTTGCTCGCCGCGCGCTTATCGGGCGCAGCCGGCAAGAACTCAAACTGGCGCACGCTGCGCGCACCCTGGCGCACCGCGGTACCCACGCAGTCGTTACCGGTATCGCCGCCGCCAATGACCACGACGTCCAGGCCGCGCGCGTCAATAGCGGGCTCGCCGCCGTCGAGTACCGACACGGTCGAAGCCGTCAGGTAGTCCACGGCGTACACCACGCCCGGAGCATCCACGTTCGCAGCCGAAAGCCCGCGCGGGGCACGGGCACCAGCAGCCACCACAACGGCGTCAAAGCCATCGAGCTTGGCCGCCACCGCAGGATCCGTCACATCGGCGCTCAGCTCAAACACAATGCCCAGCTCGCGCATGAGCGCCACGCGACGCTCGACCACGGACTTCTCGAGCTTCATGTTGGGAATGCCGTACATGAGCAGACCGCCCGGGCGGTCATCGCGCTCAAACACCGTCACGCGGGCGCCGCGGCGGGCGAGCTCCCATGCTGCCACCAGGCCAGCAGGACCGGAGCCCACCACGGCAACCGTGGGCGCGCCCTCCCCTGCCGGCTCAAAGCGACGCGGACCGCCATTTGCCCATTCATGGTCGCTGATCGCACGCTCGTTGTCATGGATCGTCGTGGGCTGGCCATCGACCGAACCCAGGTTGCACGCGGCCTCGCACAGCGCCGGGCACACGCGACTCGTGAACTCGGGCATGGGCGATGTGAGCGACAGACGCTCGGCAGCCTCGTCCCAGCGGCCACGGTACACCAGCTCGTTCCACTCGGGAATCAGGTTGTGCAGCGGGCAGCCGCTCGGGCGTGCCTTGCCAAAGCTCGCGCCCATCTGGCAAAACGCCACGCCGCACATCATGCAGCGGCTCGCCTGGGCGCGACGTGCGTCATCATCGAGCTCCACGTACAACGGATCAAAATCATGGCTGCGCTCCTCCACGGGGCGAAGCTCGTGGGTCACGCGATCGATATCAAGAAAAGCACCGGGCTTACCCATGGCACTTACGCCTCCTTCTTGGTCGAAGCAACAGAGCTGGCAGCCACGGACGCAGCGCCCGCAGCACCGCCCGCAACATCAAAGCGGGCAACGTCGGCAGCGTCGGCGCGACCGGTCACGATGTCAAACGCCAACTCCTCGCCCTGCGCATGCGTCTTGCCCACGGCCTCGGCCGCAGCGACAATCGCCAGCACGCGCTCGTACTCGGTCGGAATGACCTTCACAAAGTGCTTGCTCATCGAGTCGAAGCTGTAGAGCAGCTTAATGCCGCGCGGGCTCTGCGTCGCGTCCACGTGCTCTTGGATGAGCGCACGAATCTGCGCCAGCTCGTCGGCCGTCGGGGCCTTGAGCTCCACGCTTTCATGGTTCACGCGGGCGTCGAGCGTGCCGTATTGGTCAAAGACATAGGCCACGCCGCCCGTCATACCGGCGGCAAAGTTCTGCCCGACCTCGCCCAGGATGAGCGCCAGACCGCCCGTCATGTACTCGCAGCCATGATTGCCGCAGCCCTCGACCACCACGGTGGCACCGGAGTTACGCACGGCAAAACGCTGGCCGGCAAGACCGTTAATGAAGCCGCGGCCGCTCGTGGCACCAAAGAACGCAACGTTGCCCACGATGATGTTCTCGTCGAACTTGTAGGTCGCATGCGGATTGGGGCGCACCGACACCTCGCCGCCCGAAAGGCCCTTGCCAAAGTAATCGTTGGCGTCGCCGCACACGTTGAGCGTAATGCCGCGCGGCAGGAAGGCACCAAAGCTCTGACCGGCCGAACCATCGCAATCGACGGTGATGGAGCCGGCGGGCAGACCCTCGGGATGCGCCTTGGTCACCGCGTTGCCCAGGATGGTGCCCACACAACGGTTGACGTTGGCGATATCGGCGCGGAAGCGAATCGGACGCAGGTGTGCACGGGCATCGGCCGTATAGGGCACAAACAACGTGGAGTCGAGCGTCTTGTCGAGCTCGCTGTCCGCGGCCATCTGCGGCAGGAAGTGGCGACCGTCGGCACCCGGGATATGGGCACCGAACTCGCAGGTCGCGCTCGCCAGCACGGGCGACAGATCGAGCAGGTTTGCCTTGCGGTTGCCCGGGACCTCGATCTGACGCAAGCACTCGGGATGGCCGACCATCTCGTCGACGGTGCGGAAGCCCAGGCTCGCCATGACATCGCGCAGCTGCTCGGCAACAAAGAGCATAAAGTGCTCAACGTGCTCGGGCTTACCGCGGAAGCCGTGACGCAGGCGGCAGTTTTGCGTCGCGATGCCGGCCGGGCAGGTGTCCTGCTGGCAGTCGCGCTGCATGAGGCAACCCATGGAGATGAGCGGCATGGTCGCAAAGCCAAACTCCTCGGCACCCAGCAGACAGGCGACGGCAACATCGGTGCCATCCATGAGCTTGCCGTCGGCCTCGAGCACCACGCGCGAGCGCAGGCCATTTTGCAGCAGCGTCTGCTGGGCCTCGGCAAGGCCGAGCTCCAGCGGCAGGCCGGCGTGCCAGATGGAGTCGCGCGCAGCGGCACCCGAGCCGCCATTGTGGCCGCTGATCAAGATCTTGTCGGCAGCGCCCTTGGCCACACCGGTGGCGATGGTGCCAACGCCGGCCTCGCTGACCAACTTGACCGACACGCGCGCACCGGGGTTGGCGTTCTTAAGATCGAAGATAAGCTCCGCCAGGTCCTCGATGGAGTAGATGTCGTGGTGCGGCGGAGGCGAAATCAGGCCGATGCCGGGCGTGGACTGACGGACCTCGGCGATCCAGGGGTAGACCTTCTTGCCGGGCAGGTGGCCACCCTCGCCGGGCTTGGCGCCCTGGGCCATCTTGATCTGAATCTCGAAGGCACTGCACAGGTAGCGACTCGTCACGCCAAAGCGTGCGCTTGCCACCTGCTTGATGGCGGAGTTCTTGGAGTCGCCGTTAGCCAGCGGGGTCTCGCGACGCGGATCCTCGCCGCCCTCGCCGGAGTTGGAACGGCCGTGCAGGCGGTTCATGGCGATGGCCATGCACTCGTGTGCCTCTTTGCTAATGGAGCCATACGACATGGCGCCGGTGTTAAAGCGGCGGACGATGTTGAGCGCGGGCTCGACCTCGTCGAGTGCCACCGGCGTGCGGCCGCTGGCATCAAAGTCCAGCAGGTCGCGCAGGCGCACGGCACGGCCGGTGCGGTGCAGGCGGGCGCTGTACTCCTTAAAGGTGTCGTAGCTGTCCTCGCGGCAGGCAGTCTGCAGCAGGTAGACGGTCTGAGGGTCAATCAGGTGATCCTCGCCGCCGAGCGGGCGCCACTTGGTCAGACCCAACGTGGGCAGCTGATCGGGAGCCGGGCTCTTAAGGATAGCGAGCGCGGCGTCGTAGCGCTCGTTTTGCTCGCGCTCGACGTCCTCGACACCCATACCTCCCACACGGCTCACCGTGCCGGCGAAGTACGCGTTGACGAACTCCGGCGTAAAGCCCACGGCCTCGAAGATCTGCGCCGAATGGTAGCTCTGCACCGTGGAGATGCCCATCTTGGACATGATGGAGACGATGCCGGCGGTCGCAGCCTTGTTGTAGTTAGCGATGCCCTGCTCGGCCGTCACATCCAGGTCGCCGCGTGCCGCCAGATCGCGGATGCACGCATGTGCGTTGTACGGATAGACGCCGCTCGCGGAGTAGCCCACCAGTGCCGCAAAGTCGTGCGGGGACACGGCGTCGCCGCACTCCACCACGATGTCGGCAAAGGTACGCACGCCGGCGCGGATCAGGTGGTTGTGCACGCAGCCCACGGCGAGTAGCGACGGCACGGGCACCTCGCCCGCAGCGGCACGATCGCTCAACACCACGATGTTCACGCCGTCGCGGACCGCAGCCTCAACGTCCTCTGCAAGCTGCTTGAGCGCGGCCTGCAGCGCGCCTTCGCCAGCATCACGGTGGTAGACGGCACGGAAACGGCGGGTCTTAAAGCCCACGCGGTCGATGGCGCAGATGCGGTCGAACTCTTCCTCGCTCAGCGACGGGCGCTCCAAGCGCACCAGCTGGCAGGCCGTGCGGGAATCCTCGAGCAGGTTGCCGTGGTTGCCCAGGTAGAGCGTGGTCGAGGTGACCATATGCTCGCGAAGGGCGTCGATGGGCGGGTTCGTGACCTGGGCGAATAGCTGATAGAAGTAGTCGAAGAACGAGCGCGTCTTCTTGGACAGGCAGGCCAGCGGCGCATCGATGCCCATCGAGGCGAGCGGGGCCTTGCCCTGCTGGGCCATGGGACGCACGACCTCGTCGACGTCATCCCAGTGGTAGCCGAGCTTGGCCATACGCACGGCGGGAGGTACCTCGGCGTCCTCGGCGGGCGCGGGCGCGGCGGGCTTGTCGAGCGCGTCGACGGTCAGCGTCTCCTCGGCAATCCAATCGCGGTAGGGCTTTTCCTTGGCGTAACGGGCACGCAGCTCGTCGTTGTAGATGACGCGGCCGCGGGCAAAGTCGACCTCGAGCATCTGGCCCGGCCCCAGACAGCCGCTCGTCAGGATGTTCTCGGGGCTCACCTCAATGGTGCCCACCTCGCTTGCCAGCATAAAGCGACCGTCGCGCGTCACATAGTAGCGGGCGGGACGCAGGCCGTTGCGGTCGAGGGCGGCACCCAGGGTGCGCCCGTCGGTAAAGGCGATGGCCGCCGGGCCATCCCACGGCTCCATGAGCATGGACTGGTAAGCGTCGTAGGCGCGGCGCTCCTCACTCAGGCTGTCGTTGTGGTCCCACGGCTCGGGCAGCAGCATGGACGCGGCACGCGTAAGCGGGCGACCGTTCATGACCAGGAACTCAAGCACATTGTCCAAAATCGCGGAGTCGGAGCCCTCGCGGTTGATGATGGGCATCACGCGCTCAAGATCGTGCTGCAGCACGGGGCTGTACAGGTTGGGCTCGCGGGCGCGGATCCAGTTGACGTTGCCCTTGAGGGTGTTGATCTCACCGTTGTGGATGATAAAGCGGTTGGGGTGTGCGCGCTCCCAGCTGGGCGTAGTGTTGGTGGAGTAGCGCGAGTGGACGAGCGCCACGGCCGTCTTGACGGCTGCGTCGTTGAGATCGATGAAGAAGCGGCGCATCTGCGTGGCGACCAGCATGCCCTTGTACACGATGGTGCGCGAGCTCATGGAGCACACATAGAAGATCTTGTCGCGCAGGGCAAACTCGGTGTCGGCCTTCTTTTCGATGGTGCGGCGGCACACGTACAGGCGACGCTCGAAGGCATCGCCGGCGGGCGTGTCGTCCGGACGGCCCAGGAAGGCCTGCAGGATAGTGGGCATGCAGGCGCGGGCCGTCTCGCCCAGGTCGTGCGGGTCGACCGGCACCTCGCGCCAAAAGAGCAGCGGCACGCCGGCCTCGGCGCAACCCTCCTCAAACACGCGGCGGGCATCCTCTACGCCCTTGTCGTCCTGCGGGAAGAACAGCATGGCCACGCCATAGTCGCCCTCTGCCGGCAGAATCTGGCCGCACTTTTGAGCCTCTTTACGGAAAAAGTGATGCGGAACCTGGAATAGGATGCCAGCGCCGTCGCCGGTGTTCTTCTCGAGTCCTGTGCCACCGCGGTGCTCCAAGTTGACCAGAATGGACAGCGCATCGTCCAGAATCTGGTGATGGCGCTCACCGTTGATATCGGCAAGCGCGCCGATGCCACATGCATCGTGGTCGAATTCGGGGCGATAAAGGCCCTGCTGCTGAGCGGAATCTGCCTGCATCGCGATCCTCCCCTAGATATTAGACAGTCAGTTGAATAGGCATACTAGGAGCATCGCCGGCCCGTTGTGTTTCCCGCCCGTTTCGAAACAATCGCGTAACGCACGCCCTACGAGTGGGTGCCGCCGACCTCAAGGACGACAACAAGGACCACAGGTTCGGCCCATAAGCCCACCGCTTCAAACATCTCAATCTGTAACACGAAGGGCCGGTTTTGGCGGCCAACTGTTACAGATCGAGATATTCCATAGGACCGTTTCTTCCTGTCTTGATCTGTAACACCTAGACCCAATTTCCATCCCTAGTTGTTACAGAT
>CABQMF010000055.1 GCA_902465265.1 uncultured Collinsella sp. | reverse complement strand
TTTTATGCTGCCGTCGTCCAAATTGATGAGGGATACTTTCTTCAGGTTGTTTTCGTCATCGCGGTCAAACAGGTATTGATACCTTGAGTCAAAATCATAGTTGCTGACAAACGAGTTGTCGCTGCTGGTCTTGAAGCTATATGACTTCTCAAGTTCAGGCGTTGGTACGCTACCGCCGGCTAATGCTGCTGGAGGGGCTGCGAGCGGAGACAAGGCCGCGACCAGGCCGATGGCGACTGCTGCGATCCTTCCGCTCTTCTGGATGCTCTTAAACATGGCAATCCTTTCCTCTAAATACGAATGCGATACTGCCATGGTTGCCTAAGATTCGCGAATCATGTTGCGCAACATTCACCATCGGCAACATTTTTCGGCCAGCCGTAATGATCCGTTTTCCTCCGTCCCCAAGAGATCATTCTAAGTTGCGGTGAAATAGGGACTGAATACGGGCTCCAGAGGCCAAAACAGTCCCTATTCCACCGCAACTTCATGGGGATGTGTGACAATGCCCGTCGGAAAACATCTGCTGTCTTTGGGGGCTTATCTATGCTGTACGAGTTTTGTGCCGAGAACTTTGAGCGGGTGCCGGCGGTCATCGAGGCCGGTGCGGGGCGCATTGAGCTGTGCGATAACCTCGCCGTCGGTGGCACCACGCCTTCCGCCGGTGTTATTAGCGCTACAGTCAGCTACGCTCACGAGCATGCCGCGCGAGTGATGTGCATGATTCGTCCGCGCGGTGGCGACTTTCATTACAACCAGGACGAGCTGCGCATGATGGAGATGGACCTGGGCCTTGCTGTGAGCGCCGGCGTTGACGGCCTGGTCTTTGGCTGCTGCAAGCCCTGTGCCAGCGGCTGGGCGCTCGACGATCTTACGCTGGGCGCTCTCGTGATGGCTGCGGGCTGCGCGACCGAGGAGTGCAAGCGTGAGCCCATCGACATCACCTTCCACATGGCATTTGACCAGCTCTCGCCCGAGGCTCAGCTCGATGCGATTGATACGCTTGCCGACTGCGGCGTTACGCGCATCCTCACGCATGGCGGCGCTGCCGGCACGTCGATCGAGGATAATTTCGATCACCTGGCTCGTTTAATCGAGTATGCGGGCGATCGTTTGACCATCCTTCCCGGCGGCGGCATCACTACAGCAAATCGCGACGCGGTCGCGGCGGCGCTAGGCGTCTCCGAGCTCCATGGCACCAAGATCGTGCCGCTGGAGGTATAACCCGTGGCGCTGGTATTTGACGTTCAGCAGGCGAGCGGCAAGCCCGACGATAATCGTCGCCCTGGTACCGCGTGCCCCTTTTGCGACACGGAGGGGCTCGCCAACATCATCCAGCGCGATGGTGACTGCATCTGGCTCGAGAATAAGTTCAAGACCTTGCGGGCCACACGTCAGACCGTATTGATCGAGTCGGCCAATCACGACGCCGACCTGGTGACCTATGAACTGGATGAGCTGCATCATGTGATGCGGTTTGCCCTGGGCTGCTGGCAGCAGATGATCGATTCCCAACAGTACCGCAGTGTGCTCATGTACAAGAACAAAGGCCCGCTTTCGGGCGGCAGCCTCGTCCATCCGCATATGCAGATTGTGGGTCTGGAGCGGGAGGACGGTTATGCAGCACTAGCCCCCGCCAACTTCGAAGGCATCGATGTCTGGCGATACGGGAGGGTCGCGGTCAACATCTCAACCGAGCCGATCATGGGATTCTTTGAGGTCAACGTCTCGGCTCCACAGGGAATCGCCGCCAGCGACGACGCCCGCGACCAAGCCGAAGCAGACCTGTTTGCCGATGCAATCCAGGTGGCCCTGTGCTATATCCTGAACGAGCACCACGGCGGTCGCGCAGAGTCGTACAACTTGTTCTTCTATCACCTGGGCGGTCGGACCATTGCCAAGGCGCTGCCACGTTGGGTGGTTTCGCCCTACTTTGTGGGCTATCGTTTGGCCCAGGTCAATGCCGAGACCACGCTCGATACCGATGCTGAGCGCCTGCGTGCGCATCTGGAAACGCTCGCGTAGCAAGGCGAGCACCTGCGAAAAGTGTGCTGCCTAGCGTGCCATCGCGTCGCGGCCGGCCTTGACCCGCTTGCGCTGTTTGGCGCGCTCCTCGCCGGTTAGGCGCTCAAAGAGATGCCCGATAATCGAGGCCAGCACCTGTTGAAACAGCGTACCGCACATGACGGGGAATACGACCTCGCCGGGAAAGTACTGCGTGGCGATGACGGCGCCCGAAGAGATGTTACGCATGCCGCAGGTAAAGCACATGGTGGTCGTCTCGCTATACGGCAGATGCAGGGCACGTGCGACCAGGATGCCGATGATAAAGCCAATGATGGCGAACGAAAGGATAAAGAGGGCGACTTCCAGGCGCACCGCGTTCATGTGCAGCACGTACTCGCTCATGGCGGTGGAGTTGGACGCGATAACACCCATCATCATGAACTTGCAGGCGGGCGAAAGCGCGGGGGAGAGTTTCTCATGACCCCAGCCGCGCGTGAGTTCGTTAATGACGATACCGAGCACGGCGGGGATGGCGATCATAAAGGCCATGTCCTGCATCATGCTCGGCACGTCGATCGAGACGGTGGCGCCCAGCAGGAGCTTGAGCGTAAGAGGGATCGTCGCAGGTGAGATGACCGAGGACGTCAGGATGATGGTGAGCGCGAGCGGGCCGTTGCCGCCGAACATGCTAATCCACATAAAGGCAGTGACTGCCACGGGTACGCTGTACTCGAGCACGATGCCGCAGACAAGGTTGGGGTTGGATCCAAAGAATAACGATCCCATGGCATAGGCTGCGATAGGGATAAGCACCGCCGAGACGAGCAACGCCAAGACCAGGTGCAGCGGACGGCGGAATACCTCGGTTACCTGGTGGAAGGTGTTGCTGAGCGCACCCTGAAACGTCATGAAAGCAAACAAGGTGGGAACGATGGGCTTAAGTACGCCGATCTGCTGGGGAAAGAGCACGCCGAGCGTCACGCAAATCGGAACGATGACCTGCATGTGCCCCGCGAGAAACTTGCCCAGTCCAACCCATTGCTTCATATGCGCTTGTGACTCCCTTTACTCGTGAATCCGTTTTGAATGGATATGCTAGACGCTCGCATGCGTCCGTGCGTCAGAAACGCTCGAATATTTCGAGGCTATTACCGGCATCGTTTACCGAAACCGCGGCGTGCTGCGGCGATTGGCGTCCGCGCTGCACGGTATAATAAATCAGTTCAACAGATCTGCCTGCCGAAGCGGGCATACACAGAGGACTCATCGCTATGAACCGTGAGAGGTATCGCGGCGGCCTGCCCCTATCGGGGGTGGGCGCCTATGTCATCGCTTAAGACTACGCATCGCTGGGCGGTCGCTCAGCAAAACCCCGAGCTCGAAAAGGAGCTTTCGGCTGGCCTGGGCATACCCGGGCTGGTGGCGCGCATTATGGTTGCGCACGGCATTACATCCATCGAGGAAGGCCAGCTGTTTTTGACGCCTTCGCTCGATCGCGACTGGGCTGACCCACTCATTATCCCGGGCATGTCGGTCGTTGCCGACCGTGTCGAGCGCGCTATTCGCAACCACGAGCACATCGCGGTCTTTGGCGATTTTGACGTTGACGGTATTACGTCGACCTGCCTGTTGACCGAGGCACTGCGCACGTTTGGCGCAGATGTCACGCCGTTTATTCCGCATCGCTTTGACGAGGGCTACGGTCTTTCGCGCGCGGCGCTCGACCGCGTTAACGAGCTCGCTCGCCCCCAGCTGATCGTGACCGTCGATAACGGCATTGCCGCCAAAGAAGAAGTCTCCTATCTGGAGAGCCTGGGGATCGATTTGGTGGTCACGGACCATCACGAGCCCTCCGATCAGGTGCCGCAGGGCGTGCCCCTGACCGACCCTAAGCTCGAGGACGAGGGTCCCTCGCGCGAGCTTGCCGGTGCCGGCGTGGCACTCAAGCTGGTGCAAGTCCTGGGTGAGCGCCTGGGCAAGCCGTCGTATTGGCGTTCGCTGATAGAGGTTGCGGCGCTTGGCACCGTGTCCGACATGATGCCGCTCACGCCCGAGAACCGCGCGCTGGTTGCCGAGGGCATCCAGCAGATGCGCGTAACCGCTCGCCCCGGCTATATCGCGCTGGCCGCGCTCGCCAAGGCGGACCTTTCGAGCATTACGGCGGATGGCCTGTCATTCTCGCTCATTCCCCGCTTGAACGCCGCCGGCCGCATGGCCGATCCCAAGCTGGCGCTCGACCTGCTGCTTGCCCGCGATCCTATCGAGGCAAGCGCGCTGGCGGCCGAGCTCGAGGAGATCAACCGTCAGCGTCGCGAGATCGAGGCAGAGCTCACACGCGATGCCATGGCAAAAGTCGAGGAGACCTATGATGGCGGTCGCGCAATCGTCGTGGGTGGCGAGGGCTGGCACGAGGGCGTCAAGGGTATCGTGGCGAGCCGCTTGACCAACCGTTATCACGTGCCGGCGCTGCTGTTCTCGATCGAGGACGGCATCGCTCGCGGTTCGGGTCGCTCGGTGGGCAAGGTCAACCTGTTCGACGCCGTAGAACGCTGCTCCGATCTGCTGATTCGTCGCGGCGGGCATGCGGGTGCGGTGGGCGTGACCATCGAGGCGTCCAAGCTCGACGAGTTCCGTCGTCGTCTTTCCGCCGTGCTGTCCGAGCTTCCCGCCGAGGACTTTGAGGACACCGACGAGGTTGCCGCTACCGTCGGCCTCTCCGAGCTGAATATTGAGACCATCGAGCAGATCTCCCGTCTTGAGCCGTTTGGCCAGGGCAACAAGGTGCCGCTGTTGGCGGCCGAGGGCGTGACAATGTGCGATCGCGCCGTGGTGGGCAAAACCGGCGAGCACATGCGCTTCGTGGCGACCGATGGCGCTGCGAGTGTGCCGGCCATTATGTTCCGCGTGCCGCAGATCGATAAGCTCATCAATTGCGATAGCGCCGTCGATTTGGTGTTCGAGGCCGTGGCCGAGCATTGGCAAGGTCGCGTAAAGCCCAAGCTCATGATCAAGGATGTCTTGGTCCGCGATACCACGGCGCCCAGCGTTGACGACCCGGCATGTGAGCTTCGCCGCGGCGTGGAGCCTGCGGACGCCGGTCTTCGTCTGGAGTCCCGCAAGCGCCAAACGCTCGCCCAGCTTTCCTATACCGAGCTGACGCGCTCGCTTATCCATAGCTTTATCGGATCGAACCAGCCGCACCGCGCGCAGGTTGAGGCGCTCGACGCCTTGGCCGATCACCAAAGTGTTCTGGCCGTTATGGGAACGGGGCGCGGCAAGTCTCTTATCTTCCATGTGCATGCCGCGCGCGAGGCGGTCCTTCGCGGGCGTGCGAGCATCTTTGTCTATCCGCTGCGCGCGCTCGTTGCCGACCAGGCTTATCACCTCTCGTCGACGATGGCTGCGCTCGGCATTGGCGTGGGCGTGTTGACCGGCGAGACCGTGGAGGCAGCGCGCGATGACGTGTTTGCCGGCCTGGCTTCGGGCCGCACCGGTATCGTGCTCACGACGCCAGAGTTCCTGTCCATTCACCGCGACCGCTTTGCGCGCTCGGGGCGCATCGGTTTTGTCGTTATCGATGAGGCGCATCATGCCGGTCTTGCCAAGGGCGGCGACCGAAGCGCCTATCTCGACATGCCCGATATCCTCAAGGCCCTGGGCGATCCGGTCGTTATGGCGGCGACGGCCACCGCGACGGCTCCGGTCGTGGCGGAGCTTGCCCGCGTGCTGCCGATTACCCGTACGGTGGTCGACGAGACCGTGCGCGAGAACTTGCAGCTCGAGGACGACCGAGACCTTGCGAGCCGCGAAAACCGCTTGGTGTCCATCGTCGCGACGGGGGAGAAGACCGTCATCTACGTCAACTCGCGTGATCAGTCCGTGGCGCTTGCCAAGACGCTGCGCAAACGCGTTCCCGACTGTGCGACCCGTATCGCGTTCTACAACGCGGGCCTTACGCGCACCGACCGCCATCGCGTAGAGGAGGCGTTTCGAGACGGCAGCCTCAGCTGCATCGTCTCGACATCTGCCTTTGGCGAGGGCGTCAACCTTCCCGATATTCGCCATGTCGTGCTCTATCACATGCCGTTTGGCGGCATTGAGTTTAACCAGATGAGCGGCCGCGCCGGTCGCGATGGCCAGCCCGCCGTGATTCATCTGCTCTATTCGTCGCGCGACGCCCGCATTAACGAGCGCCTGCTCGACTGCTATGCGCCCGAGCGCGACGAACTTGTCACGCTCTATCGCGCGCTGCAGACCATGTGGCGCTCCAACCGCGGCAAGACCGGGGACGATTCCTTTAGCGCGAGCGATATCGACATCGCGCAGATGTGCCTTGCCATCGATGCGCGCACGCCGGTCGACGAGCGCTCGGTGGAAAGCGGCTTGGGAATCTTCGAAGAGCTTGGTTTCTGTCGCGTTTCGGGGTTTGACGACACCCGTCGTATCGCGATGGCCGAAAACCCCGGCCGCGTGCAATTGAGCAGGTCGATTCGCTATTTGGAGGGCTTACGCTCGCGCATGGAGTTCTCGGCTTTTCGGAGCTGGGCACTCGATTCGTGCGCTTCTGATATGCTAGCCAAAGTTAACCGCCCGATCGTTCCGCGGGCCTAGGGGAAGGGGACCTCGATGGATGCCGCAGCCCGTACCGCCCATGATTCCACCCTCCAGCCGTTCTCGGAGATGGAGCACTATAAGCATGCCGATGAGCTGCCGCCCGAGATTATGGCGGACAGCTACGACAAGCTGGAGCGCCTGTGCCTCAAATATATGAATGAGGACGACTTTTCTAAGGTGGAGCAGGCCTATTGCTTTGCCGCCGAGAAGCACTGCAACCAAAAGCGCCGCTCGGGTGAGATGTACATCAACCATCCCGTCGAGGTGGCCATCATTTTGGCCGACCTCAAGATGGACTGCGATGTGGTGTGCGCCGCGCTGCTGCACGATACCGTCGAGGACACCGAGACCTCGCTCGCCGATGTTTCCGGCCTGTTTGGCGATACAGTGGCCGAGCTCGTCGATGGCGTGACCAAGCTCACCAACATCGAAGTCGACAGCATGGACGAGAAGCAGGCGCTTACGCTGCGCAAGATGTTCCTCGCCATGTCCAAGGACATCCGCGTCATTATCGTTAAGCTTGCCGACCGCCTGCATAACATGCGCACGCTGGCGGCCCTTCGCGAGGACCGTCGCCTGTTTAAGGCTCGCGAGACCATGGACGTGTATGCGCCCCTGGCCGACCGCCTGGGCATGAGCTCTATTAAGTGGGAGCTCGAGGACCTGTCCTTCTTCTACCTGGAGCCCGACGCCTACCAGCGCATCGCGCGCATGGTGGCGGAGTCGCGCGAGGTTCGCGAGCGCTATCTGGCCGAGACCATCAAGACGCTCACCGACGAGCTCAACCGCATTGGCCTGGAGGGCTTCCAGATCAACGGCCGTTCCAAGCACTATTGGTCCATCTACCAAAAGATGAAGCGCAAGGGCAAGGAATTCTCCGAGATCTACGATCTGGTGGCACTGCGCGTCATCACGCATTCGGTGCGCGATTGCTACTCCACACTCGGTGCGGTACATACGCTGTGGCACCCCATGCCCGGTCGCTTTAAAGACTATATCGCCATGCCCAAGGTCAATAACTACCAGTCGCTCCATACGACGGTAATCGGCCCCACGGCCCGCCCGCTCGAGATTCAGATTCGAACCTACGAGATGCATGAGCAGGCCGAGTACGGCATTGCCGCCCACTGGCTATATAAGAAGTCGGGCGGATCGTCTGCGTCTAAGACCAATGATGCCCAGCGGCTGGACGACCAGATTAACTGGCTCAAACATTCGCTCGATTGGGCTGCGTCTGATGAGATCACCGACGCCAAGGAATACCTGCACTCGCTGAAGGTCGACTTGTTTGACCAGGAGATTTTTGTCTTTACGCCCAAGGGCGAGGTCATGGCGCTTCGTGCCGGCTCCACGCCGCTCGACTTTGCCTACGCCGTTCACACCGAGGTGGGCAATCACTGCGTCGGCGCTAAGATCAACGGCGCGGTGGCCCCACTCACGCACGAGATCAAGACGGGCGACCGCGTTGAAATCCTGACCAACAAGAGTTCCAAGCCGTCGCGTGATTGGCTCAAGATCGTCAAGACACCTTCGGCCAAGTCAAAGATTCGCCGCTATTTCGCCGCTGCGACCAAAGACGATGACGCTGCTGCCGGCCGCGATATACTGGCCAAGGACCTGCGCAAGCGCGGGTATGGCATCTCTACGCCGCGATCCACGCGTGCGCTCAACGCCGTGGCGGAGCAGTTTAACTACAAGCAGCTCGAGGACCTGTTTGCCGCCGTCGGCGCCGGCAAGGTTGCCCCGCGCGCTGTGGGTAACAAGGTCGAGCAAATCTTGGACCCCAAGCCCGAGGAACAGCTCACCAAAGCCGAGGCTATCGCCGAGGTCGTCAAGCAGCCGGCCCGAGGCTCCAACCGCAAGCCGCAAAAGCGCGGTAAGAGCGCCAGCAACGGCATTATCGTCAAGGGCGAGAGCAACAGCGGCCTGCTGGTCCGTCTGGCGCATTGCTGCAATCCGGTGACGGGCGACGATATCGTCGGCTTCATCACGCGCGGTCGTGGCGTTTCGGTGCATCGCGCCAACTGCCCCAACGTCAAGGGTCTTATGGAGCATCCCGAGCGCATGATCGAAGTGGAGTGGGACGGCGCTGCCGACACCCTCTTCCAGGTCGAGATCGTGGTCGAGTGCCTGGACCGCATGGGCCTGCTCAAGGATGTCACCATTGCCATTGGCGATGCGGGCGGCAATATCCTTTCGGCCGCCACGTCGACCAACCGCGAGGGTATTGCAACCCTGCGCTTTATGGTCGAGATCTCGGATGCGAGTGGCCTGGATCCGCTGCTGGCTTCTATCAGCAGCGTTGACTCGGTCTACGACGCGCGCCGCCTGATGCCCGGCGAGGGTGGAGCCCAGCTTAAGCGCCGCGTTTAGTCGCGACGAACGTGCCACATTATCGATATTCGCTACACTCGAGGCATCGTTTGATGCCTCGAGTTCTATAGAGAGGAGAGGGACATGAGTGCTGTGTCCTTGGATGTAACTCCCAAGGGATCGGTCGAGGTCGAGACGCTCGTAAATGGTCCCATTCAGACCAATAGCTATGCTGTTATTTCGGACAATGAGTGTGTGATTATCGACCCCGCATGGGAAGGCGAGCGCTTGGTGGAGCATATTCGAGCCAAGCATCCCGGCGTACGCATGCTTGGCGCCGTATGCACTCATGGCCATGCCGATCATGTTGGCGGTGTTGCCGGCGTGCGAACTGCCGTTGGCGAGGGCTGCCAGTATGAGCTGTGTGCTAAGGATGTGGCGGTGCCGCATGCGAACATCGAGGAACAGCGAGCTATGTGGGGCATTGAGACGCCCGACCCCGGGGAGCCGACGCACCTGCTCGCCGAGGGCGATACTCTCGAGGTGGGCGATATCCGCCTGCAGGTGATCGAGACACCAGGGCATACGCCGGGCGGAATCGTCTTGTTTGCTGCCACCGAGCAGGGGAACATTGCCTTTGTGGGCGACACCCTGTTTCCGGGTGGGCACGGCCGCACCGATCTTTCTGGAGGAGACGAGGCGGCGATTCTGCGCTCGCTCTCCAAGCTCGCCCGGCTTCTCCCGCCCGATACCGTTTGCCTAACCGGCCATGGCGATTCGACCACCATGGCACGCGAGCTCATGCAGAACCCTTTCATGCAGGTGTAGCTTTACAGTCGGCTTCTGAAGCACGAGAAGCGTCCAAACGTCAAGCTATTTTTCCCCAACGGGTCAATTTCGTAGGGCAAACGGTCAAAAAAAGTCTGTTTGGACGATATTCGTGAACAAACGAACGTTTATGCTCGGGTGCGCCGTGGTAAAATCACAGGCGTTATCGGAGCAACCTTACAGGAGGTTTCTTTTATGCTCGTCAACGCAGCAGACATGCTCAAGAAGGCCGAGGCCGGCAAGTACGGTCTCGGTGCCTTCAACACCAACAACCTCGAGTGGACCCTGGCTATTCTCCAGGCCGCCGAGGAGGCCAAGTCTCCGCTGATCCTTCAGTGCACCGCTGGTGCCGCTAAGTGGATGGGCGGTTTCAAGGTCTGCGCCGACATGGTCAAGGCTGCCGTCGAGGCCACGGGCGTTACCGTTCCCGTCGCCCTTCACCTCGATCACGGTTCTTACGAGGACTGCTTCAAGTGCATCGAGGCCGGCTTCACGTCCATCATGTATGACGGCTCTCACGAGGAGACCTTCCAGCTTAACCTCGACCGCACCAAGGAGCTCGTTGAGCTTGCCCACTCCAAGGGCATGTCCATCGAGGCCGAGGTCGGCGGCATCGGCGGCACCGAGGACGGCGTGACCTCCAGCGGCGAGCTCGCTGATCCTGCTGAGTGCAAGCAGATCGCTGACCTGGGCGTCGACTTCCTCGCCTGCGGCATCGGCAACATCCACGGCGTCTATCCCGCCGACTGGGCTGGCCTTTCCTTCGAGCGTCTGGGCGAGATCAAGGCCCAGACCGGCGACCTGCCCCTCGTTCTGCACGGTGGCACCGGCATCCCCGAGGATCAGATCAAGAAGGCCATCTCCCTGGGCATCTCCAAGATCAACGTCAACACCGACCTGCAGCTCGTCTTCGCCAAGGGCGTCCGCGAGTACATCGAGGCTGGCAAGGATCAGCAGGGCAAGGGCTTCGACCCCCGCAAGCT
>CABQMF010000054.1 GCA_902465265.1 uncultured Collinsella sp. | reverse complement strand
TACTTTGAAATGTAAATGCCGACGAATTTGAACGCGGCCTCTACATCTCGCCTCCTTGCAAGGAGCACCAAGCGCCTTGCGCGTCGGTGGTGAGAATCACCGGGCCGTCATCGGTGATGGCGACGGTGTTCTCGTAGTGCGCGGCGGGCAGGTGGTCGTTGGTCGTAACGATCCAACCATCGGAGCCCGTACTCACATGATTGGATCCCATCGTGACCATCGGCTCGATGGCAATGACCATACCGGCCTGGAGACGAACGCCCCTCCCCTTCTTTCCGTAATTCGGAACGTTGGGGTCCTCGTGCATCACATGGCCAATACCGTGCCCCACATAATCGCGAAGCACGCCATAGCCGTGAGACTCGGCGAGAGACTGGACGGCATAACCAATGTCCCCAATATGGTTACCGGGAACAGCCTGCTCGATTGCAGCCTTGAGGCAATCGCGCGTAACCTCGCACAGGGCCTTGGCCTCGGGCGTGGGGGTACCGACGAAAAACGTCCAAGCGTTATCGCCGACCCAACCGTCGACAACGGCTCCCGTATCGATGGAGATGATATCGCCATCGCGCAGAATCATGTCGGGATTGGGAATACCGTGGACCACAGCATCGTTAATCGATGCACAAATGGTACCGGGGAACCCGCCGTAACCCTTAAAGGCCGGGGTGCCGCCATGCATGCGGATAATCTGCTCCGCGAGCTGATCGAGCTCAAAAGTCGAAACACCAGGGCGAACCATGGCTCCAACGTGGCGGAGCGCCATCTTAGATAGCGCTCCTGCCTTCTTCATCTGCTCGATTTGCGTTGCAGACTTAATCTTGATCATAGACCGAGAGCCTCTTTGACATCCCCGTACACGGTCTCGCGAGCCTGGTCACCGTTGACCGACTTGAGCAGACCCTGGCCACGATAGTAGTCGACGAGCGGACTCGTGGACTTCTCGTAGACGTCGAGACGGTTCTTGATGGTCTCGGGCTTGTCGTCGTCGCGCTGATACATCTCGCCACCACACTTGGGGCAGGTAGCATCGGCAGCGGTGCCGGTGTAACCGCAGGCGCGGCAGGTGCGACGCGAAGACAGACGGTCGATGATGACCTCGGGGGCCACGTCGACCAGAAGGGCGCAGTCGATCTCGCGACCCATGGCGGAGAGCTCGGAATCGAGCGTCACAGCCTGGGCGGTGTTGCGCGGGAAGCCATCGAGGATGAAGCCCTGCTGGGCGTCATCGGCGGCAAGGCGCTCCTTGACAAGGTCGATCACGAGCTGGTCGGGAACGAGCTCGCCAGCATCCATGTACTTCTTAGCCTGAATACCAAGCTCGGTGCCACCCTTGACGGCAGCACGCAGCAGGTCGCCCGTGGAAATGTGAGCGACGCCAAACTCGGCGACGAGCTCCTGTGCGACGGTGCCCTTACCGGCACCCGGAGCTCCGAGCAATACGAGGTTCATGAGCAATCCTCCTCTAGCCTATTTAAAGAATCCATCGTAATCATACATCTTGATCTGGCCTTCGAGCTTGTCGACCGTGTCGAGCACGACGCCGACCATGATGAGGATGGACGTACCGCCAAATGCCTGGATCAGGTGGTTACCCGTGAAGGAGAAGATGATCGAAGGCACGATGGCGATGAGCGCCAAAAAGACAGCGCTGGGAAGCGTAATCTTGTTGAGCGCGTTCTTGATGTAGGCCGCGGTAGCCCTGCCCGGACGGACGCCCGGAATAAAGCCACCCTGCTTCTTAAGGTTGTCGGCCGTGTCATCGGGGTTGAACACCATGGAGGTGTAGAAGTACGCGAAGAACACGATGAGGACAACGTTAAGCACCCAGTTGAGCCAACCGGTCGAAAGCGCGGAGGCAACTGCCTGAATCCAGCCGATGCCGGGGAAGAACACGGCAATCTGGGCCGGGAAGTACAGCAGCGCCGAAGCAAAGATGATCGGCACGACGCCCGCGGTGTTGACCTTGATGGGCAGGTAGGTGGTCTGGCCACCCATCATGCGACGGCCCACGACGCGCTTGGCGTAAGAGACCGGAATGCGGCGCTGGCCGCGCTCAAGGAAAACGATCAGCGGGATGACCAGCAGGATGATGGCGCAGATGATCACCATGGTGATGATGCCACCGGCGTTACCCTCGGTGCTGGAGAAGATCGCCTGCGGAAGACCGGCCATGATGTTCGCGAAGATGATCAGCGACATGCCATTGCCGATACCGCGCTGGGTGATGAGCTCACCAATCCACATGATCAGCATGGCGCCCGCGGTGAGCGTACCGACGATCATGAGGTCAAAGATGATCTCGGGGGCACCGGCACCGTTGAAGCTAATGCCGAAGCTCTTAAAGAGGAAGAGGTAACCCACGGAGTTGAGGATTGCCAGAGCCAAGGTGAGGTAACGCGAATACTGCGTAATCTTGGTCTGACCGACCTCGCCCTCGCGGGCAAGCTCATGCAGGGAAGGCACGACGGCCTGGAGCATCTGGAGGATAATCGAGCTCGTGATGTACGGCATGATGCCCAAAGAGAACACCGAGACATAGCTCAACGCGCCACCAGAGAAAAGATTCAGGAGGGCCATAGCACCTGCGGCGACCGAGTTGCTCCCGGTCGAGAAAAGGCCCAGCATCCCCTGGAAGGGAATGCCGGGCACAGGAACGTGCGCACCAATGCGGTACACGACGAGCATAGCTATGGTAAAAAGAATCTTTTCGCGCAGTTCTTTGATGCGGAAAGCATTCTTAAGACCATTTAGCACGGCAGCTCGACCTTTCCGCCGGCGGCCTCGATCTTGGCCTGCGCAGAAGCGCTGACCTTGTCGACCTTGACCGTGAACTTCTTGGTGAGCTCACCATTGCCGAGCACCTTGACGGGCTCGAACTCGCTCTTGGTGATGCGAGCGGCCTTAAGAGCAGCACCGTCGATCACAGCGCCGTCCTCGAACTTACGCTCAAGACGCTCGACGTTGACAGCGGTGTACTCGATACGACGGGGGTTGCGGAAGCCCGGAAGCTTGGGCAGGCGCATAGCCAGCGGAGTCTGGCCACCCTCGAAGCCGGCACCCTTGGTGCCACCAGAGCGGGAACCCTGGCCCTTCTGGCCGCGGCCAGAAGTGGTGCCGTGACCCGAAGAATTGCCACGGCCGACGCGCTTGCGGTTCTTGGTGGAACCGGGCGCGGGAGTAAGATCGTGAAGCTGCATTTGCTACTCCTCTACAATCTCGACAAGGTGCTTGACCTTGAAGATCATGCCGCGGACGGACTCGTTGTCAGCAATCTCGCGAACCTCGCGGATCCTGTGGAGACCGAGGGCACGGACAGTACGGACCTGGTCCTGCTTGCAACCGTTGGTGCTGCGGACCTGCTTGATCTTGATGGTGTCAGCCATGCTTAGTTCTCCTTACCGACGAACATCTCGGAGACCGTCAGGCCACGGCGAGCCGCGACGTCCTCAGGGCTGGAGAGCTCCTTGAGGCCCTCGACGGCAGCCTTGATGATGTTAAGGCCGTTGTCGGTACCGAGGGACTTGGACAGGACGTTCTTGATGCCAGCAAGCTCGAAGAGGGGGCGCACAGCGCCGCCGGCGATAACGCCGGTACCCTCGACAGCGGGCTTGATGATGATGCGGCCGGCACCAAAGTGACCGAGAACCTCGTGCGGGATGGTGCCCTGATCGGTCACCGGCACGTGGAACATGTTCTTCTTGGCATCGAGAGACGCCTTGGAGATGGCCAGGGGCACCTCAGCGGACTTGCCCATGCCAACGCCGACGTTGCCCTTGCCGTCGCCAACGACGACGAGAGCGACGAGGCTCATGCGACGACCACCCTTGACGGTCTTCGACACGCGGTTGATGTAAACGACGCGCTCCTCGAACTCGGAGGCCTCGCGCTGCTGCTTCTGATTACGAGCCATGTGCTACATACCTCCTAGAACTCGAGACCGGCGGCACGAGCACCGTCGGCGAGGGCCTTGACGCGGCCATGGTAGATACGGCCACCACGATCGAAGGCGACCTTGGTGATGCCGGCCTCGATGGCGCGCTTGCCAACGAGCTGACCGACCTTCTCCGCAGCCTCCTTGTTCGAGGTGTGGGTGCCCTTGAACTCGGCCTCGAGGGTCGAGGCAGAGACGAGCGTCAGGCTGGAGCCCTTGCTGTCGTCGATGATCTGGGCATAGATGTTGGCGTTAGTACGGGTCACGCGAAGACGCGGACGCTCGGCGGTACCCGAGACCTTGCCGCGAACACGACGCTGACGACGCTTGAGGCCTTCCAGCTTCGCCTTATGCTTGTTCATACGTAAACTCCTAAAAAGGTTGATCTTGCCAGCACCTGACGGGGTGCTGGTCTTATGCGAGTGAGTCGGTTACGACTACTTGGCGGCCTTACCCAGCTTGCGGCGGATGTGCTCGCCAACGTAGTGGATACCCTTGCCCTTGTAAGGCTCGGGAGGACGATGGCCGCGGATCTCAGCGGCGATCTGACCGACCTGCTGCTTGTTGATACCCTTGACGTTCACGTGGGTGTTGTCGGGAACCTCGAAGGTGATGCCCTCGGGAGCCTCGACGATCACGGGGTGCGAGAAGCCCAGGGAGAACTCGAGGTTCTTGCCCTTCTGCTGCACGCGGTAACCGACGCCGGCGAGCTCGAGCTTCTTCTCGAAGCCCTCGGAAACGCCAACAACCATGTTGTGGATGAGGGCGCGGGTGAGGCCGTGGCGGGCACGGGTCTCACGCTCGTCGTCGGGACGGGAAACGGTGAGGACGTTGTCCTCGACGTTGATAGCGAGCTTCTCAAAGACATCGAGCTCGAGCTGGCCCTTGGGGCCCTTGACGACAACGTTGTTGCCGTTGACTGCCACTTCGACTCCGGCGGGAATCTGGACAGGCTTATTACCGATACGAGACACGGTGATCTCCTTTCCTTCTACCTACCGAGCGAATTACCAGACGTAAGCGATGATCTCGCCGCCGACGTTGTGCTTGCGAGCATCGCGGTCGGTCATGACGCCATGGCTGGTGGAAATAATGGCGGTACCAAGGCCACCGCGGACGCGGGGCATGTCGGCAACGCCGGTGTACTTACGCAGGCCCGGCTTGGAAATGCGGCGGATGCCGTTGATGACCTTAGCCTTCTTGGGACCATACTTAAGCGTGATGTGCAGAGTCTTCTGGGGAACGGTGTCCTCGACATCGTAGCCCTCGATGTAGCCCTCCTCGTGCAGAACACGAGCGATCTCGACGAGCTTCTTGCTGCTCGGCATGGAGACCGTGGCCTTGTTCACAGAGTTAGCGTTACGGATGCGCGTAAGCATATCTGCGATCGGGTCTGTAAGGTTCATACAGATTCTCCTTCGTTCTTGATGAACACGTGCTCTTGGTTCTTCGCCGCCCTTAACGGCAAAGCCTAACTAGCGCGTTTTCCCTGTTCCAAACGGATGCTTGAAACGCTGGTAGTGACTTACCAGCTGGCCTTCTTAACGCCGGGAAGCTCGCCCTTGAGTGCAAGCTCACGGAAGCAGACACGGCACAGGCCGAACTTGCGGTACACAGAGTGCGGACGGCCGCAGCGCTGGCAGCGCGTGTACTCACGAGTAGAGAACTTCTGCTTGCGATTGCACTTGACGATCATCGATGTCTTAGCCACTTATATCCTCCTCACATAGAGTATTGTTCGCCCCAAGCGCCGTCCCCTTTTGGAAACGGCGCTTTCAGGGCAGGTGAACCTATTTCTTGAACGGGAAACCGAAGGCGTCCAGAAGGGCCTTGGCCTCCTCATCGGTGTTGGCGGTGGTCACGAAAGTGATGTCCATACCACGCTGGTGATCGACGGAATCGAAGTCGATCTCGGGGAAGATGAGCTGCTCGGTGACGCCCATGGAGAAGTTACCACGGCCGTCGAAGCTCTTGGCGGAGATGCCGCGGAAGTCGCGGATACGGGGGATCGCGACGGAGGTCAGACGATCGAAGAACTCCCACATACGGTCGCCACGCAGGGTAACCTTGCAGCCGATCGGCATACCAGCGCGCAGGCGGAAGGTAGCGATGGACTTGCGGGCACGGGTGATCATCGGCTGCTGGCCGGTGATGGCGCGCAGGTCGCGCACGGCACCGTCGATGGCCTTGGAATCGGTAGCGGCCTCGCCGACACCCATGTTCACGACGATCTTCTCAAACTTGGGGATCATCATGACGTTCTCGTACTGGAACTTGTCCTGAAGCTGCTGCTTGACCTCGTTGTTGTACTTGGTCTTCAGACGCGGCACATACTTCTCTTCTGCCATTGTTCACTCCTTCTTGGGGTTTTAAGCACGGGGCGTGGCCACGATGGGTTGTCCTCGTGCCTCCTGGCTGCATCCGCGCCGCTCATGGCATTTCGCGGTTTGGACTCGACGCAGCAGGAGCCGACAAAACAATCGGTACTATACGCGCATTGGGTGCGTATTTCCAGAAAAACCTCGTCTGCCTGCACAACTCCACAACTCCCCCGCACAAATGGGTCCCAAAAAGCAGTTGCGGTGAAATAGTTCCTGGCTGACCGCCCGTCAGGCTTATCTAGGAACTATTTCACCGCAACTTATATATGGGGCGTTATTTTTGGCGAGGCAGGACCAGGTTGAGGACAACGGCGACAAGTGCGGCGACGGCAATAGAGGATCCACCAAAGACGGTGCCGACCCATGCGGGGAATCCAGCGCCAGCAAGTGCGCCGGCCGTGCGCTCAATGCCCGTGCCAAAGGCGATAGACAGACCCATGAGCGTGGTATCGCGCTGAGACAGGCCGTGGCGGGCAAACATGACCACGCCGTTCATGCCGATGGTCGCGAACACGCCGATCGTGGCGCCGCCGATTACTGGCTGCGGAATGGACGTGAGTACCGCCGCGCACTTGGGCAGCAGGCCCGCGATGAGCAAGATGGCGGCGGCAAGCGTAAAGACCATGCGGTTGACGACCTTGTTCTCGGCGATAATGCCCACATTCTGGCCAAAGGTTGCCGTGGGGACGCCGCCCAAGAAGCCCGACAGCATACCGACCAGGCCGTTGGCGATCAGGCCACCCGAGATCTGGCTATCGGTCGCAGGGGTATCGAGCGCAGCGGACGACACGGCGGCAAACTCGCCCATGACCTGCACGGCGTTGACAATGGCGACAACGCCCACGACGGCGCACGCGGCCGGGTCGAACACCAGGCGATGGGCGCCCAGAGCCGGCGGGGCGAACCAGCCGGCAGTCGCGATGGCCGAGAAATCGACCATGCCCAACACCGCAGCCAAAACAAAGCCCGCGCAGATACCGGCCAGGATGCTGCCCAGCCTAAGCGCGCCCTTGCCGTAGTTGCCGGCCATAAAGGTAACGACGAACGTCACGAGCGCGACGGCCCAGTTGGTGACACTGCCAAAATCGGCCGCGCCCTCCCCGCCCGCCATGGAGGCAACTGCCACTGGGCATAGCGACAGGCCAATGACAAAGATAACGGTGCCAAGCACCGGGGCCGGGAACAGAAAACTCACGCGCCTAAACAGCAAGCCGAAGAGCGCGACGAGCGCACCGCCGATTACCTGGGCGCCTAGCACGGCCTCAAAGCCAAGCTCGAGACCGACCGCCTTGAGCGCCGGCACGAAGGTGAAGCTCGCGCCCATCACGATGGGCAGGCCCGAACCGACCACACCTTTTATGGGGAACTGTTGAAGGAAAATGTCGAGCGCCGAGAGGACGAGCGACGCCTGAATGACAGCGGCTTCCTCTTGAGGGGTAAAGCCACAGACCGACGCGATGATGATGGCGGGCGTGACGATGCCCGCAAACGCCGCCAGCACATGTTGCAATGCATGGGGCAATACCTGCACAAACGATACTTTTCCCGTACGCTCGAACAGGGCGTCCCCTGCTGCCGACTCTGCCATTTGCGCCTCCCATACTCTAGGCAGCGGCCCTATGCCGCCCAACGGGCGGACATTATAGGGCATATGGCACAGGTAGCATTTTGACCCGCAATTCTGAATCCCCCGGGGTCAAACAGCAGTTGCGGTGAAATAGTTCCTGTTTTGCCGCTTATTGGGCATATTCAGGATCTATTCCACCGCAACTTATTGGTGGGGATGCGATTAGCGCTTGCGGGGGACGAGTTTGGTGCGGCGCAGGTGGATCATCTCGGCGGCGATGGAGATAGCGATCTCCTCGGGGTCCTCCGCCTGAATGGCAACGCCGATCGGCAGGTGCAGCTCGTCAATCTGGTCCTGCGTAAAGCCCTCCTGCTCCAGGCGGGCGCGCACAAAGGCCGTCTTGCGGCGCGAGCCCAAGCAGCCCAAATAGGCGGGTTTGGCGCGCATGGCCTGAATCACCACGTCGATATCGGACTTGTGGCCCGCTGTGGCCACGACCACCAAGTCGCGCGGGCCGATGGGACACAGCTCGCTCAGGTTCTTGTAATCAACCAGGCGACGATCGTAGACACCGGGCACCCAATCGGGGGTCAGCGTGCCGGGGCGGTCGTCGCACGCCACGACGGCAAAGCCCGCCGCCGTGAGCACGCGCGCCGTCGCAGCGCCCACATGTCCGCAGCCAAAGATGTAGGTCAGGCCCTCGGGGCAGAGCGTCTCAATGTGCGTCGCGGGAATCTCGGAGGCCGCGTTGGTGTAGGTGACCTTACTCCCCTCCTCCACCAGCGAAAGCCCGGGGCAGCCGGCAATGGTATGGCGCGATGCCTCGCCATGGTACTCGGCCACATCGCCCTCGAGGGCCTGGATGACAAACGGCTCAAAGTCGATGACGAAGTCGCCGATGCGCCGATAGGCCAAGACGTCGGCGATTTCCTGGAACAACGGCGCCTGAGTCGCATCCAGATGCAGGTAGCACAGGCAGATGGCTCCGCCGCAGATCATGCCGGTATCGGAGTTCTCGCCGCCCATGGTGTAGCGGACCAGACGCGACTGTCCCGCGCTCAGGAGCTCGCGCGCCTCGTCCAGCGCAAAGAGCTCGATCTTGCCGCCGCCGATAGTGCCCGCCTGGCTGCCATCGGCAAAGACGGCCATCCAGGCGCCCACGCCGCGCGGCGATGACCCTGCCGTGCCGGCCACGACCACGAGTTCGCACGTCTCGCCAGCACGCAGAGCGGCAAGCGCCGCATTCACAACATCGAGCTTTTCCATTGCCGCCTTCTATCCTCTAAAGACATCGGTGAGCATGGCGAGCGCCTCGAGCACGCCGCCGCCGACCGACGTCGCCTTGTCCGAAATGTAGTTGATATAGCTGGCATCGCCGCGCGGATCGACATCGGCGCACTTAAAGCCCTCAGTCACCTGCACGCCGTTCGCCAAAAGCCCGCGCAGACAGCCATCGATCTGCGTGTACATGGGCGTATCGCCCGCGTAGCCAATCACATCTCCGGCGCTCACGATGTCGCCGATTGCGCGGTCGGACCGAAACACACCGGCGGCGGGGCTGTGGATAACGCGCTCCTTGCCATAGCCGGCGATAATGCCCGGCACGCCCGTGTTGGGCTGGGGCGAACCTTGGGTAATGACACGGCCGAGAAAATGTCCACGCATGGTCTCGACCACGGCGTCGCAATCGACCGGCGCGGTAAAGCCCGGCCCCACGGCGATGACGGCAGGCGCCATGCCGCGCGTGGTACCCAGGTTGCGCTTGGCCAAAATCGCGTCGACCACAGCCGCGGGTTTCAGCTCGCCGAGCATCTTGGTCTGGGGGTCTACCACGACGGCGACGTCTCCGGCCTCGGTAATTGCAAGCGCCTCTGCCGGCGTCTGTGCCAAGCGAGCGCGAATGCCTTCAACCTCGACCTCGCCCAGGCGAATGGCCTCGCAAAAACTGATTGTGCGGCGGATGCACGTGGGAACCGCGATATCGGCCATAACGACCGACACGCCGGCGCGCACCAAGCGAGCGGCGACGCCCGTGGCGATATCGCCGGCGCCGCGAACATAAACGAGCATTCCCGGGGCACCTCCCTGTGCTACGGTTTGAGCAGAGCAAAAGCGGTTCGACCGCTACTCTGATGATTATTTATTATCACAGTATTATACGGCGGTGAACAGATGGAAACGACGAGCGGAAACCTTGCCTCCGCGCTCAAGATCGAGCCGGGCATTACCGCAATTATCGGCAGTGGCGGCAAGTCGACATTGCTGAAGACGCTGGGCCTTGAGCTTATGCGCGCTGGCGGCCGTGTGCTCCTCTGCACCACCGCGCACATGTTTCCCGTCGCCGGCGTGCCATGGGACGGGTCGAGCCGTCGCCTGGACGCCGCGCCTTGGAAGCCGGGGACCCTGCATGTTCCCGGCTGCACCTGCGAGGCATGCGCGGACATGAACCGCGGAAGTATCTGCCAGGCGGGTGTTTTGGACCCGGAGACAGGCAAGCTCTCCGCCCCCGCCGAGCCGCTCAACGAGCTGGCACGGCGCTTTGACTATGTGCTGGCCGAGGCAGATGGCAGCAAGCGACTCCCGCTCAAGGCGCATGCCGCCTGGGAGCCGGTAATTCCCGCCGCCGCGGCAAACGTTGTCTGGATCGTCGGCGCCTCGGGGCTGGGCGAGCCCGTCGCCGAGGTTGTCCACCGCCCCGAGCTCTTCTGCGAGCGCTGCGGCTGCGAGCTCACCGACATCGCCACGCCCGAGCGCGTCGCCCAGGTGCTCAATGCCGAGCTGCGGATGCTGAACCTCAACAATGCCCGCATCATGCTCAACCAAGTCGACACGCTTGCCGACCCAACGATGGTCGACCGCTTCGAGACAGCCCTCGGCCGCCCCGTCGTCGCCACCAGCCTCAAATAGCCGGCGCTGCCCCAGCAGACCTATAAGTTGCGGTGAAATAGTTCCTGAAAGGGGGTGCGGACAGAAAGTTGGACCGCGGGGCGGTCCGGACTGGAGGTTCGCATG
>CABQMF010000053.1 GCA_902465265.1 uncultured Collinsella sp. | reverse complement strand
CGCGTGGAAGATGCGGCAAAGGCGTTTATCGAGGCGCGTGCCGAGGGCGAGGCCGTTTTTGGCGACGGCGAGTGCTACATGGAGAAGTTCGTCGCGCCGGCGCACCATGTTGAGGTGCAGATTATGGCCGATAAGCAGGGCCATGTGTTTTCGCTCGGCGAGCGCGAGTGCTCGGTGCAGCGCCGCAACCAAAAGCTGATCGAGGAGAGCCCCGCGCCGTGCCTCGACGGACACGATGACATCCGTGCTCGCATGCACAAAGCCGCGCGCGACCTGGCTCGTGCCGTCGGCTACGAAGGAGCCGGTACCATCGAGTTCCTGTATTCGGACGACGGCAATTTCTACTTTATGGAAATGAACACGCGCTTGCAGGTGGAGCATCCGGTTACGGAGTTTGTGACCGATACCGACTTGGTCAAGTGGCAGCTGCGCGTGGCAGCCGGCCAGCCTCTGCCCTTTGAGCAGGAGGACATGCCAGTCCGCAACCACGCCATGGAGTGCCGCATCAATGCCGAAACGCCGGACTTTCTGCCGTCATGCGGAACGATCACCGCGTTGCGTGTGCCGGGTGGTCCGCGCGTGCGCTGGGATTCCGCCATGTTTACCGGCGCGAAAGTCCCGCCGTACTACGATTCCATGCTCGGCAAGCTCATCGTGTGTGCGCCCACGCGCGACGGCGCCATTCGCAAGATGCGCTCGGCCCTGGGCGAGCTCGTGATTGAGGGCGTGAGCGAAAACAGCGAGCTTCAGCTCGACGTGCTGGCAAACGACGAGTTCTTGTCGGGCATGTATCACACCGATCTGATGGGGCATCTCTATGCTGATGAATAGAAAAGCGAAGACGGTCAACGTCCTCGAGGGGCCGATGACCGAGTCGTGCGCCGAGTTTCCCGCGCGCCACGTGTTTATCAAGTGCCCGGAGTGCCGCCGCGTAATCGATGAGGCACGCCTACACGACAACCTCGAGGTCTGCCCTCGTTGCGGCAAACACTTCCGCGTGAGCGGTCGCACGCGCATGCGCATGACGGTCGACGAGGGCACGTTTGAGGAATGGGATGCTAATCTGGCGTCGGAGGATTTCCTCTCGTTTCCCGGCTATGCCGACAAGCTCAAGAGCGTGAGCGAGCGTTCGGGCGAGCGCGACGCCGTTGTGTGCGGCAGGGGCAAAATCTGCGGTTGCGATACCGCGTTCTTCTTTATGGACGCCAACTTTATGATGGGCTCGATGGGTTCCGTGGTGGGCGAGAAGATCTGTCGCACATTTGAGCGTGCGACCGAGCTGGGATTGCCAGTTGTCGGCTTTACCGTTTCGGGCGGTGCGCGCATGCAAGAGGGCGTGACATCGCTTATGCAGATGGCCAAGATTTCTGCGGCGGTTAGGCGCCACAGCGAGGCGGGCGGCCTGTATATCACGGTGCTCACCGACCCCACGACCGGAGGCGTAACCGCGAGCTTCGCCATGGAGGGCGACATTATCCTGGCCGAGCCCGATGCCCTGACGGCATTTGCCGGCCCGCGCGTGATCGAGCAGAACATGCACAAGCGCCTGCCCAAGGGATTCCAGCGCTCCGAGTTTTTGCTGGAGCACGGCTTTTGCGATGCCGTTGTTCCGCGCGGCGAGATTGCGCTCACGGTAGGCGAGCTGCTGGCGCTGCACGAAGGGCACGCGCCCGGCTTGGGGGCACCGCATGAGATCGTGCATACGGGTCGCCGCGGCAAAAAGCTGGGGCACTTGTTCAAGCGCGCGGCGGCGCCAAAAACCGCGCTCGAGATTGTCAAGCAGACCCGCTCGGCAGATCGCGCCACGGCGGGCGAGGTGATCTCGCTGGGCCTGGATGGATTTGTGGAGCTGCACGGCGACCGTTACTTTGGCGACGACGCCGCTGTGGTGGCTGGCATTGGCTGGAAGGACGGGCGCCCCGTAACAGTCATCGCCATCGAGCGCGGCACCACGACCAAAGAGCGTATGCGCCGCAACTTTGGCATGGCGCATCCCGAGGGCTACCGTAAAGCGCGTCGCCTGATGCGCCAAGCCGAAAAGTTTGGTCGGCCGGTTCTGTGCCTGGTCGATACTTCGGGCGCGTTTTGCGGCATCGGTGCCGAGGAACGCGGTCAGGGCGAGGCTATCGCCCAGAATCTCATGGAGATGAGCGGCCTTAAGACGCCGATTGTCTCGGTGGTAACAGGCGAGGGCGGCTCTGGTGGCGCGCTGGCGCTGTCCGTGGCCGACCGCATCCTGATGCTCTCGAGCTCGGCCTATTCGGTCGTGAGCCCCGAGGCCTGTGCGTCGATTCTGTGGAAGGATACCGAGCGCGCGAATGAGGCCGCCGAGGCGCTTAAGCTCACGGCTCCCGATCTGTTGGCGCTCGGTATCATCGACGGCATTGTTGACGATAGGGGTCTGTCGCATGAGGAGATCGCCGGCGCCGTCATGTCCTCGGCATTTGATGCCTTCGATACGCTTGGGCGGCTCGACGACGCGACCCTCACAAACCTCCGCTACGAAAAGTACCGCGCAATCGGTCAGTATCGCACGATGTGACAAAGGGACAGTCCGCATGTCACATTGGGAAAGGGTTCCTGTGTCACAAGTTTCTAACACCTCGTTTACAACGACGGTCTCATCAAACGCCATGGCTGTGGTGGATTATCTGTCCAAAAGCATGATGTCGGCGCTGCCGTTTATTGTCTGCGCGGCGTTGTTCCGCACCGTCGCCGTCATTATGGGCGAAGGCATGCTGGGCCTGTGGTCTGCCGATTCCGATATCTATCGCCTGTTCTACAGTTGGCTCTATAACGCCGGCTACTACTTCTTGCCCGTTTATCTTGGTTGGGCGGCCGCTCGCCAGCTCGGTTGCTCGGAGCAGCTGGGCATGATGCTGGGCGGCGTATTGATTGCGCCCGATCTGCTTAAGCTCGTCGATGCCGCATCGACGACGGGGGCATCGATGACTTCCGTGTACGGCCTGCTTCCCGCGCCGGTCAACGATTACACGACGACTGTTATTCCGGTTCTCATCTCGGTACCCGTGCTTTGGCAAGTGGAGTGTTTCTTTCAGCGCGTTATCCCTAAGGCCGTGGCGTTTTCGTTTGTTCCGTTTGCGACCATGCTTGTCATGGTTCCGGTTTCGCTGTGTATTACGGCGCCGGCGGGCAGCTATTTGGGCATGCTGTTGGGCCAGCTTATGTTTATGCTTGGCAATTCCGGTGGCATCGTATCGTTGCTCACACTCATGGGGCTTGCCGCGGGCTGGGAGTTCCTTAAGATCGCGGGCGTCAGCAACGTTGTCCTATCGCTCGCCTATGCGCAGTTTATGAGTGTGGGAACGGATTCGTGCATCCTGATCGCCGCGACGATGGCAACGTTTGCCGTTTGGGGCATGCCCTTTGGCGCGTCGCTCCGCGTTGCGGATAAGGACGAGAAGACGCTCATGCTGGGCTATTCGATCTCGGGTGTTCTTGGCGGCGTAAGCGAGCCTGCGCTGTACGGTTGCGGCTTTAAATATGGCAGGTGCCTGACGTGCATGGCCATTGGCGGCGCCGTCGGAGGCCTTGTTGCGGCCGTGGGCCACGTTACGGCCTATACCATCGGCATGACGAATGTCCTCATGGTCATTGGCTTTGCCACGGGCGGCATCCCGAACCTGCTGTGGTGCTGCGCTGCCGGCGGCACGGCATTTGCGGTGTCTGCGGCGCTGAGCTACTGCTTTGGCGTGGTGCCGGCGAAGGGACAGGCGACGGGGGACGGAGGCGATTCGCCCGAAACAGTGGCGAGCGCTGCTGAAGTGAGCGCATAAACCTGTGCGACAAAAGGACGATCCCTTTGTCGTGTTCCAAGGCCGTGGCTCGTGTGGGCTGCGGCCTTTTGTATCTTGAGGACAAAGTGGCTACACTACAATCCGTTTGAGCAATAGATATATAGGTAGTACCGTGGGGGCGGATGTAGATGGTCGAGTGGATTGTTGGGCGCGCACAGGGCGATCGTGCGCGTGTGGGCACGTTAGCGGGCATGGTGTGTATTGTCGCCAATGTTGCGCTTTGTGCTGCGAAGGGTGCAATTGGTGTGGTTTCGGGATCGGTTTCGATTGTTGCGGATGCCATGAACAACCTGTCCGATGCCAGCTCGAATATCGTGAGCGTGCTGGGCTTTAAGCTGGCGAGCAAGCCGGCCGACCCCGAGCATCCTTACGGCCACGGTCGCTACGAGTATCTCTCGGGTCTGGTTGTGGCGGCACTCGTGCTGCTGATTGGCGTTGAGCTGGTGAAGTCCTCGGTCGAGCGCGTCATCCACCCCGAACCTGTCGAGTTCTCGCTTGCCCTGGTGGCAGTTCTAGTGCTTTCGATGGTCGTAAAGCTCTGGATGGCGGCCCTCAACCAAAAGCTCGGAGATCGCATTGAGTCCGAGACGTTGCATGCGACCGCGCAGGATTCCAAGAACGATGTTCTTGCCACGGGTGCTGTGCTGGCGTGCGCAATTGTTTCCCAGGTGATGCATATCAATCTTGATGCTTGGGTTGGACTTGCCGTTGGCGCCTATATTGGCTGGAGCGGCTTTGAGCTTATCCAAGATACGGTGAGCCCGCTTTTGGGCCAGACGCCCGATACTAAGCTCGTCGAGCATATTCGCAGCAAGATCATGAGCTATCCCGGCGTCTTGGGCGTCCATGACCTAATGGTTCACGACTACGGCCCAGGCAGGAAGTTCGCAAGCGCTCACGCCGAGATGGCAGCCGAGGCCAGCCCGATGGACAGTCACGACACGCTCGATAACATCGAGCAGGCGTTTAGGAACGAAGACGGCATGATTGTCACGCTTCACTACGATCCCATCGTGACCGACGATCCAAAGGTGGCGAGCATGCGCCTGCGCATCAACGCAATGGCTCAACAGATCGATAGCCGCCTTTCGATTCACGACCTTCGCTGCGTGCCGGGTCCTACGCACACCAACGTGATCTTTGACTGCGTGCGTCCCGCGGATCTGCAGATGAGTGCCGAAGACTTAAAGCGCGCGTTGGCGAAACGGGTCGAGTCGGAATACCCCAAGTCGATTGCCAAGATTACGATCGATGAAGACTACGTAGGCCATACCCACGAGTAGGGCTGCGCCGGCAAAGCAAGTTATACAGAAGGGGAGAGCATGAAGCGTCTATATCTACTCCGCCACGGCCAGACAGAATTCAACGTTAAAAAGCTCGTCCAGGGTCGCTGCGATTCACCGCTCACCGATTTGGGCCGTCAGCAAGCCGGGATGGCAGCCGCATGGCTCAAAGCCCACAACGTCGTTCCCGACAAAGTGGCCTCATCACCCTTAGGCCGAGCCATGGACACAGCTCAGCTCGTCGCATGCGAGCTCCTCGGCCCGGACGCAGCAGTCGAGCCCTGCGAAGGCATCATCGAACGCTGCTACGGCACCTTCGAAGAAGGTCCCCACGATGCCCTTCCCACCGACGTCTGGGATCCGGGCGAGGACCTGGTCCCCTTTGGAGGAGAAGGAAGCCGCGCGCTGCAAGAACGCATGGTAGGCACCCTCACCAATCTCATGGGCGCCGAGGGCATCGAAACCCTCCTAGCAGTAAGCCACGGCAGCGCCAGCCGCCAATTCATCAAAGCTGTAGCCCCAGAGGGCTTCGAACTCCCAGCAAAACTCCCCAACTGCGCCATCATGATCTTCGACTTCGATGAGGCAAAGCCACAAGCAGAAGGCGAGCCAATGCAATGCAAGTTCACCCTCCAGCAAATAGTGGACCCCAACAAAGTATTTAGCTGAGCGAGCAAAGTTAAGCAGACATCAACGTGTCGTTCCCAGTGTGCGGCGGAGGGGGCGGGCCTGAGACATATTAAGGTTGTCGCGAGTTCCGCACGAACAGGAGAGCACTTAATGTGCTCTCCGTCGTGAGCAGGACTGTAGAGCAGCAACCTTAACTACTCTCGGCCCCGCCCCTCCGCCAAAGCTCGGGAGACGTGCCACGCACTTTACCTGCGTAAACAATGTGAGTGAAATATGAATCTCGATGGATACGCCCGCAGCCGTGTATACTAAACAGCTGTGTGAAACCAGGGGAGTATTCTGGCTGGACAAAATGCCTGCTTAATAGGGTTGTCAGGTAGTCCGGACGCAATACAAGGCTGGGGAGCACGTCGTGTAAGTAGTGGTCCTCTAGGGGCGTACGCTCGGTGGTGTACGCATTGTCCCAAGACCACGCGAGAGTTGGGATCATATCTTGATCAGCATGATTCTCGGCCGCAAGATTGGCATGACCCAGGTTTGGGACGAGGACGACAACGTCGTTCCCGTCACGGTCATCCAGGCTGGCCCCTGCGCTGTCTCGCAGGTTAAAACTCAGGCAACCGACGGCTATGACGCCGTCCAGATCGGTTTCGGCGACATCAAGGCCAAGAACGTGAACAAGCCCATGGCTGGTCACTTCGCCAAGGCTGGCGTCGAGCCTGTCCGCTTCCTTCGTGAGGTCCGCGTCGAGAACGGCGAGGAGCACAAGGTCGGCGAGGTCGTCACCGTCGCTGATTTCGCTGATGTCGAGAAGGTCGACGTCATCGGTACCTCCAAGGGTAAGGGCTTCCAGGGTCGCATCAAGCGCTGGGGTCAGCGCCGCGGTCCTATGACGCATGGTTCTCACTTCCAGCGTCACCCCGGTTCTATCGGTCAGTGCGCCTATCCTGCGCGCGTCCTCAAGGGCGTCAAGATGGCCGGTCACATGGGTAACGAGCGCGTTACCGTCAAGAACCTTTCCGTTGTCCGCATCGATGCCGAGCAGAACCTCATCTTGGTCAAGGGCGCTGTCCCGGGTGCCAAGAATGGTCTCGTCGCCATCCGTATGGCCTAAGGGCCCAGCCCATTTAGCCCAGCGTCATACCAAGGAGAACACTTAAATGGCAAAGTTTGAAGTAAAGAACAGCGAGGGCAAGAAGGTCGCCGAGGCCGAGCTCGCCGCTGAGGTGTACGGCATCGAGCCGAACATCCACGTTATGCACCACATCGTCAAGTGCCAGATGGCCTCTTGGCGTCAGGGCACCCAGTCCGCTAAGGGCCGCTCTGAGGTTTCCGGTGGCGGCAAGAAGCCTTGGCGTCAGAAGGGCACCGGCCGTGCCCGCCAGGGTTCCATCCGTGCTGCCCAGTGGCGTCACGGTGGCGTTGTCTTCGCCCCCAAGCCCCGTTCCTACGCTAAGCGTATGAACAACAAGGAGGTCAAGCTGGCTATGCGCTCCGCGCTGTCCGCCAAGCTGGCCGATGGCGAGCTCGTGCTCGTCGACGACTACGGCTTCGAGAAGCCTTCCACCAAGGCTGCCGTCGCCATGCTCAAGGCTCTCGGCCTTGAGGGCAAGCGTCTGACCATCATCGTTCGCGATGAGGACGTCAACGCCTACCTGTCGTTCCGCAACATTCCCAAGACGTTCATCATCACCGCTGACGAGGCCAACACCTACGATCTCGTCAACAACAACGCTGTGCTGATGCCCGCCGACATCGCCGCTCACTTCGGGGAGGTGCTTGCATAAATGACCGCCCACGAGATCATCATCCGTCCGATCGTGTCCGAGCGTTCCTTCTCCGGCATGGAGCTGAACAAGTACACGTTCGAGGTCGCCAAGGATGCTAACAAGTATCAGATCAAGGACGCCGTCGAGGAGATCTTCGGTGTCAAGGTCGTTCGCGTGAACACCCTGACGGTCAAGCCCAAGACCAAGCGCGTGCGCTATGTCGCCGGCAAGACCCGTTCTTGGAAGAAGGCCATCGTCACGCTGGCCGAGGGCGACACCATCGAGGTCTTTGGCAACCAGGCCTAAGACTCGCTGCTGTTGAGTGAGCTCATGCCTCCCAAATAGGGGAGGCGGGAGCTCAAGGTTTTGGGCGTATAAAATGGACACGCCCGGAACCGTGTATACGTCCGGTGTCATCGCACCCGAGGCAGAACCTCGAATCCCTGTCTGCGATGGCTAACGGATTCCTATTGAAAGGGATTGTAATGGCTGTAAAGCACCTTAAGCCGACCTCCGCTGGTAGGCGTTGGCAGACGATCTCCGACTTCTCCGAGATCACCTGCACCAAGCCCGAGAAGTCTCTTCTCGAGCCCCTGCCCAAGAAGGCCGGTCGTAACAACAACGGCCGCATCACCACCCGCCACCAGGGCGGCGGCGTGAAGCGTCGTTACCGCGTGATCGACTTCAAGCGCAACAAGGACGGCGTGCCCGCCAAGGTTGCCACGATCGAGTACGATCCGAACCGTTCCGCTCGCATCGCTCTGCTGCACTACGCTGACGGTGAGAAGCGCTACATCCTGGCTCCTAAGGGCCTCGAGGTCGGTCAGACCATCATGTCCGGTTCTGACGCCGACATCAAGCCGGGCAACGCTCTGCCCCTCGCCGACATCCCCGTCGGTACGCTCATCCACGCCGTCGAGTTCCAGCCGGGCAAGGGCGCTGCTATCGCCCGTTCCGCCGGTAACTCCTGCCAGCTGATGGGTAAGGAGGGCAAGTACGCTATCGTCCGTATGCCTTCCTCCGAGATGCGCCGCATCCTCGTTACCTGCCGCGCCACCGTCGGTGAGGTCGGCAACGCCGATCACGCCAACATCGTCATCGGCAAGGCCGGCCGTAAGCGTCACATGAACGTGCGCCCGACCGTCCGCGGTACCGTCATGAACCCTGTCGACCACCCGCACGGCGGTGGCGAGGGCAAGAACCACACCTCTGGTCGTCCCTCCGTTACCCCCTGGGGTAAGCCGACGAAGGGCCTTCGTACGCGCAAGAAGAAGAAGGTCTCGAACCAGCACATCATTCGTCGCCGTAAGAAGTAATTTCGGATACCGAGTTTTAGGAGAAAGCACTTATGAGCAGAAGTCTCAAAAAGGGCCCGTTCGTGGAGACTCGCCTTCTCTCGCGTATCACCGCGATGAACGAGGCTGGCAAGAAGGACGTCGTGAAGACCTGGTCCCGCGCGTCCACCATCTTCCCCGAGATGGTTGGTCACACCATCGCCGTCCACGACGGCCGCAAGCATGTGCCCGTGTATGTTACCGAGTCCATGGTTGGTCACAAGCTCGGCGAGTTCGCGCCGACTCGTACGTTCCGTGGCCACAAGGCCAAATAGGGGGTTAACCGTAAATGGCAACTAAGTCTATTGAAACTGAGGCCACCGAGGTTCGCGCCGTCGCTAAGTACGTGCGTGTTTCCCCCAGCAAGGCCCGCCTGGTGGTCGATCTGATCCGCCGCAAGCCTGTCGCTCAGGCCTTCGACATCCTCCACTTCTGCGACCGCGCCGTCGCCGTGGATGTCGAGAAGGTTCTCCGTTCCGCCGTTGCGAACGCCGAGAACAACAACGGTCTGCGTGCCGACAACCTGGTTGTCGCCGCTGCCTATGTTGACGAGGGTCCGACGCTTAAGCGCATCCGTCCCCGCGCCAAGGGTTCCGCTTCTCGCATTCTGAAGCGTACTTCCCACATCACCGTCGTCGTTGCTCCTCGAAAGGAGGCGTAAAGCTGTATGGGTCAGAAAGTCTACCCCACCGGCTTCCGTCTTGGCATCACCGAGAACTGGCGCTCCCGCTGGTTCGCAGAGAAGGATTACGCTAAGACCCTCGGTAACGATCTCGAGATCCGCAAGTACCTCGAGAAGCGTCTTTCCCGCGCAGCTGTCTCCCGCGTCGAGATCGAGCGCGCTGGCGACAAGGTGAAGGTCATCATCCTCACCGCTCGCCCCGGCGTTGTCATCGGTAAGAAGGGTGCCGAGATCGATACCCTCCGCACCGAGCTCGAGAAGGTCGCTGGCGTCTCCAAGGGCCAGCTCTCCGTCGACGTTGTCGAGATCAAGCGCCCCGAGCTCGACGCCAACCTCGTTGCTCAGTCTATCGCCGAGCAGCTCGAGGGCCGCGTTGCCTTCCGTCGCGCTATGCGCAAGGCTGTCCAGTCCGCCCGCAAGGCCGGCGCTAAGGGCATCCGTATCCAGTGCTCCGGTCGTCTCGGCGGTGCCGAGATGGGCCGTCGTGAGTGGTACCGTGAGGGTCGCGTGCCTCTGCACACCCTCCGTGCCAAGATCGACTACGGCACGGCTGTCGCCAGCACCACCATGGGCGCTTGCGGCGTGAAGGTCTGGATCTACCTGGGCGAGAAGCTCCCGGGCCAGCCTGTTCCCAACCCTGCACTCGAGGGCTCTTCCCGTCCTCGTCGTCGTAACTCCGAGAGGAGGGGTCAGTAGTGCTTGCCCCTAAGCGTATTCTTCACCGCAAGGTGCAGCGTGGCTCCATGAAGGGCCAGGCCAAGGGTAATACCGAGCTGCATTTCGGCGAGTTTGGTATCCAGGCTCTCGAGGCCCATTGGATCACCAACCGTCAGATCGAGGCCGCTCGTATTGCCATGACCCGCTACATGAAGCGTGGCGGTCGTGTCTACATCACGATCTTCCCCGATAAGCCCATCACCAAGAAGCCTGCCGAGACTCGCATGGGTTCTGGTAAGGGTAACCCCGAGGAGTGGGTGGCCGTCGTCAAGCCCGGCCGCATCATGTTCGAGGTCAAGGGCGTGCCCGAGGAGGTCGCTCGCGAGGCTCTGCGTCTTGCACAGCACAAGCTTCCCATCAAGACCAAGATTGTTGCTGCTAAGAACGCTGAGCAGCGCATCGAGAAGGAGATGGCTGAGGAGGCCGCTCTCGAGGCCAAGTGGGCTGCTGAGGACGCCGCCGCCGCCAAGGAGGAGAACTAATGAAGCCCGCAGAGATTCGTGAGCTCTCGGACGCTCAGCTCGTTGAGAAGCTGAAGGAAATGCGCGCCGAGCTCTTTAACCTTCGTTTCCAGATGGCCACCAGCCAGCTGGACAACACCGCTCGCGTCAACACCGTGAAGAAGGACATCGCTCGCGTCCTCACGGAGCAGCGCGCCCGCGAGATCGCAGCGGAGAAGTCCGCTGTCGCCGAGTAGGACCTAAGGAGAGAACATGACTGATTCGCGTAACTCGCGTAAGGTCCGTACGGGTGTCGTTACCTCCGTCTCCGGTGCCAAGACCATCGTTGTCACCATCACCGAGCGCAAGCGTCACCCCAAGTACGGCAAGATGATGACCAGCTCCAAGAAGCTGCACGCTCACGACGAGGAGTGCACGGCTGGCGTGGGCGATACCGTCCGCGTTATGGAGACCCGTCCTATGTCCAAGATGAAGCGTTGGCGCCTCATCGAGGTCGTCGAGCGCGCTAAATAAGCAGTCGCTCTTACGACTTGTACGTTTCCGAAGATGTGCGTATGCCTGGCTTGCATACCACGGGCCGCGTAAAGGCTGCGCACCTCTCTTCGGTTCTTAGTTCGGAGGAACATCTACCATGATTCAGATGCAAACCATGCTGAACGTCGCCGACAACTCCGGCGCTCGCAAGATTCGCTGCATCAAGGTGCTTGGCGGTTCCAAGCGTCGTTATGCAGGCATCGGCGATGTGTTCATCGGTGCTGTCCAGGAGGCTACCCCTGGCGCCAACGTCAAGAAGAAGGACGTTGTCCGTTGCGTCGTCGTTCGCACCGTTAAGGAGATCCGCCGCAAGGATGGCTCCTACATTCGCTTTGATGAGAACGCCTGCGTTGTCATCAACAACGATGGTTCGCCCGTCGGCACCCGTATCTTCGGGCCCGTCGCTCGCGAGCTTCGTGACAAGAAGTACATGAAGATCGTCTCGCTCGCTCCCGAGACCCTGTAGTTAGGGGAGATATATGTATATCAAGAAGGGCGATAAGGTCCAGGTTCTCTCTGGTAAGGATCGCGGCAAGCAGGGCGTTATCCTGCGTGCTCTCCCCGCCGAGAACAAGGTCGTTGTCGAGGGCGTTTCGGTCGTCAAGAAGGCCGTCAAGCCCAACGCTGCCAACCAGCAGGGCGGCATCGTTTCGCAGGAGGCTCCCATCGATGCCTCCAACGTCAATCTCGTTTGCCCCGAGTGCGGTAAGGTTACCCGCGTCGGTCACGAGAAGGACGGCAAGAACAAGCTGCGCGTCTGCAAGAAGTGCGGCCACAAGTTCTAAGCTGCC
>CABQMF010000052.1 GCA_902465265.1 uncultured Collinsella sp. | reverse complement strand
CATGCGAACCTCCAGTCCGGACCGCCCCGCGGTCCAACTTTCTGTCCGCACCCCCAAATGCTTCAATTTGCCTCTGTTTACCAGCACTTTGTACGCGAAGGTAAAAAAGTTGCCCTACTCATGGCAGGACTGCCCTACAAAGTATCGGCGTTGCTGCGTAACGATTCCGTCTCGTTCCTCAGGCGTTCCCAATATCATCAGTTGGGACGAATCACTGACGTTGAAATTGCAAACGCATTCCGCAAAACCGTTGAGGCCGGAGGCCGCTCAATCACGCCAGAAGCGCTCGAGGATGCCGTGAAGGCCGTCGACGGATTCCCCTACATGATGCAGCTCGTCGGATATCGCACATGGGATGTTTCGGAGAACTCGCCCAAAATCAGCGCACCTGATGTCCAGCAGGGTTCTCTGCTTGCCCGTATGGAGCTGCGCGATCGAATTCTCGAAACGACCTATCGGGAGCTTTCCGATAAAGACATTGAGTTTTTGCTCGCGATGCTGCCCGATTCTGGCCCCAGCAGGGTCTCGGAGATAGCCAAACGCATGGGCGTTGCCAGCAACTATGCAAGCCAATATAAACGCCGTCTCCTCGAGGACGGCGTCATCGGAGAGCGCGGGCGTGGTCTCGTTGGCTTTGACATCCCCGCGTTCAGAGAATTCTTGAACGAGAAGGCGTTTTAGCACACCGGAATTGTCCACGGGAACATCAACGCATGGCAATCAGTAATCCTCTTGGCAAGGGAAGTAGGCTTTCCGCCAACGCTGATTGCCATGCGCCCCTCTTGTCCTTAGGCGAGCGTGCGAGCGAGCTCTCGCACCCCTTCCAACTTGGGCGAGGATGCCATGCTGTCGCGCTCGGTCATACCGCTGATGGCGACAATTCCCTGGTCCTCCCACTTGCAGTACGCGCAGCTTGACTTGTACATAGCGATCGCCGCATCATAGACGCCCTCGCTGTGGCTATCGAGTAAAAGGGCCGTCTTGGTGAACGGGAAGCCCGTAGCACCAAAGGCGTACAGGCGGTCGATGGCGGCCTTCTCCTGCGCGGTGATATCAAACCAGTAGATAGGCGAAGCGAAGACAACCATATCGGCGCCTTTCAGCGACTCGATCACGTCGGCCATGTCGTCTTTCTGCACACAGGTGCCCTCATGGGCAAAGCAGTACTGGCATCCCAGGCAACCAGCAATCTTCTTGCTGGCAACGCGGACGACCTCGACCGTATGGCCGCCCTCGCGCGCGGTCTCGGCAAACGCCTCGACCATGGTGTCGGTATTGGCGCCCTTGCGCGGGCTACCACTCAATACAACGATATGCATAAGAATCTCCCTTCTTCATGCCGCAGGCGCGCGGCATTTTTTTGTTTTAACCAAAATGGATGGAGTTATTCAATCGCCTCGTTTCAAGCACTCCCACTCAGTGACTAATCTAGTCCGAGTGTTGTCGATGCGTGTCGCATCGTGCCGCCCAAGGGCTGATTCGTGCACAATTTGGGCAAATCAGGCCCTTGATTCGCGATTGCGGGAATGACTCAATTGATTCGCAAAACCGCAGGTCACTCCTATAATCACTCCCTGGTTCCACCGGGGTTCGTAGCAGGTGGCGTGAAAAGGGGTGATTCAAAGGGTCGGAGAGATGCCTATAGCGCAATCGTCTGGTATTGGCGCAGTGAGGGACTTCTCGCCTCCATCAGTCCAAATCGTCAAGCTCCGAAAGACGTCGAGCTAGAGAAAAGGACCTTTTTCCCGTCATGGATTGGGTTTACCTGCATGACGAGAGCCCTGGTGTAATTGGCTGGATCACCGTTCCGGAAACCAGTATCGACCTACCTGTCCGCCAAGCTCCTTCTTCAGCTCCAGTCTAGTATCTGACTCGCACCGTTATAAGCGAAAACCGAAGAGATACGTCTTAGCCAAGATAATAAGGTTAGCCTTATCTTCCTGCATGATTCGTGTGTTATAGTTAGGTGTCTCTAACTTTTTGGGAGCGATAGCCATGCACGGACGCAAGGACTTCTGGGACAAGAATGCCGGTCGGTACGACCGTTTCATGCGAAACGACCGGGCGGCGTATGAGAAGATGTGTGAGCTGATCAGGCCGGTGGTGAAAGCAAAAACCGTGCTGGAAGTTGCCACCGGCACGGGGCTTATCGCAAAGAGCATCGTGAATGCGGCGGCGCACATCGAGGCTACGGACGCTTCTGCAAAGATGATCCTTGAAGCAAAGCGGGACAATCAATCCGCAAAGCTGCACTTTTCCGTACAAGATATGTTCCGCCTGCCCTATGCACAGAAGTCCTTCGAAGTGGTGATCGCGTCCAACGCGCTTCACATAGTGCCGCATCCGGAAAAGGCCCTGCAAGAAATCAGGCGAGCGCTGAAGGACGACGGCGTGCTCATCGCGCCAACCTTCACCCACGCGGGGAACTCGGTTTCCGGCAAGGCAAAAGCCTTTTTCATGAGCATGGCGGGATTCCCCCTCCACAGCAGGTGGACAAGCGAGGAATACCTGCGTTTCCTGCGTCAAAACGGCTGGGCGGTGCAGAAAAGCGCGGAGCTGAAGGCCTCGTTCCCGTTAACCTATGCGGAATGCACAAAATCGGAGGGGCCAGATGTCGTTCTTTGAAAACACCCGCAAGCCCGTGGGCCTCGGCGGAAAACTCATGGTTGCCATGATGAATCTGGGCCACAGCCCTGTGGCGCGGTAGGGACTTCGATTTCTACGGCTTGCGCCAAACGCCAAGGTGCTGGATTGCGGCTGCGGCGGCGGGGCAAACATAAAACGGCTGCTGAAAAAATGCCCGCACATGGCGATAGGCATGACGGTCATAGCGGCTGTGCTGGCGGCAATTGTGACAGTTTTTATTCACTGAGGAAGAAACCTATGAAATGTATAATTGAGAAAAACACCGTTCAGGAGACGCTGATCCTCCCGCTGTATTCCCGGAAGCTGTGTACGGAGCTGTACCCGAACCTTTACAGGGATGAAACAGCGGTTCGTCTGCTCGACCAAATCGACTACGACTTTTCAGAGGCAGAGAAAAACTCCCGCAGCCTGATGCAGCGCTTTGGTGCGCTGGAGGTGGCCACACGGCAGAGTGATCTTGCTTTCGAGGTGCGGGATTACCTGAAAGGCCACCCCAATGCGGCGGTGGTCAATCTGGGCTGCGGGCTGGACAACACCGGCAGAACCTGCGACAACGGTAGATGCAAGATCTACAATCTGGACTTCCCGGATGTGATTGCCTTGCGGCAGCAACTACTGCCCGCCGGGGATCGAGAATATAATATCCCCTGCGACCTGAAAGACACCGCATGGTTTAGCAAAATCGATGCCTCCGGCGGGGCGGTGTTCTTTGCCTCCGGGGTGTTCTATTTCTTTCTGACCCAGCAGGTCCGGGAACTGGTGCGGGAGATGGCGGACGCTTTCCCCGGCGGCGTGCTGGTCTTTGATGCTGCCAATCGGACAGCAGTAAAGATGATCGCAAAAACATGGCTTAAGACTGCAAAAATCAAGGATGTGGGGGCATATTTTGCGGTTTCGGATGCCGCCAAGAAAATCGGCACGTGGGACAGCTGTCTGCAGGTCACAAGTCGCGGCTATATGCTGGGTTATAACGATTTGAGAGACCCTTCTGTCAGCGGCTTTTTCCGGTTTCTCGCAAGGGTCGGTGACAACGGGATGAAAATGCAAATCGTGAAAATAAGATTTTGAGAGAAAAAAAATGCAAAAGACGAGCGCCTCTTGCCGCCCAATTGGCAAGAAGCGCTCGTCTTTTCTTAACGCGTTGTATGGCGGAGAGCGCAAGTTACGCGAGCGCCCTTCTTGCCAGCTCGGCCGCGCCGAGGATTCCTTGGTCGCCGCCGCAGCCCGGGGCGCAGATGTAGCTCTCCATGTCCTTAAGCTCGGCGGTCTGGATGTAGCCACCCAGATATTCGAGGGTCTTCTTGCGGACGATGCCGTAGAGCTGCTCCTGGTGCATCACGCCGCCGCCGAGGACGATGCGGCGAGGCGAGTACATGAGCACGAGGTTCGCGCACATCTGCCCCAGATAATCCCCCTCGAGCGCCCATACCTCATCGTTGTCCGCGAGCTCGGCCGCGGGCTTTCCCCAGCGCGCGGCAATGGCGGGGCCGGAGGCGAGGCCCTCGAGACAGCTCGCGTGGCTCGGGCAGACGCAGCGTCCCTCCTCGGTGGGACGGGTCCTTACCAGCATGTGGCCGGCCTCGGGGTGCAGCATGCCGTGAAGGAGCCTGCCCGCGCACATGACGCCCGCGCCCACGCCGGTGCCGATGGTCACGTAGACGGCGTCCTCGAGCCCCTTGCAGCAGCCGAAGACCACTTCGCCGAGGCAGGCAACGTTCACGTCCGTGTCGTAGGCCACCGGAATCCCGAGGGCGTCGGCGAACGCGGCGCGAAGACCATGGCCTCGCCACGCGAGCTTGGGCGTCTGGAGGATGGAGCCGTAGCGCTCGTCGTTGGGGTCGACGCAGGTCGGGCCGAAGGCGCCGATGCCCAACGCGTCCACATCGCGGGCGGTGAACCACTCGATCATCTGCGGGACGGTCTCGGCGGGCGTAAGCGTCGGGGTCTCCATACGGTCGAGGACCTCGCCGTCGCCGGACACCACGGCACAGACCATCTTGGTCCCGCCGGCCTCGAGGGCGCCGAGCCTCATTTGCTTTTCGCTCATGTGATCCTCCTTACAAAGGGACGCCCGCAGTCATGGTCAACCGCGGGCGCCCATAACGTTGGCTTGTTTCGAGGCGACCCTACCTGGGCACGCGGTCCTGCCTTGCGGCAAACGGGGCGAGCACGGCGTGCGGCTCGCTTTGGTACCAGTAGGCGACGGTGGAGATGTCGTCCTCGCGCTCGTAGAGCTTGATGTCGTCGTTGCCGAGGTCCTGGAACGTCACGCGCAGGTCCTCCTTGAACGAGATCGGGTCGGGAAGGTGCCACCTGTAGAGGCCGTGCCTGGGCAGCGCGTCGTCGTTGGTCGCGAGCATCGGGTTCGGGTTCGGCTTGCCCGCGCTGAAGCGGTCGCGCGTGGCGTCGCGCGTCGAGCGGTACGGGTAGCCGGCGAACAGCGTGTTGAAGCACTGCGCCTCGGGCAGTGCGTGGGGCGGCCTGTCGAGGAAGGCCCAGGCACCGCCGAAGTAGTCCTCGGCTCCCGTCGAGGTGACCGTGGGGAACTCCTCGTCGCCGTCGAGGAAGAACTTCATCTCGCCCTCGCCCCACCAATAGCGCTCCAGGGCGCACAGGGCCATGTAGGTGCCGACGTAGTAGCCCTTACCGCGCACGCCGTCGAGCACGGTGTAGTCGACGCCCCTGCGGGTGCTGCGCTCGCGGTTAAAACGGGCGTGGAAGTACATGGCGTCGTCCGGCACGTCGGTGAGCGCGTAGTTGAACGTGTAGAAGATGTACTTAATGAACCCGGGGTGCTCGCTCGTAAGCGTGACCTTGGCGTGCTTCCTGAAAGGCATCTCGAAGTAGCAGTTCATGCCGCCCGTCGGGTTCACGCAGATGGGCATCGAGTTGACGATGGCGCGCTCACCGAAGCCGTTGCAGAAGAAGTCGCCGACAGGGCACTCGACCGAGGGGGTCTCCTCGTCGTCCCAGTAGAAGCGCAGCACGAGGTCGCGCATGACGAAGCTGCCGGCGGCGGTCTTGTCGGGGACGGTCATCCAGATGTGGCGGATGATGCCGGGGCCCTCGATGTCCGCGAGCGTGATGGTCTCGCCGGACTCAAGGGGCACGCAGCACGAGCCCTTGCGGCCGACGCCGAGGTGGCTGGCCGACATGGCGGCACGGCCCTTCTCGCCCGTGATGTTCTCGGGGGTGATGGCGCGGCTTTCCTCACCGCCGTGCATCCACACGTCCTTAAGGAACTCTCTCATCGTCGACCTCCTCTATTCGTCGTCTTCGCACTCGGCGGAACTGGCACCGTTCACGTAGACGATCTGCTGGCGCGCCTCGTCGACGAGGGCGTCGAAGTCGAGTTTCTCGTCGGGGCGCGCGAGCGCGACCGTCATGGCGAGCGGGAGGTTGACACCCGCGATCACGTGGATCCGGTCGGAGGCGAAGCGGGAGAAGCGCTGGTTCACGCTGCCGCCGAGCGCGTCGGTGAGGACGACGACCTCGTCAGTGCCCGAAAGAGCCGCCTCGACCGCCGCGTCGAGCCCCTCGCCGTTGTCGTTCACGTAGGCGCACACGGCGTTGACGGCGTCGCTCTTACCCGTAAGGAACTCGAGGGTGTCCTTGAAGCCCTGGGCGAGAAGGGAATGGCTCGCCACAACTATCTTTCTCATTGATTCACCAATCTCTTGGGTCGAAGCTAGGCAAGGATGCCGGCGGCGGAGGCGACCATCGCGAGGACGATCACCACGAGGATGAGGGCCGTCATGCTCGCGTTCTTCTTGGTAAGAAGGTAATACGCGCTTCCTGTGATGGCGGCGGGGATCATGGCAGGCAGGATCTTGTCGAGCAGCGGCTGAATCTCCATCGAGACGTCGCCGAAGCTGAAGCTAATCGGGCAGGTGACGCCGATGACCGAGGCGATGAGGCAGCCGACCACGGTGAGGCCGAGCACGGAGGCGGCGGCAGTGAGGTTGGGAAGCTTCTCGCTGAAGTCGGTGACGAGCTTCACGCCCTGCTTGTAGCCGAACTCGAGGGCGTGCATGCGGACCCAGAAGATGGCCAGGATGAGCGCGAACCAGATGCCGGCTCCCACGGGGTTGCCCTCGATGGCCATGTAGGCGGCGATGGAGCCCATGATGGTCGGGATCATGGTCATGAGCAGGGAGTCGCCGACGCCGGCGAGCGGTCCCATGGTGCCGATCTTCAGGTCTTGGACGGCGTCCGCCGCCGCTAGGCCGTCGCGTTCCTCCATGGCCACGCAGGCGCCAAGGATGATGGCGGCGAGCCAAGGCTGGGTATTGTAGTAGCGGAAGTGGTTGTTGAGCGCTTGCTTATAGTCCTCGTCGTTCGTGTAGATCTTCCTCAGGACCGGCGAGAGGGCGTAGGCGACTGAGGCGCCCTGCTGGGTCTGGTAGTTGAAGGTGCACACGCTCATGAGCCAGCGCCAGTTCGCGTTGCGCAGATCCTTCTTGGTGACCTTGTAGCCGGAGGGCTTGCCCTCGGCGACGGCGGTGATGTTCTCGTTTTCCATGGTTACTCATCCTCTCCGATGAAGGCGTCTGCGGAAGCGTGGGCGGCGAGCTCGGTGTCCCTCTCGGCACGCTGGTAGAACGCGATCGCGAGGGCAACGCCGACGATGGCGGCGCCGATGATGGGCACGTTCAGGAAGGCCGAGAGGAAGAAGCCGACGAGCAGGTACTGGAAGTACTTGCCGGTGGGCATGTAGCGGAGCAGCATGGCGATACCGATGGCCGGGAGCATCTTGCCGGCGAGGGTGAGGCCGGAGAGGAACCACTGAGGCATGACCTCGAGGAGCCAGTTGACGGCGGGCTGGCCGAGCGTCACGGAGACAAAGACGGGCAGGGCGGCGCACAGGCCGAAGAGCGCGGGGCAGACCCACAGGATGGCGTTCATCTGATTGAACTTACCCTCGTTGCAGAACTTCTGGGACTTCTCGACGACGAAGCCGTTGAGGATCTTGACGATGACGTCGAGCTGGATGCCGAGCATGCCGACCGGCAGGCCGATGGCGAGGCCCGTGTCCGCGCCCAGGGTCACGCCGTAGGCGGTGGCGATGATGGCCATCGTGCCGTAGTCGGGAATCGACGAGCCGCCGAAGCCCGCGACGCCGAGCTGCATGAGCTGGATGGTGCCGCCGATGACGAGGCCGGTCTGCCAGTCGCCCATGACGACGCCGGTGATAAGGCCCCAGAAGACGGCATAGTTGACGAAGATCATCGGGATGCCGTAGTAGTCCACGTGCTTGATGAAGGCCAGCAGGGTCAAAAGGACGACCTGCAGGATAGTGAAGTTGACCATGATCCCTCCTTAGATGAGGTCGGCGACGGAGACGGGCTTGTCGGCGGGCACGAACTGTGCCGTCACCTTGACGCCGCGGGCGATGAGCGCCTTGTAGCTCTGGACGTTCTCGGCGGAGGCATAGGCGCGCTGGGTGAGCTGGACGCCGCCCTCCTTGACGAGCGAGCCGCCGACGATCAGCGACGGGAGCTCGATGCCCGACTCGACCAGGTGAAGGATCGTCTCGGGCTCCTTGGCGATGACAAAGACCTTCTCGCGGTCGTACTTGCCCGCCGCGAAGTTCTTGAGCGCGGTCTGCTCGGAGATGATCGAGACGGCCATGCCCGCGGGGCGCGCCATCCTCATAGTGGACTTCAGGACCTCGTCGCCGGCGACCTTGTCGTCGATGACCATGACTCGGGTCGCGCCCGACACCGGGGCCCACTGCGTCACGATGATGCCGTGAAGCAGGCGATTGTCGATTCGTGCCATAACAACACTCATGTTTGCTCCTATCAAATGAAGTTTTACGTTCGGTACTGCCTCGGCGCTATCCGGATTCGCGCCGGGCAAGGGGTTATCGGATTATTGAGGACGCGCAGTCAGCTTGCGGCGGCGCGGGGAAGGTCACTCGTCGAGCAGGAGGTCCGAGGAGCCGAGGCGCTCTTCTCGCGCCGGGGCGGCGCTCACGCTTATGTAGTCGAAGACATATGCGATCTCGCTTACGGGAACCTCTACGCGATAGCGCGTCGAGATGCTCGAGAAGCTCTGCCTGAAGGACTCGATGAAATCGGCACGCTCCTCCTCGAAGCGGTCCTGACCAACGTAGGTCTCAATGGGGTTTCTGGTAACAAGGCGCTCGACGAGACAGCAGAGGTGGACGTAGAGCCCAATGATGGCGTTGCTGCCGATCTTCTCGCCTGTCCTGCGCTGAAGCTCGTGCACGGCGCTCTCGATCTCGTGGAATAGCCGCTCCGGGTCGAGGATGGTGATGGAGCGGATGACGTTCTGCAGCGTCATGTTCGAGAGCAGCTTCTCGTGGAAAGAAGAGAGCTCGGAAGCGTCAAGCCACCTGCCGAACACGGCATCAACCTTAGAGGCGGACGCCGTCGACATGATGTCCTCGAGGGCGACGAAGGGGACGGAGGCGACCCCGGGGTCTCCCGTGCCGATGACGGCGCAGACGCGGTGCTCGGAGAAAACGGCGTCATTCGACCCGTTCGCGACGAGCTGCTTGAAGGGCCTCGTGAGCAGGCGCGCGCCTATGGTGCGCGGGAGGCTCTGCGAGACGAGCTGGCGTATCCTCTCCGCGGCGTCGACCCCGGACTCGGAGCAGAAGACGATGGCGTCCTCACGGTTGACGCGCTCGATCACCTTGCAGTGCGTCACGCACGCGGCGGTCGCATCGCCAAGAACCTCGGCGATGGACTTGCCGCCGAGCAGCCCGACCCCGATCTCGAGCGCAAGACCGGTAGAGACGTTGTTCACCACGCCGATAGTGGAGTCGGTAACGTTCTCGAGGGCCTTATAGGCCTCCTCCAAGGAGCCCATGTCGACGAGGAACACGACCCCGGTGCAGTAGGAATGGCGGTCGACGAGGCGCTGGAGCGGACCGACGATGTCCTTCAGCTGCTGGTCGTAGGGCATGTCGACCGCCTCGTACACATGCATGCCGAGCATACGGTTCGCCGCGTCGGCGATGCTCGTCGCCGTTGAGTAGCCGTGGGACAAGATGACGCAGAGCGTTCGAAGGGCCTTCGCGTCGCGAGACTCCGATGCGACGCACAGCGTCAGAAGCGTCTTCGTGAAGTGATCGAGCGAGATTCCCAGCGCCCCTTCCACGTCTGCGGCGACCTGATCGGAGACGCTCGAGGCAAACGGTAATTCGGAGGTCACGGCACCGAGGAGATGGGAGATTTGCTCCGCACAGGCAGACTTTCGCTTAGCCAGACCGATGCCCGGCCACAACTGCAGGCAAATCTCCTGGGCCAGTAGAAAAGCGACCTTCCTCGAAAGCTCGATGCCATAAGAAGAGCCTGCGTCGGCAAGGACCGCGCCCACGATGCGCTCGAAGGCGCGCGACCTCGAGGAGGTAACGCCGCGGCCGAAGATCAAGTGATCCTCAACGCCGCGCACAGCGGAGACAGCTTGCGAGACGAGCTCGGAGACAGAGAGCTCCCCGGCGCAGAATCGCTCATCGAGAGAGCACAAGGCATCGAGCGCCTGCTCGACCGGCCCTGTGCTCTCGGCGGCATCCAGGGACGCGTCGATCAGAACGCCATCATCGGGCTGTTGATCGATCTGCGCGGAGGAGAGGAGCCCGCTGGGAAGAAGATACGGGCGAACGACGACGTAGTCGCCCTCGCGATTGAGGAACGCTTTGGCGCAGCAGTTCGTCACGCAGGCGCGCAAGCCGGCGATGTTATCGGAAAAGTCCGCGTTCACGAGGCAACGGTATGCGCCGCGGCTGATCTTCACATCAGAACCGATTCGGCACCCCTCGCTGCGCAGGAAGCTCAAGATGAGATCCTCGCGCTCCTCGGGGGTCCGCTCCTTGAGTGAGGGGACGCGGGCACAGATGGGCATTTTGCTGTAGGCCGAGGAAACCTTCAGGTCATCGGCGGAAAGCGTCGTCGAAAGAACGAGGCGAGCGCGCGGCGCATCCTGGGAGGCATCGAGCCCGAGGGCCGTCGCAAGGCAGTGCTCCATCGCAGAGGGAGAGAGTGCCTCGATGCCGTTGACAAAAACCACACCCCCGCGCGATTTCGCGATCGACTCGTCAAGAAGCCCGTTGAACGAGGCGGCGTCCGGGACCCCGGCGCAGTCGATGCGCACATAGGAGGAGTCGCGGGACAGCAAGCCCTGGTTCTTGCCGTACTCGTACACAAGGCGAGAAAGGAAAGACTTACCGACACCCACGCCGCCGCTCAAGAGGATGGGTAGGCCAAACGGAGGGTACTGAACCGCAGCCTTGCACTGCTCGACAACGGAGCTGAGGCTCAGGTCGAAGCCCACGGCACGCGCGAAGTCGCGGTGATCGGCGATTCCCGTCGCCTGGATAAGGTCGGCGAGCGAGGCGTACTCGCTTGCAGAGAGCTTTACCTGAAAACGCTTCTGGAACGCGCGGCGATGAAAATAACGGACAGGCCTGCCCGCCACCTTAACCACAAGGCCGGCGCGAACAAGGTCGTTGAGGTACTGGCTCGCCAGACTCCTGGAGATGATGAGCGTCTCGGCGATGTCGGAGGTGGACAGACGGGCAAGGTCGTCGAGCGAGACGGCAGAGGTGAGGGCCTCGAGATGCTCGAGAATCCTGTCCCTCATGTCGACGGGCTTCTTTGCCAAGCTGTCCTGTGCGGTCTTGTCCATGACTTCTTACCTCCTTGTACAAGGAGTATAAGGGGAACACAGAGAACGGAAGGGGGCGCGTGGGGGAATCAACAGCCCCGAGGAGAAGTTCACCACTTGAGGGGCAGAAAACAACGGCCATTGAACATTCAGGGCCGACGCTCAACACTTCGGCTCGACACTTCGCTTTGGAAAGGGCCCTGCACGATGGTGCAGCCCTCCATCTCGCAGCACAGGTCGCCGAAGGTCGCGAGGATGCGCTCCTTCTGTTCCGCGGGCGAGACGACTCGGTGGGCAAGGTCCTCTCAAAAGGGGTCGTCCGACGCCGCAAGACCTCGATGACCGACTACCGCCTCGAGCAAGTGGCGGATTACCTCTACACTATCGAACTTGCCTTGGTCAAGTACGAGGCCAAGGAGAACGGTGAGACGTACAACAAGTTCTTCGGAGGTATAGGCTCTTTCAAGAGGAGCTGGCTCAAGCAAGCCCGCAACAAGCGGATATAGCTGGTCTCGCGGTTTCGCAAGGAACGGTCAGTTCTCCTCTGGCGAGGAATCCCGGGCGACGTGCTTCGAGCAGCGGAAGCTGAAGCGCAAGCAGAAGCAGCGCGGGCATTGATCGGTGCCGACATGGGCCCAGACGTGAACAGTGCTACGTCCCCTGTTCACGGGGCGCGAAACCGCAAAGGTTGCACAGAGGTTGCAAAATAAGAAGCCCCCGACCTGTTTTCGCAGGTCAGAGGCTTGAAATCAACGAATATCGTTTACTCCCACTCGGTGGTTATAGTTTTGCCGTCTCGTCACTCCAGTTGCACCCAGTTTT
>CABQMF010000051.1 GCA_902465265.1 uncultured Collinsella sp. | reverse complement strand
TCACCTCCCTCGTATGTATCGAGGTATTCCTGCTTGAGCGTCTGCGAGGACGACTTGGTCTTTTCCACGAGCGTGCCGGCCTCGATGAAGTAGAACGAGTTGGTGAGGTCTGCCAGGTCGTCGAGTAGATGGCTTGAAATGAGCACGCTGCGTCCCCGCTCCACCTCGCTGCGCATCGCGTCGCAGGAGGTTTTCCGTTTTCCCGGATCGAGGCCGTTCAGCGGTTCATCGAGGATGAGGTACGGGCAATCGGTCGCTATCGCCATGGCAAGCTTTACCTGCTGCTTCATTCCTGTCGAGAGTTTACGGGTCGGCTTGTCGAGATATGGGGAGATTCCGAGGGAGTCGCAGAGCGAGTCGATGTCGGCGGCCGATTTCCACGCCTCCCTAACGAAAGAGAGGTGCTCGCGGGCCGATAGCGTGGGGTAGAGATCCGCGCCGCCCGAAGAGCTCAGGTAGACGAGTTCTGCGAATTCGGCTGATCGACGTTGGTAGATTCCGTCTGCCAACAGGCTTCCCGAGCGGATGCGGGTGGGAAATTGGCCCGACAGCGCTTCAAGAAGGGTGGTTTTCCCCGAGCCGTTGGGAGCGACGAGCCCCGCCGCCGTTCCCGGGCCCAAGGAAAGCGACCCGATCGAAAGTATCGTCGTGCTCCCGTATCCCACGCTCACGTCCAGGAGCTCAAGCCCATGGTGCTTTTTAGCGGGTCCAGCCTGTTTGGGCGAACGCGTCGCAACGGCGCCGACCGCGAAAAGGACCGCGACGTATGCCAGGGCCACGGCAAGCATCGATGCGCCGCCCGAACCGGAGCCAATGAATTCTGTCGGGAAGCATCCTACGTAACCCGTTGCCTCGATAGGCGAGAACACGGCCAGCGGCAGGAGCTCGAGCGCGGCATTATGCCCCAGTGCCGAATCGGACAGTAACGGGAATACCGGGGCCGCGACAAGCAGCGCGGAGGTAAGGGGGCCCGCGAGGACGCGCCTCGTTGCGGTCGATAGGACGACGGAACAAACGGATATCAAGGTTCCACCCGCGAGCAGCGCGAGAAGTATGGTCGTGAAGACGTTTCCCGCGGTCGTGGTAGTGAGCGCGCCGTTATGGAAGAAGGCGATCGGGTACCCGATCTGCCCGAAGCCGTTTAGGGCCAAGGCGTAAATACTCCCGGGCGCAAGGCCGGCGAGGAGCATCGCGGTCCCCGCGCCAATTATCGAAAACACGGTTTGGATAAGGCGCCGGAATTTGGGCACGGGCGCCTTTGCCGCCAGGGTCCCGGGCCTTGTGGCGCCGAGCACGAGTATCGACGAGAGAAGGAAGGGGATGAAGGGAAGGAAGGACGGCGCCTGGGCAATGGCGTAGGGCAGGAAGGAGAGGAACGGCAGGTCGTTTGCGGAGGCCGGGATATCCGCGATGCCGGAGCTGCTCAGAGCGCGGCAATATGCGAGCTCTGCGTCATTGGTCTCCTGGTCCCCCACGATGGACCCGGATTGGAAGCCCTCGTCCATGAGCGCGTAGTAGCTCTCGGCAGAGTCGAGAAAGGCGGCGTCGGTTTGAGCGGCGAGGGCGGCGTTCGCGTATCTTGCAAGCTCAGCGTCATCTTGCTGCTCTGGCGATAGGTCTGTGCCGCTGGCCTGGGGCGCGCGCGTATTGAATGCGTCGACAAAGCCCTGCATGCCCTGCTTCATAAAGAAGGGGCCGTAGATGGGTGAATTGAACGCAATGGGGACGGAAAAGGCTGCGGCGAGAACGAGCGTACAAATCCATACGGCCTTGTCTCTTAGGATTAGTTTGAGAAGAAGTCGACAGTACATTCAGAAGCACCTGCATTCCTCAAAGAATCGTTAGATTAAAAGTAACAGACCGGATGAAGATGCGCGCGACGGGGGCGAGGCGAATGGCCGAGCGGTATCGATACGCGGGTTCAACGGTATCACATTGGCCACATAGATTTTTAACTTGCATTTCTACCCGCCCTTTTCGTAGAGTCGCCGATACGTGCTTAGCGCACCCTCGGCGCGTCCGGCAGGCTTTGCGAAATGGGATCCAGGAGACTTCGGCGCAGCATCATCTTGCGGAATGCTTCTAATGAGCCTCCCATCCTTCAAAAACAGAATCTCATCGCACAGCCTATCGACCGAATCCAAGATGTGGGATGATATGATGATGCACGTACCAGAATCGGCCAGCTTCCTGAGAATCTCGGAATGCAAGTCCACCCTGCTGGGGTCGAGCGCGTTCATGGGCTCATCTAATAGAAGGTACCGCGCGCCCGTCGCATACGCAATCGCCAGGGTAAGCTGCTGCTTCACGCCCTGGCTCAGAGTGCGGATCCTCATCTTCGCGAACTCGCCTATCTGCGTTTGTTCCACTATCTCTTCGATATCGCGAGCATGCGGCCACATATCGCAAACCATCTTGAGGTGATCTTCCGCACGCAATCCGGGATACAGCAGCGTCCCCTCACCAGGTGCATAGAAGATCATAGAACGGACCTCTCTCGCACCCGTACCCTGCACCTCATCCAGAACGATGCTCCCGTCCACGCGAGGACCCGGCAAACCTGCCATCGCACGCAGCAACGTCGTCTTTCCATGCCCGTTCGGAGCGACGAGACCGTAGACCGTACCCGGGGCAAACTCAGCGTTCACCGAATCTACGAGCACCTTCTTTCCATAAGAGATCGTCAGCGTTTGAAGGTCAATCATCGAGATCATCCCCTTTCGATCTTTGGAACACTCAGGCGCACCATCAACGGAGATACGGCGCCCAAGACCACCAGCAGAGCGCCCGATGCGCCGACGACCTCTCCAAAAGGCATCGCGTTCGTCCCTCGCCCAAGGAACCCAATCGTCCCCACCTGGGAAGCGGGATCAAACGAGGCGAATGGAGCCAGCAGCGCGACGCCCATGCCCACGCTTTCAACATGAGCGCTCAACGAACCCAACACCAAGAGAACCGCGCAAACCATTCCGGTGACAACGGGGTTGCGGCTAATCGCTGCTGTCAACGCAGCGACGACGGAAATCACGCCGTATGCCATGACCAGCAACGGAATACTGCACAACACCGCCTCCCCCACCGTGGACGTTGTCGAAGCTCCCGCCCGAATGAGAGCGACGGGATACTCCGATCCACCCGCACCGTTCTTAATCACGGACACAACGACAGCGGGAACCATCGACACCAAAAGCAGCACCAAGCCAAGCAGGAGAGCCAGCGCAACAGCCGTCAGAAAACGCACATGCGCTGTTGCGGGGATCTGGAGAACCAGAAGGGAACGACACTGCAGGTGGGTGCACGCGAGCGATGTGACAACCACGGGCAACAGCAAAAATAAGGAGGGAAGCGCTGCCTGGAGATACGAAAGGAGGATTAATGGGGGCATCTTCGTACTTAACTCGTAAACCTTGGGGTCCGGCAAGCTCGCGATCGACTCAAGCAGAAGGGCGCGCGCCTCCGCACGAGAAGGAGTCTCCGGCTCGATTCCGATCGATTGCAGGAGAGTCGCATCTGCCGCGCCCAGCTCACCTCGAGCGCGCTCGTACGTCGCAAGGCTTCGAAACCCCTCCGCAGGCATAGGCGCGTACACGAAACCCGAAAGAGCATCCCGCATGTCTTCCAGGGCCGCTTTGCCCTCGACGTCCATATTCGCAGCGTTCTGCTCTAGATACCGATCTATTGAACGGAGCTCCCCATCCCTATACCGAACAGCGGAAACGTTATCAGCGTCAGGAAACATCTCGACCAGAGCCGGGGCCAGCATCGTCGTCGACATTGCAATCGCGCATACGGCGAGGGTAGGAGAACGCAGGAGCAGTTTCCCCATCGTTCTTACGTATGCAACGGCGGAGGCACAAGCGCTCGAACGAGTTGCCGTTCTCGATGCAGTGAAGGAACCTCTCTCAAGACAAATCGGGGATATCGGGCACGCGCAGCCGCTCTTTCCAGCAACGCAAAGCAGGCTAATTGCCAGCACCTCGATCCCGATTGCGCATACGAGGGCAATCGCGCCACGCTCGAAGCAAAGTCCAGGCAGATTCACTATCTGCGTTGTCGGGTACGGGCTATAGGCGTCGACGGTCAACTCAGTGTTCGCATACGTAAGGGGATTCAACAGGGCGAACTCACGTAAAGCGATGGATCTTCCGTAATACCCGGGAACCATCGTCACCCCCATCAGGGCACATACGAACACGATTCCAAGCGTAGGGTTATTGGCAATCTTCACGGCAAGGTGAACGACAAGCGAGATGAACGCTGCCACCAAGAATTGCAAGATGGCCGTCTGCGCGAACACCAGCCAAGCCGGTTTGATAACCGGAGTCGCATATTGAATGTAGCCTATCGGATAGAACGGCGAGCCCGGGCCATTCTTCACAAGCGCGGCGATTATCCCTGGAAGATTGATGGCGAGGACGGCAAGCATTGCAAAAACACTCGCCCATACGCTCGATGCAACAAGTCTACCCAGCTCGCCCATCGGTGCCTGGATGATGAGCTTTTCACGTTTGTTAAGACGCGCGGCAAGGAACGAGACGGCAACGGCCGTTGCGACCCATAGCAAGTACTCCTTCGATCCGTCATAATAGGTGTACTCTCCATCCGATATCTGCAGAAACGGAAGTAGGGGAGAGAGCGGTGCCAAGATAAGACGTCCCGCGGCAAGAGGGTACAGAAGCGCGGGCATGCTTGATGAAGAGGTATAGACACCGTCCTCCCCCGCATTCACAAGCGCATCCGCATAGGATGCTGACAATTCCTGCTCAACACGGGTTATTCCCGACTCGAGGTATTCGACCCGTCCGTCGATGCCAGCCGCGCTCCTGAAGACGGGCAGAGCACAAAGAACCATCAACGCAACAACGACAACACAGAGCGACCTGGAGGAGAGAAGCGACCTAAAGATCGCCTTCGAGATTTTGAGCATATTCATCGCCAACCTTAACCTCATCCAGTCGGAACAGAGGGGCCGAACAAAATGCTCGGCCCTTATTACTTGCCGGCAAAGTCAATTTAACATAAACTGTTAAAAAGTAACCTGGGTTATTTAAATTCTTCGGAGGTTATTATGAGTTCCGACAATCGCACTCCCCGGCTTCATTCCTTCCGCATCGCATGTGCGATAGCCTCTGCGACCCTTTGCGCCACCGCCATCGCACAAGTGGCGTTCTCCTTAAAGCCAGCAATCGAAGTGCTCGACAACCCTGTAATTGCAGACTCCCCCGCGTATCCAGCCCTTGCGATCTCGACATTGGTCCCTGCCGTCATCGGTATCGCTACGACCATCCTCAGCGCCGTTCTCGTGTGGACGATCAAGAGCGGAGACCCCTTCAAGAAAGGGTCTGCGACATGCTTGAAGGTGCTCGGCATTCTCTTCGTTGTTCAAGCTGCCACCAGCCTCTACGCCGGCTCACTCAAAACCTCCGTTTCGATGATTGGCGGCGAGGGGGCCGTCGGCGCCCAAGAGATCGCTTCATCATTCGATTGGACCTCTCTGGTTCTCGGCATCGTCCTGTTCATGCTTTCCCAGCTCTTCTTGTACGCCCGAGAGCTGTACCTCGACTCCGACGAGATTGCGTAAGGAAACGCCATGCCCGTAATTGTTCGCCTCGACAAGATCATGGCCGAGCGAAAGATTTCCTCGAACGAACTTGCCGAAAGGATTGGAACCACGCCCGTGAACCTGTCCCGTATTAAAAAAGGGCATATTCGCGGCATTCGCTTCAACACACTCGAGCAGCTATGCCTCGCCCTTCGTTGCCAACCCGGAGACCTTCTCGAAGTCATGAGCGAAGAGGATGCCCGAAAGGAGTTCGGACTCGATTGGTCCGCCGAGGATTAGAGGGCGGTCGTACTCGCCCTGCACACGGGGATGCGAATCGGCGAGGTCTGCGGCCTTCGGTGGTGCGATGTGGATTTCGAGACGGGCCTAATCTCGATCAGACACTCGGTGGCGTACGCGAAGGGAATGGGTTCGTTCATCAAGGACACCAAGACCCATGACGCCAGGGGTATCCCCATCGACCCGGTCGGCCTACTCCCCTTCCTGAAGGAGACCCACGAGATCGACTGCGGAAAGCTGCGCTTGCGCGGCCTTACCGGGGCGGTCGAGATCGGGGACTGCTACATCCTGTCGGAGCCGGGCGCGACCTTCGCGACGACAAGCTATATCCGCAGGGCGTTCAAGACGTTCTCGGAGACCAACGGCCTCATGGGCACCAACGACGAGCTGATCACGTTCCACGGCCTTCGCCACACGTTCGCAACGCAGTGGATCCGCCAAGGAGGCGATATCAAGGCGCTCCAATCGATCCTCGGCCACAAGGACGCCATGGCGACGCTCAACGTCTACGCCGACATCGAGCCCATCTCCAAAATCCATAACATGCTGCGCGCCACGCCGTGCCTTTGGCGCGGGCACCTCGGGCCGAGGGTCGATCCGGGTCCCATGTTCCAACAGAGGATCCAGGAGTCCATCGAGACGCTCCAGGCGTTCGGCTACGGCATCACCGAGCCGGACGACCGAAATATCGCCATACGCGACGTGAAGACGAACAGTTGGCTCTAGCTCACCGAGTACGCGGCAGTGCTGGGCCCATCCCAACTGAGGTCACGGTGGTCCGATAGGGGCGCCGCCCGCGGCATGCGCCGCGGAGCGGTATCCCCTACCGAAGGGCGGGGATGCCCTCCGCTTCCAGTTCGGAATCAGCCGTCGGAGGCGTTCGGCTGACTGCGGGAACGGCCTGTCCGCTCAATGTGTTCGGCTGAGATCGGAAATCAACCCAACACGAGCCGGACACGCGCCAGACGGCTCTTCCCCGTGCGGCCTCCCCCCTTACGCTCATGTTGCAGGCATGTAACGCCGCAGTAAGCACACCCCTTTTGGCGCCAGACAGGTACAATGATGAACACTGTACCGTAGCGGAGCGCCCCCGCGCGCCGCAACCACGCGAAAGGGTTTCCCATGGCCGAGATCTCGTCCTCCCGCATCGTCATCACCGTCCTTGGCAAGAACCGCCCCGGTATCGTCGCCGGCGTCACCCGTGTTCTGGGCGAGGCCAACGTCGACATCCGCGACATTACGCAGTCCATTATCGAGGACATCTTCACCATGACCATGCTGGCCGACACCGCCGAGTCCAAGCTCGACTTCGCCGAGCTGCAGAAGGCGCTGGCCGAGGCCGGCGAGCTTTCGGGCGTCAACGTGTCCATCCAGCGCGAGGACGTCTTTAACTTTATGTACCGCCTGTAGCGAACAACCCGCTCGGGGCAGCTTGACGTCATATCGTCCAAGCGCGCGGCCCCCAAGCGGACCGGAGAGGAGCGCACATGGCCTACGACGCCAAGAAAATCTACTACCGCTTCGACGATCACCTGAGCCGCCTGGTTCTGGATTACGAGGCGAGCCGTCAGATTTCGCCCGAAAGCGAAAACCTCTACCACGGCCTGCCGACCGCCCCATACGACGAGGGCCTGTTCGTAGAGCACAACGTCAAACGCGGCCTGCGCAATGCCGACGGCTCGGGCGTGGTCGCGGGCCTTACCCGCATCTCGGACGTGCACGGCTACAACAAGGTCGACGGCAAAGTCGTGCCCGATCAGGGCAAGCTCACGCTTCGTGGCTACAGCATCGAGGACCTGGTCAACAACGCCCAGGCCGAGGATCGCTATGGCTACGAAGAGGTCGCCTACCTGCTCATCACGGGCTCGCTGCCCACCAAAGAGGAACTCGACGGTTTTTGCGAACGCCTGGGTGCTTTTAGGCATCTGAGCGACGAATACGTCCGCGAGTTCCCCATGACCACGGTGTCGTCGAGCATCATGAACGTGCTTCAGCGCGCCGTGCTGCTGCTCTACGCCTTCGACGCCGAGCCCGACGCCATTACACCCGAGCACGAAATCGACGTCGCCATCTCCATGCTCGCCCGTCTCCCCCGCATCGCCGCCTTCGCGCATATGGCGTCGGTCGCCAAGCGCCGCGGCTCCGAGGTTCATGTACCGCACCCCACACCCGGCCTCTCCACCGCCGAGACCATCCTGCAGGTGTTGCGCGGCGGCATGGCATTCACCCATGACGAAGCCATGCTGCTCGACGTGATGCTCATGCTGCATGCCGAGCACGGCGGCGGCAACAACTCCACGTTCGCCTGCCGCGTGCTGTCCTCCTCGGCCACCGACCCGTATTCCGCCTACGCCGCGGCCATCGGCTCGCTCAAGGGCCCGCGCCACGGCGGCGCCAACGCCAAGGTCGTGTCCATGCACGAGGACATCCGTGCGCATGTCTCCAATTGGGAGGACGAGGACGAGATCGCAGCCTATCTGGGCAAGATTCTCGACAAGCAGGCCTTCGACGGTACGGGTCTCATCTACGGTATGGGCCACGCCGTCTACACGCTGAGCGACCCGCGCGCCGAGGTGTGCCGCCGTTATGCGCGCACGCTTGCCGCCAAGAAGGACCTGGGCGAGGAGTTCGCGCTCATCGAGCGCATCGAGCGCCTGGCCCCGCAGGTGATGCGCGATCACGGCATGACCAAGCCTATCTGCGCCAACATCGACCTGTACACGGGCTTTATCTACAAGATGCTCGGCGTGCCCGAGACGCTCTTTACGCCGCTGTTCGCCGTCGCCCGCATGGCCGGCTGGTCGGCGCACCGCATGGAAGAGCTCTTCTGCGCGCACCGCATCATCCGGCCCGCCTACCGTCCGGTTATCGAGCCGCTTGAGTACAAGCCGCTCGCCGACCGATAGAACGCGGACCGTTATAGAACCCGAGCGTGGCCAGGGCATCACCGCCCTCGGCCACGCTTTTTATGCCAGTAGAAAGGATCGCAACGAATGATTGTGTTTTCCGATATGGATGGAACGCTGCTGACGACCGATAAGCAGATGAGCGACGCCACCTGGGCGATGCTCGACGAGCTTGCGCGCCGCGGTATTGAGTTTGTGCCCTGCACGGGGCGCCCGCTGTCGGGCATCTTTGAGCCCATCCTCGCCCACCCCGCCGTACACTACGCGGTCTGCGCCAACGGCGCCAGCGTCTGGCAGCTCGACGACGGTACGCCCACCGATGCCTCACGTGCTACGCGCATTTTGAGCCGACCGCTCGACCGCGCCATCGCCCACCGCATCCATAGCATTGCCGCCAGCCACGATGTGACCTTCGATATCTTCGCCGACGGCCAATGCTTCCTCCCCCGCTCGCTCTACACGCGCCTGGACGAATTCTGCGGCGGCGACCCCCATATCGCGGCTTCGCTCAAGCGCACACGAACGCCGATCGACATGGAAATCGACAGCAAAATCGACGAGGTCGAGACGCTCGAACGCATCGCCATGTACTGGCACGACCCGGCCGATCGCGACGCCATCGCAGCGGAGCTCGACACGCTCGGAGGCATTGAGGTCACGCGTTCGTACGCCATGAATATCGAGGTCATGGGCGAGGGCGCCACCAAGGGAACGGCCCTCACGTGGCTATGCGAGCGCCTGGGCGAGCGTCTCGCCGACGCCTGGGCGTTCGGCGACAACATCAACGACATCCCCATGCTGCAGGCAGCGGGCCATGGCATGGCCATGATCAACGCCGAGCCCGAAGATCGCGAGGCCGCCGACGCCATCACCGAATACGACAACGACCACGACGGCGTCGCCCGCACCATCATGGCCGCCCTCGCCTAGTCATTGGGGACGTTCTTAAACGACTAGTCATTGGGGACGTTCTTGAATGACTAGTCGTTGGGGACACTCTTCGCAAAAAAGCCGCAAGGACCGTCCCCGCCTGCCGGCAGAAAAGGAACGTCCCCATCTGCCGGATTAAGCGAGGCTCTCCAGAACACGGCGGAGTTCTTGCTGGACAGCGTGGTCGCGGTTACGACCCACCACGCGATTGGCCACCGCCTTGAGCGCGGGGCGCGCGTTTTCCATCGCGCAGCCCGTGCCGACAAAGCGAATGATCTCGTAGTCGTTCATCGAGTCGCCAAACGCCATGACCTCGTCGCGCCCAATGCCATAATGCTCCGCGAGCTGTGCAATACCCGAGGCCTTCGACACACCGGGCTGCATGGCATCGATCCACGCGTTGCCCGAAGGCGCAAAGGTAAAGAGCTGACCGAGTTCGCGCTGCAGCACGTACGCACTGTCCATAACGGCACCGTCGTCGCAAAAGATACCCGCTTTGATGATATTTACGCTGGGATCGGGCAGCTCCCAAATGCGCTCGGCATTGGGAAGGTCCTTATCGACCTCGCGCACGAACTTGCACTCGTCATCGAGCAAAAAGGACTTGGTTCGGTCGAAGAGCGCAAGATGCAGATTGGGAAACGTCGCGACAGCCTGGGCGAGCCTTCGAATCGCCAGGTGCGAATACACCTCACGATCTACCATTTTGTCGTCGGCGTAGACCTGGGCACCGTTAGCGGCGACAAAGTCCATCTTGTCGCGAACGGGCGCAAAGAACTCGCACAGGCGATCGTAGCGACGACCTGACGATGCGGCAAAATGCACACCATGCTCGTGTAGCGCCAGAATCAGTTCGTAGGTCTCGGGAGGCACCTGGCCGTTTTCGTCAAGCAGTGTGCCGTCCATATCGGATGCAATCAGTTTAAACATAGAAAAGCTCCCTTCGGGCTTGTTGGAATCGAACGTGTATCCGATTCCAACGTACCCACAGGGAGCTCAAATAAGACCCCGTAGTCACAAACGTTACATGGACCTAGCAAATAGCTCACGCGTGCCAGAGGTCTCACGGTCGCGGCGTCAGGCGACACGCCAAAGAGTGTCCCCAGCGACTAGTCGTTTAAGAACGTCCCCAATGACTAGTCGGCGTAGGTGAAGGTGGTGACGTCGAACATGCCCTCGGGGCGGATGCGGAGCGTCGGGATCACCGGCAGGGGCAGGAAGATGATGCCCATGATGGGGTCGAGCGGCGGCTCAATACCCATGGCGCGCGCCTTGACCATAAAGTCGTCGTGCTGCGCGGCGACATCCTCGGCCGTGCCCTCGCTCATCAGACCACCAAGCGCCAGCGGAATACGCGCCACGACCTCGCCGTTGCGCACCAGCACGTGGCCGCCCTGGCCAACAGCCTCGACGGCAGCCATCATATCGGCAGCGTTGTCGCCCACCACGCACACGTTGTGCGAGTCGTGGCCGATCGTGGAGGCAATGGCACCACCGGTGATGGTAAAGCCACGCACCCAGCCGCGGCCGATATGCTTGCCAACGAGCCCCATGCCGGCGGGGCCGTCGCCGTCGACGCCCTCGGCCTGCAGCGACACGCCGCGGCCATGGCGCTCGATAAGCATAATGCGGCGCAGACCCTCGGCATTCTCGGGACGAACCATGCCCGTGATGGCCTTGCCCGGCACCACGTCGATCACGGCCTCGCCCGGCTTAAAGGCATAGTTGAACACGTCGAGCGATAGCTTCGGCAGCTTAACGGAAGCACGCAGCTCATCGGCAAGGGCCGCAACCTCGGCCATCTCGGGTGCGATCTCGCCCACAAAGGTGCCGTCCTGCGCCACCAGTGCACCGGCGGCATACACGCAATGCGGAGCCGTGGCAAACGTCAGGTCGTTGAGTACCAGCAGGTCGGCACGCTTGCCCGGGGCGATTGCGCCGCGGAGCTCGTGCGGGTCGCGGCAACCGTGGTCCAGGCCAAACGCCTCGGCCGTGGACAGGGACGCCATAGAGATGGCAACCACGGGGTCAATACCGGCCTCGATAGCCACGCGGCAGGCATTGTCGATCATACCGGTCGAAAGCGCATCTGAGGGAGCGCGGTCGTCGGTCGCAAAGCAGCAACGACGGGCGCGGGCGGGGTTCTCCAGCAGCATCGGCGACAAGTTGGCCAGGTCGTGGCTACACGTACCCTCACGCAGCATCACATACATGCCGCGGGACAGCTTGTCGAGCGCCTCCTCGGGAATCGTCGACTCGTGGTCGGCGATAATACCCGCCGCGGCATAGGCATTGAGGTCCTTGCCGGCAACGAGCGGCGCATGGCCGTCGACCTGCTTGGACGGAGTCTGGTCGGCAGCATCGATGCGAGCACAGGTCTCGGGATCGGCCATAAAGACGCCCGGCAGGTTCATCATTTCGCCCAGACCAAAGACGTCGTCCGGATGCTCGGCAAAAAACGCCTGCATGTCGGCGGCGGTAATCACAGCGCCCGCTTGCTCATCGGGCAGCGCGGGCACGCACGAGGGCATCATGTACTTGATGGAAATGGGCGCGCGACGGCCGTCCTCGATCATAAAGCGCAGACCGTCGAGCCCCGCTACGTTGGCGATCTCGTGGCTGTCGGCAATGGCGGTGGTGGTACCGCGCGTCGCCGCCATGCGCGCATACTCGGCGGGGCGGATGTTCGAGGACTCAATGTGCAGATGTCCGTCGATAAAACCGGGGGCGAGATAGCGACCCTGGCAGTCGATAACCTCGGCAGCCTCGTAGGTACCGGCGGCATCGTCGCGACCGTCGTAAAGCACGCCGACGATTACGCCATCCTTGACGGCAACGCTACCGGGCGCCACGCGCTGGCCATATACGTCGACAATCTGCGCATTGGTAAACAGCGTGTCGACGGGCACGCGACCCTCGGCTGCATCGATCACAGACCTCATGACCTCAACGGACATACATACTCCTTTAACTGTAGAAATAACTGCGGAGCGGACGAGCCTTCACCGCAGCAAGCCAACAGCCATTGTATGCCCAAAAGGAGGTCCCGCTAACACCCCATCCGCTTAACGGCACCGCCAAATGATCCCTTGGGTGCGGAAGAAAAGTTGCGGTGGAATAGTTCCTGCCTGGGCGCCGTATGGCATTTTTAGGAACTATTTCACCGCAACTCAAAGGGCCGCAGCCGGAATCGTTCCGGCTGCGGCCCTATTGCACATGTTAGGTTGACCTACTTGCTAGACCAATTTAAAGCCCTTGCGCTTGCCTACGGAGAGGGTGTCGCCCAGCTTGAGGGCGCTCGGATCGATGTTGTAGCTCTTGGGAGCCACGGCCTTGCCGTTGATCTTGACGCCGCCGCCGTCGATATCGCGACGGGCCTGGCCGGCGCTCGCCGAAAGGCCCAGGTCCTTAAGCAGGCCTGCGAGGTAGATCTGG